>JBAOIA010000011.1:674706-1012059 GCA_037045145.1 Bacteroidia bacterium
TCGCCATACAAGGTTCCATAACCAACGGCAAGTTCACTTTTATTACTTGTATTAAGTAAAATATGACCGAATTTATTACTCATTGCCATCAGTAATGTTCCTCGTATGCGTGCCTGAATGTTTTCTTCAGTCACATCAAAAGGCTTATCACCAAACAAAGGCTTTAGCGTTTTTAAAAACGTTTCATACAATGGATTTATTTCCATTTTATCAACCATAATATTCAGGTTCCGACAAAGTTGTTCGGAGTCGGAGATTGAATGCCCGCTAGAAAATGCAGAAGGCAACATGATTGGTAAAATGTTTTCTGCACCCAAAGCATCGGCAGCCAACACCGTAACAATGGCACTGTCAACACCACCGGAAAGACCAAGCAACGCTTTCTTAAATCCCATTTTAGAAAAATAATCCTTTATCCCCATCAGTAATGCCTGATAAATTAATTCATATTTTTCGGTTTGCTTTTCAATAATGGGAGTAGTGTTTTTTGTATTGAGATAAATAAGTTCTTCTTTAAAATAAGACCCCTCATAAAGTAAATTACCCGTAGCATCATAGGCTAATGACCCACCATCAAAAATAATTTCAGTTTGTGCTCCTACATGGTTGACATAAAGCAATGGAATTTTATACTGTTTTACATTTCGTCTTAAAATCGCTTTTCGCTGATGTGCATGTTTATAATCAAATGGCGATGCTGCAATATTGATAATGAAAGAAGGGTTTTCTTTAATCAACTCTTCCATTGGAGAATGGATGTAGAGTGGGTCGTCTTCAACATTCCACAAGTCTTCGCAGATGGTTAAAGCAATTTTTTCTCCGTTAAGTTCTATACATTCAAACTTTCGCCCTGATTCAAAATAGCGGTATTCATCAAATACATCATAAGTGGGTAATAGTGATTTATGAATAACAGATTTTACTTTTCCTTTTTGAATGAACCAGGCCGAATTAAACAAACTTTTTCCTTCAGGCACTGCATTGCGCGAGGGACAACCAACAATGGCTGTTATGTTTTCACAATGTGCGGCAATTTTTTCAATGGACTGATAACAACGATTGATGAAATCGTCAAATTCAAGAAAGTCAAGTGGAGGATAGGCTGTAATAGTAAGTTCAGGAAATACAATTAGTGCTGCACCTTTTTTTTCAGCCTCTTTAATGGCATCAATTATTTTGGCAGTGTTTTGTTCAAAGTTGCCCACATGAAAGTTGAGTTGGGCAAGTGCTATATGCATAGTAATTTATTGTGAAGCAAAAGTATGTTAATGTTACCAATGCTGCAATGTATAAAAAAAGCCGTCTTTATTGATAGACGGCTTCGAAAATATATTATTTGAACTTTAAAACATTACCCCTAAATCAACAGCTAAAAAGTTTGAGGTTGCTTTTGAATGTTTTTCTTTTACTACATCCAAAAAACCATTATTGAAAGTTATACCAAAAAGTAAAGCTGTTTTTCCGCCTAGTGAATATTGTGTACCAATACCCGCAACTAAAGCCATATTTAATGGGTTGATATCAGATTTTTTAAAATCACCATCAGTTCTGATGTTAATACCTGTAGTAAAACCAACTTTACCGAAGTAAGTCATATAACCAATTTCATTGGTTTTTAGCTTTAAGGTTAAAGGGAGTTCAATATATTGTAACACAGTTTTCATTTTATAGGTATCCAAATATTTTAATTTGCCACCACGGTAGGTTACATCAATTCCAGTTTCAAAAGAATAGTTATTGGTAAAATTAATATCAGCAATCAGACCGTAGGCAAACCCTATTTTGCTGCCATCATTATCTAAATTATCGCTGGCTTTAAACCAGGCTACTGTTGGAGAAATTTTAAGCCCGAAATTAAATTTATTGTCCTGTGCTTTTGCAAATTGAAAAGCAGCCACAAAGGCTATTGCAATTAGTGATACTTTTGCTCTCATTATTTTATGTTTTTTAATTCGAGACAAAATTAATGAAATTTTTTACAGTCAGACATAATGTTTATCTTTTACTATCAACAGTGTTGATGTTGAGTTTTTCCTGTCAGAACAGACCAAATGCAGATAAACAGCCTACAGAAGCTATGACCACACATTTAAAGTTCGATGAGGTGTTGTTTTCTGCTGACAGCATCAGCCCACTGCATGTGGTAAACTGGAGTCAGCAATATCCCTATTTTTTCAATCTGTTTGTAAATAAAATAATACATCTGCCGCCAGCAGACAGTGCTGCACTAGCACTCAGTCTTCAAAAATTTGTTAGCGATAAAGATGTAAAAGACATTCATGCACGGGTAGAAAAAGTTTTTTCTTCTGCCGATAAAGATAAATTGTTTTCTGAAATAGAAGTTTTTTTAAGCAACTATAAAAATGAGTTAGGCACACAACCTGTAAAGCATCTGATTACATTTCTTTCTGCATTTAACTATGCTGTTATTACATCAGATAGTGCCATTGGTATTGGGCTCGACATGTACTTAGGTAGTGATTGTGAGTTTTATCCATCTATAGGAATTCCGCAATATGCCTATCAACACTTTTCAAAAGATTATATTTTATGTGATGTAATAAAAGGCTGGTATCAGAGTGAACATGATGTAGATGAAGAGAAGAACGAATTTTTAAGTCGTATGATTTATTATGGAAAGCAATGGTATTTTACTTCGGTTATGGCGCCTCAAATGCAAGACACTATTCTGACAGGATACAGTAAAAAACAGTTGGAGTGGTGCAACAATAACAGCAAACAAATGTGGGCATTCTTTATTGAAAACAAATTGTTTTATTCTACACGCGAAATGGAGTATATGAAATATATTGCCGAAGGGCAGACTACACAAGGTTTTCCCGAAGGCGCTCCATCACGCACAGCACAGTGGTTGGGATGGAAGATTGTAAGTGCCTATATGAAAAACAATCGTTCTACATTAAAAGAGCTGCTTGCCGAAAAAGATGCACAGAAAATTCTTGAAAAATCAGGATATAAACCTTAGTTAAATTTAAAATAGCAACAATCAAAAAGATGAAAAAATCAGAAATAAAATTTACAGTCAGCTTAGACGATAACAACAAGCCTGTGGCCTTGCATTGGAATGCCGAAGACAGTGGCATGCAGGGCGACAAAGAGTGTAAGGCCATGATGCTGGCATTGTTTGATAAGAAAGATCAAACCACCATGCGCATTGATTTATGGACACAGGAAATGATGGTTGAAGAGATGCAACAATTCTTTTTTGAAATGTATATGAGCATGGCCGATACCTATCAAAACGCCACAAACGACAAAGATCAGGCAGAAAAAATGCGTGGCTTTGCCCGTCAGTTTGGTAAGGAAGTGAGTTTGATAAAATAACTATTTTTTATTGATAGTAGCAACAAGAACAGTTCTTGAAAATAACCTTGTTGATTTTCATAATTGATAAAATTTGTTTCGCTTGATTTTGACTTCTATAGATAATAAACAAATAAGATGAAAAAGCTAATTGTAATTGCAGGTGTGATGCTTCTTTTGTTAATAGCAAGAAAAAAAACAGAAGCAGACAAGAGCATTTTCTGGTACATTCAGATGCCTATCTAAAAGCCACAAACAATAAAGATCAGGCAGAGAAAATGCATGGTTTTGCCTGTCAGGTTGATAAAACAGTAAGTCAATAATAAATAAAAGGAAAGTAAATTATCCTTTATTGGTAATCTTTTGGGCAAAAGCAATGATATGACCATCAGGGTCGGAAAAGTAACAAGCTCTGTCGCCCCAATCCCTATCAATAATTGGACTAATCAAATGTGCACCTGCATTTATTGCATTGTCAAACTCAAGTTCAATGTTTTCAGCATAATAATAAAGTTCGCATCTGGGTATTCCATTGCCTAGATTTGGATGAGGGGTTTTATCTGAAAGAATTTTTGCTATACCATAATTTGGCATCAATCCAAGTTTACAGTTAGGGGCAAGTATAAACTCTGTCATGCCCGGCACATTTAAGGCAGGCTCTTGCCTGAATAGCTTGGTATAAAAAACTGCACTTTCCTGCTGGTTCTTAACATAAAGAATGGTTTCAAAGAGTAAAAAGTGGTTCATCATGCTATGCTTTTTTCTTCTGTTGAGTGATTGTGTCGTATAGTATTTTGGTTTGAGAAAATGTGTCTAAGTATTAATACCATTTTTTGGTACTAGTCTGACTTTTTTTGACGGAGTTTTTTTATTTCAGAGGTCCTTCGTTTTTGAGTCAATCGGCTTTCTGTTGCCTGTAATGGTTTTGATGTGGCTATTCGCTTGACAGGCTTTTTCAAAGATTTTTCAATCAGAGCTTTGAATTTTTTTAATACATTTTCTTTATTGCCCAACTGACTGCGCGATTCGCTGCTCTGCAATTTAAGCAAACCGGCTTCATTGATTTTATTTGTCAACTTTTCTTTAATGAGTTGCTTTTGTTCTTCATTTAAACATTCTGACCCATTGATATCAAAAGCCAATTCAGCCTTGGTGGCTACTTTGTTGACATGCTGTCCGCCTTTGCCCGAACTGCGCGAAAAAGTGATGACTAACTCAGATAATAAACAATCGAAATTAATTTTACTCATTACAGTTTAATGGTAAAACTGTCGGCATCATTGATTACCGGAAAGCTATGTCTGGCATTTTCCAAAACATCAAAATCGAGTTTCACAGTTTCTATACTTTCAATGCCTGCCTTGGTCTTGCTTATTTTTTTACCAAATGGGTCAAGCACTATTGTGTCGCCCGTATATGTAATGTCATTGCCATCTTTTCCAATACGGTTAACACCCACAACAAACGATTGATTTTCGATAGCACGGGCAGTGAGCAATTGTTTCCAGGCAAAGCTGCGTTTCTCGGGCCAGTTGGCTACAACAATGGCACAGTCATATTCGTTCTGATTGCGCATCCACACCGGAAACCGAAGGTCGTAACAAACAAAAACAGAAAGACGCCATCCCTTGTATAATAGTATTAGTTTTTTGTTTCCGGGATGATAAAATTTTTGCTCACCTGCCATGGTAAACAAATGTCTTTTATCATAGTGTGCATGGGCACCACCGGGAGTCATCCAAACCAAGCGGTTATAATATCTGCCACCTTCTTCAACAATGAGGCTTCCGCAAACAACAGCATTTTTTGTTTCTGCCATTTTTTGCATCCACTGCATGGAAGGACCATCACTTTTCTCGGCCAGTGCTGCAGCATTCATGCTGAATCCTGTATTGAACATTTCGGGAAGTACAATCAAATCAGTGCTATTTGCCTTAATGCTTTTAAGCAGCGTGGTGAAATGTTTTAAGTTTTTTGCCTGATTTTCCCAGTGTAGTTTTGTCTGAACAGTTGTTACTCTTAGCGTACTCATGGTATGATATTGTTGGTTCAGGCAAAGTTATATTTTATTGGCACTAAAACACTACCTATTTTTTCCAACTTTAAGCAGTCGGGATGCAGCTCTTTCCAGTGTTTCATCGCTTTTGGCAAAACAAAACCGCAAAAGTTTATGGTCAGTACCGTTTCTGTAGAATGCAGAAACCGGAATGGAGGCAATGCCGTATTCTTTTGTCAGCTTTACAGCAAAGTCCATGTCCTTTTCATCGCTCAGTTTACTGTAATCAAGCAATTGAAAATACGAACCCGAACAGGCCAATGGTTTAAATGAAGTACCTTGAATCAGTTTTAAAAAATAGTCTCTTTTATCCTGATAAAATTTTTCTATTCCTGAATAGTTTTTGGCATCTTTCATAAATTCTGCATAGGCATATTGAATGGGTGTATTGGCACTAAAAACCATAAACTGATGTGCTTTTCTGAATTCAGCCATCAACTTTGACGGTGCAATGCAATATCCCATTTTCCATCCTGTGGTATGAAAAGTTTTGCCAAAGGAATAAACAATGAAACTACGCTCGGCCAATTTTGGAAACCGTGCCACACTTTGATGTTCGTAGCCATCAAAAATAACATGCTCATACACTTCATCACTCAAAACAAAAATGTCTGTCTTGGCGGTAATTTTTTCAAGCATCTGAAAATCTTTAACACTTAAAATAGCACCTGTAGGATTGTGTGGTGTGTTAATTATAATCATTCTGGTACGCTGATTCATGAGTTTTTTCACCTCATTCCAGTCAATATGAAAGTCGGGCAATTTTAACTCAGCATGTACAGGTTCGCCACCGGCAAGTACAACAGCAGGTGCATAGGAATCGTATGCAGGATCAAAAATAATTACCTCATCACCATCGCGCACTACAGATGCTATGGCTGTGTAAATTGCTTGTGTTCCTCCAGCAGTGACGGTAATCTCAGTTTCAGGATTGTATTTTGCGCTAAAGCGTGCTTCTATTTTAGCAGCAATTTCTTCGCGAAGCGGCATGATACCGGGCATGGGTGCATATTGATTCATGCCTTTTTTCATGTACTTGGTCACCAAGCTGATGAGTTCGGTCGAGATAGCAAAATCAGGAAAACCCTGTGATAGGTTAATGGCATCATATTCGTTGGCAAGTGCCGACATGACACTGAAAATACTGTTTCCGGTTTTAGGAAGTTTGGATTTTATTAATGCTTGATTTGGTGACATAAAAAGCGGCTATGCTTCAAATGTATATCAATTGCCGATAACAAAAAAGAATTCTGCTTTTTAAGTTCATGCTTTAGTGCTATTGTATTGAGTATAACAGCAAATTGTTTTAAACAACTTTCACTTTCACCAATTTTATTTAAAATTTTGTCAGTTGTAGAATTGAATTCTTTTGTTTATAGTTAGTCGTTTTAAAAAACTTCAATGATGTGATTTCAATATATTTGTTAGCTCAGTTAATGTTTGTTTTTTTGATTGAATGAAATTTTCATCATTTAATTTTTCGGTTTACGGTAAAAGAACCTATTTGGTACTTATCAGTGTATTGATTGGTGCATTGACCACTTTATGTGCAGCCTTATTAAAAGAACAAAAAAAGACAAGGCTTTTATAATGAAGCCGGAAAATAATTGACATTTGAAAACCAACAAAGAATTGCTTGCAAAGCAGGAAGGCATTATTCAAAAAAGCTTTCCTCTTCAAAAAGAAAACTTTAACTCCAAGTCAGGACGAAGGGATTTACATAGGAGCCCAAATTAGCGGCAGGTGTTTCTGTCCTTTGTTACTCATATTTGTCTGGAGTCACTGAAATCATAAACAAAAATTGTCCGCTTCTGTCTTTATAGGAGTAATTCATTGTTGTCTTATGGTCACGCTGAAACTGCATTTGAGGATTTGTCTTGACAGTATTAATAACTATCGGCTCAAGATTGTTTTTCAACTCGTTGGTATCAACTGAAACTTTGTCCATATTAACAAGAGTGTAATTGTATTGAAAAACATTCGGAGGGAGTGCTATTGCATTGTCAAGTCGTGTTTCTGCATCAACCATTATTGGACAAGTTTTGTTTAACTCACTTGCTATTTGCATCATCACTTTGTCGTATGAAGGTGTTTTGAATAAAAACTGTTGAACTGCAAACATTGTCCCAATACCAACAGCTATACCAATTATTCCTTTAACAGATAGCTTCTTTTTTGGAGTAGGTTGTTGAATAGCATTAGTTGTAATTTCTGATTGAACTTTAGGAAGTTCGTAACCGCAACGTGAGCAATATTTGGCAGTTACTAAATTGTCTGTGTCGCAGTGTGTGCATTTAATTTTTTCCATTCGGTTTGTTTTTATTAATCGTTGGCAGTTATGTTATATGATTGTCTGTTCGTCATTTCACCTGTCATGGACGCAAAGGAGCGCGACCTGTCAGTACAAATGTTGATGTGTACTTCGAGCCAGCTCTTGCAAAACTACTTGTTACAGGCTGGGTTTCTGTCTTTCACTATTTATATTAATGTCATTTAATAAATTGGTCAATGTGTTGTTTTGTATATTGTGGTAGGTCAGAGTTATACATACCATACCTCTTTACTTTCATTTCTTTGAACCATTTTCCAAGAACAGCTTTAATAATGTCTTCATCATCTTTGTAACTTGGTGATGGCGAAATTTCAAGCACTAATACTTCCAAATTATTTAAATCGCTTCGTTTAGCAATTAAACCAAAGTCTTGTTTATCTAGTTCTTGTTCCCAATTTTGATTTTTGCGTAAATTGAATTTTGAAATATTCTCTGGCAACAGGTAGGCATATCTATTTCCATTTTGGTCTTTAGAGTCGCGGTGATAAATGTAACCGTCTGTTAATATAACAAGTATATTGCGGTAATTCGGTTTGGTTTCAACGCAATAATCTTTTACATCATTTTTGAAAAACCTCCAAATATCTGAACCTATCCATTTGCTTTGTGATAGCGTTCCATTGTAAATTTTTGTTACACTCTCCGTAAAATTGTTAGTTAAATTATCGTGAACATCCTTTTTCTGTTTACTGCCCATATTGGATAAATCAACAGATAGTTTTTCTGCAAGCAAATTCACATTTGGGTCTTGTGGTTTAGGACTAAAAATTACTTTCAATTTCCCTTTAGCCATAAATGTTCCTCGCATTTCCATATCTTTTACAAACAACTCCGAAAAGTATTTTACAATAGCAATGTCTCTTTCAAAATGCTCTGGTTTTTCTGGATATTTTTTTGGGTCAATTCGGTCTGATAAGTCAAGCAGTAATGTAATATTTAGTTGGTCAGGCTGAACCACTACATTATTAGAAGTTTGCTCTACTTCATTTCTTGACTTATCATTATTTCCTGAACCGCAACTGAACAGAAGCAAAGACGAAAAAATTATTACGTAAATTCTCATATTAATTAGTGTGTATTGTTTCTAAACTATAAAGCGTAACCTTGACAAACTCGTGCGTTAGTTTGTCTGCTTCATCTAAATCGTTATGTGCTTTTCCACTTTGTTTCATCCAAGCCATCCAACCAGTAAGGAAACTAAAAATATCGTGTTCAAACTCTCTCGGTATGATTGAACTTTCAAGGACTTTATTTAGTTTATTTATCTCCTTATTGTTTTCATCAATGGTGTGTGTCATTTTATCAATTTGAACTTCAAAATCTTTTTGTTCTGCTTCTGCATCCTTAATTTGTTTTTCTTTTTCTTGTATAGCAACTTTCACTTTGTCCATTTTAGCATATGATTCCATTACAAAGTCAAATACAAAGCCCCAAATTACATAAACAATAAAACCTGCAAAAATGATAAGCCAAAAGTTGACAGATTGGAAAGCCATTGAAAAAGTGTAGTCGGGTATATTATTAAAACTATTGTCCTTTTTTATGTTGTAAATCTTTTCAGTAATATCATAAGCTAAAATACTATCAAAAATAAAAGTGATAAAAATTAGCATTGCAATCTTGATATACTTAGAATAGTTTTTTTGTTCTTGAAATTTATGAATCAAATAGCCTAAGCCTAAAAACACAAAGGGAATTGTCAGAATTAACGCAAGTTCTGTAACGCCATCATTCATCGCTTTTGATAGTGCTTTGGCATCAAAAATGGAATTGGCAACTCCAATTTCATTTAGTGAAAACTCTTTAAAAAATGCAGAGTAAGAAGCGGAACTATAAAATATGAAAAGATAAACTGTCAAAAACAGAAGAATAATCCCTCCTATAAAAAAACTTGCAGTTCCTGCATCATTGCCTGTTACCTCTTGTGGATTTTTTTTGATGTGTGATAATTCTTCTTTTAAGTTCTCAATTTTCTGCCTTACCCTTGGCAGATATTCTGTTTTTACTTTTTCAATTTTCTTTTTAAGTCGTTCAATATCACCTTTGTATTCTTCAATCTTGATCTTGTATGGTCTTTTGAGTTCATCTTGCTTTGCAATATCATCTTTTATCTCCTGTTTAAAGTCGTGATATATTTTTTGTAAACAAACTCTAAGTCCCGGGGTTGTACCTCCGAGACGACTTGCTTGCTGAAAACCGTAATCAGTATAGGTAATCTTAATCGTTTCTGTTGGTTTTGGAACTGAAACTTCCTCTTTTTTTTCGGTTGTTTCTTTTACAGCAAAAAGTCCTTTTTTTATTTGTGATAAATCCATAATTAAAGATTTTCTGAAACGATTTTAAATATTTCCTCTTTTGAAGTTCCTTTTTGTACTTCGTCTAATAAGAATTCAACTATGGAAGGGATATTATCTTTCTCAAAGCCAAATTTTCTGCAAAACATTGTCATTACTCGTTTTTCATTTTCGTCAATTTTTCCGTCAGCCCAAGCAATTCGTGCAAAGTCATAAAGGCTTTCAATTTTTTCAAGCACACTTTCGGGCGGAGAAAATTTTATAGTGTCTGGACGAACAACAACTTCGTCAATTTCTAACTTTGAAATGCCCTTTTCCTCACCGATTTTGTAAAGTATTTCTAATTCTGTTGTGTCCACTTCAGTGTCTGAAAGTGCCATATGGTAAAGGTTAAGGAAATGTCCTTTTAATGTTGTTTCCAAGTTCATTATTTTTTCGAGTTAATAATTTGTCTGAGCAATTTATACATTATTTGTTGTGTTGTTGCTAACGGTTTCGATTTCTGTCTATTCGTAAATTTGATGCACTGTCACCATAAACTTGCCACTAACGGCAGCCTGTGAAAAAAACAATTTCAAAAACATGTTCAAATATAGGGATAATGTTGAATGTTTAGATAATAAAAATTGACCATAGCCATGCCCATACTAACAGGAATAGGTCGGGAGCAAATCACTTTTTCAAACCTTGAAAGTCAGATGGCTCCAGACAACGAAATCCGTTTTATAAATGCGCTTGTTGAAGAGTACATTTCACCTGACAGGAGCGCAAAGGAGTGCGACTTACTATGCGAAGTCAAAATTTTGTCAGTTGTAGAATTGAAGTCTTTTGTTTATAGTTAGTCGTTTAAAAAACTTCAATGATGTGATTTCAATATATTTGTTAGCTCAGTTAATGTTTGTTTTTTTGATTGAATGAAATTTTCATCATTTAATTTTTCGGTTTACGGTAAAAGAACCTATTTGGTACTTATCAGTGTATTGATTGGTGCTTTGACCACTTTATGTGCAGCCTTATTAAAAAAGGGTGTAATGCTGATGGAGCACATTGCCGAGCATTTGGTTTTTGATTCAGGCTATAGTGAGTTGTTTTTAATTTTACCGGCAATAGGAATATTACTTACGGTTACATTCTGGAAACTGATGAAAATAAAGAATGAACGTAGGGGAATGACGGCAGTGATTTATAATATCTCCAAGCAGTCGAGTGTTGTTGCCAGGCACAAACTGTTTTCACAAATGATCAGCAGTATTTTTACAGTAGGTTTTGGTGGCTCGGCAGGTCTTGAAGCTCCAATTGCATCTACCGGCTCAGCTATAGGAAGCAATATTGCAAGTAAACTGAAATTTTCTACTAAAGAAAGAACATTGTTACTGGCCTGTGGTGCAGCTGCAGGTATTTCAGCTATTTTTAATGCACCTATTGCAGGAGTGGTGTTTGCACTTGAACTTTTGCTCATTGATATGCCGGTGCCTGTTGTGATACCTCTGTTGATCTCAAGTGCTACGGCTGCATTTTTATCGCGATATTTTAATCTCGGTCAGCCTTTTGTTCTCATAACTGACACATGGAATTCAAGTCACATACTCTATTATCTCGCTTTAGCTGCATTGGCAGCCATACTTTCTATTTACTGTATTAAAATATATTTTTTCATCAGCTCAGTATTTTCAAAAATTTTAAACGTGTTTGTTAAGGCATTAATTGGTGGAGCCTCACTTGGATTATTGATATTTTTATTTCCACCTCTTTATGGTGAAGGGTACGACAGTGTTCAATTGTTATTACACAATCAGTCCGATGAAATTTTTAAGAATATTACATTTTTTGAAGCCAATGCCTTGTGGCTGCCAATTCTTGCAGCGCTACTTATGTTTTTTCTTAAAACAGTAGCAACATCATTTACGGTTTTTGGTGGAGGTAATGGAGGAATGTTTGGGTCATCATTATTTACAGGAGCTATGCTGGGCTTTACATTTTCGCGAGTGATAAATATTTTTGGTTGGGCAGAGTTAAATGAAATAAATTTCACCGTAATTGGTATGGCATCATTACTTAGTGGTGTGCTTCAAACACCGCTCACAGCAATTTTTTTGATTGCCGAAATTACCGGAGGCTATGCTTTATTTGTTCCGTTGATGATTACTACATCAATAACGTATTTAGCCACACGATATGTAGAGCCACACTCTGTTTATACCAAACAATTGGCACTTAAAGGCGGACTTATTAATTTAAGTAAAGATAAACAGGTAATGAGTAAAATGAATTTAAGAGATTACTTAGAAACTGATTTGAAAACAATTAATATAAATGCCACTCTTGGCGATTTGATAAAAGCGATTCGTGAAAGTAAACGCAATATTTTTCCTGTGGTGGATACTTTGAATCACTTACAGGGAATTATTTTACTTGATGATGTAAAGAGTGTCATGTTTGATCAGTCGCAATATGGCATTGGTGTTAAAGATTTGATGCAAAGACCACCGTTGGTTTTAGACATTGATGAAGATATGGAACGTGTTTTAGAAAAATTTGAAGAGTATGACGCCTGGAATTTTCCAGTAGTTGAAAAAGGTGTTTATGCAGGCTTTGTGTCTAAGTCTAAGATATTTACTTTCTATAGGCAGCTTCTTATTCAGGAGTCTGATGTGCCTATGCACGATTAGTAATAGATTTAAATTAAAAAAGCCCCTGCAAAGGGGCTTTTTTATAGTTTTCAGAAGATTATTTTTTCTTCTTAGTAGCTGCTTTCTTCTTAGTAGCCGCTTTCTTTTTAGGAGCTGCTTTTTTCTTAGTAGCCGCTTTCTTTTTAGGAGCTGCTTTCTTCTTAGTAGCTGCCTTCTTTTTTGGAGCTGCTTTCTTTTTTGGAGCCGCTTTCTTAGCAGAAACTACTTTTTTCTTAGTAGCCGCTTTTTTCTTAGTGGCTTTCTTTTTAGGAGCTGCTTTTTTCTTAGTAGCCGCTTTCTTCTTAGGAGCTGCTTTTTTCTTAGTAGCAGCTTTCTTTTTTGGAGCAGCTTTTTTCTTTGCAGCTTTCTTTTTTGGAGCAGCTTTTTTAGCTTCTACCATTTCAGCACCTGAAGTGCTTTCAATCATTGAATTGTTCATCATGATGATTATTTATTTATTGGTTATTGATATTGTTATACTCAGCATTTGCTGATAAGTTACATTTTTAGTTTACGTCAACAATTTTCTCTGCCTTATATTCACCGTTTAATAATTTCGATTTTATTTTTCCGAAAGATTCAATTGTATATTTTACATCTTCTAATGTATGCACCGCTGTAGGTATTAACCTAAGCATAATAATACCTTTTGGTACCACAGGATACACAACCATTGAACAGAATATGTCATAGTTTTCACGTAAGTCATATATAAGCTTTGTAGCTTCAGGAATCGTTCCGTTAAGATAAACAGGTGTCACAGGTGATTGTGTTTTCCCAATAGTAAACCCTGCTTGCTTGAGTCCGTTTTGAAGTGCATTAACAATTTCCCAAAGTTTGTTTTTCAGCTGAGGCTGATTTTTAAGTAGCTCAAGTCTTTTTATTGCACCTTCTACTAAAGGCATTGGCAGGCTTTTGGCAAAAATCTGCGAACGCATGTTGTATTTAAAATATTCTATAATCTGAGCATCGCTGGCAATAAAACCACCAATGAGAGCCATGGATTTGGCAAAAGTTCCAAAATAAATATCTACACCATCCTGCACACCTTGTTCTTCACCAGTGCCGGCACCAGTTTTTCCCATAGTACCAAAACCATGTGCATCGTCCACAAATAGTCTGAAGTTGAACTTGCTTTTCAGGGCTACAATTTCTTTAAGCTTACCCTGATCGCCACTCATACCAAAAACACCTTCTGTTATAACTAATATGGCACCACCGGTTTCTTCTGCAAGTTTGGTGGCACGCTCAAGTTGCTTTACAAGATTGTCAATGTCGTTGTGTGGATAAACAAAACGTTTTCCCATGTGCAGGCGAACACCATCAATAATGCAGGCATGAGACTCGGAGTCATATACTATTATATCATGGCGGTCAACCAAACAGTCTATGGCGCTAACCATTCCCTGATATCCGTAGTTTAATAAGATAGCGTCCTCTTTTTGTTCGAATGCGGCAAGTTGTTGTTCTAATAATATATGTCTGTCGGTTTCACCACTCATCATACGGGCACCCATAGGTAATCCTAAACCATATTGGATAGATGCATCGCCATCTGTTTTACGAACTTCAGGATGATTGGCCAAACCCAGGTAATTGTTTAAACTCCAAACCAACTTTTCTTTTCCGCGAAAAATCATTCTATTCGAAATCTCACCTTCAAGTTTTGGAAAAGTAAAATAGCCGTGCGATTCTTTGGCATGCATGCCTAACGGACCACGGTTTTTACTAATCTTGTCAAACAAATCTGTCATAAAAATGCTAAAAAATTTTTTCGCTTTCGCTTTTTAAAATTGTTTCCGAAATATCAACACAATTTTATTTTTGATTACCATGCTACTTAATATTTTTCAACAGAAAAATGTTAACTGCTTTTTTGAAGATAAGAAAATTTTTTTTGGAAAAAAAGTAAACGAAGTAAAAAATAAAAAAACTTTTTGTTTTAAATTTTCAGAGGAGAAAATAAAAGTTGCTGTTGTAATTATTAAAAATTTTTTTTTAGCAAGCATTGATTTTTTATAATGATACGCAAATTTTTATGGAGCATGTTTGTTAATATGTAAACAACCTGAGCACAAAAAAAATTCTTAAAATGGTAATTGTGTGCAAAAGTTTTGATGAAAATCTGTGTTAATGCAAACAAAAAAACAATTCGGTTTTTGTGTTGATGAGTAAAAATTATTTGCGATTAAATTTTTAAAATACGCATTACTGTTTTTGGGATAATGATTCTTGAAAAGGTATTTAATTTTAATACTTAAAACAGATGTAATGCATTTATAAAACAAAAAAGCCGCTTCGTTATCGGAAGCGGCTGTAAGTATCTGCTCTTTAAGATCCTCTTTGTTTCTCTTTGTGTTTAGTGATTTGCCGTTTTAGTGCCTCTACCGATTTGTCGGCAGCCTGCTCAAAAGTGGCGCATTGCTCGCTTGCAAAAAGTACTTTACCGGGCGTGCTGATTTTAATTTCGGCTATTTTATTTTCCTGTGTCACGTTTTTGTCCAAACGTAAAAATACTTCACCGTCTATTATGTGCTCGTAAAACTGTTTTAGTTTGTCAACCTTTTCTTCTACAAAACGAATCAGGTTTTTGTCCGCATCAAAATGGATGGACTGCACTTTAATCTTCATACTCTATTTTGTTTTTAGTACAAAACCCAAGCATTGCCCTTTTGCTGGTGTTTTGTGGTTTTAAATATTCTTTGGGCATTCAAATATTCTGTTTTGAAAAGTAAATATACGAAATCAAGCTTTAGGATGTGCCTGTTTGTAGATGTTTTTTAGTTTATCAATAGTGTTGTGTGTATAGACCTGTGTTGCGGCAAGGCTGCTATGACCTAAAATTTCTTTGATTGCATTTATCTGTGCACCGCTGTTGAGCATTTCTGTTGCAAAGGTGTGGCGCAAAACGTGTGGACTTCTTTTTTTGTTGGTGGTCACCTGACTGAGCATTACATTAACTACCTTATAAACGAATTTGGGGTATAGTTTGTTACCATCATTTTTAATAAAAAAGTATTCCGACTTGATTTTTTCATCAATGATGTTGTTCCGCTCATTTAAATAGACAGCTATAGCCTCTTTCATTTCCGGTGTTATGGGAATGATTCGCTCTTTATTTCTTTTACCCAAAACTTTTAATGTCAGATTGTAGAGGTCAACATTATTATCTTTTAACCCTATCAGTTCGGCAAGACGCATACCTGTCTGATAAAACATATTTATAATTAGCTTGTCGCGAATACCTTCAAACCCTTCTTTAAACGCTACACCATCCAGTAGCTGATCCATTTTTTGCCGGTCAACAATTACAGGAAGTTTCTTGGCAGTTTTTGGCGAAACAATTTTCAGCATTGGATTTTGGCTGATGGTTTTTTCGCGCATCAAAAATTTGAAATAGGTTTTTAATGATGAGATTTTGCGGTTAACGGTTCGTGAATCTATTTTCCGGTCTAATAAAGAAACTATCCAACTACGAATAAAAAAATGGGTAATCTCCTCGGGTTTCTGTGCCTGATAGGTTTGGCCCATAAAATGAAAAAACTGCTTAAGGTCTATACCATAAGCAGTTAAAGTATGTTGCGAAAAACGTTTTTCGTATTGTAGAAACCGCAGGAATTTTGCGTAAGGCATATTATTGTTTATGCCAAATATAAAGGCATATTCAATAGGTGCAGTTCATAATAAGGCTTCCACAAAATGAATTATAAAAAGCCTTTTGTTAAGAATTACATTGCGCCTTCGGCCTCTAGGCGCTGAAGTTTTGTGCGGTGTATTGCTTTTTTAACTTCTGTTCTGCGGGCAACAGATGGTTTTTCATATGCCTGACGTGAACGCAGTTGTTTTACAACACCTGTTTTTTCAAACTTCTTTTTAAACTTCTTTAAAGCCTTATCCAAAGGCTCATTGTCTTTAATTTGAACAATAATCATATTATAAATACAAAATGTTTTGGGAGCGCAAATGTAAGTAAATAATTGGCATAATAATCAATACAATAGAAAATTTTTAAGAAAGTACTCCTCTGGCTGACTTTTGCCTTAACTATTGATTATTAAGGCGATGGATAAGATTTTATTACAGGGTTTATAATAAAACAAGCATAAATTACAATAAATCTTTGCCAATATCTTTCCTATAATAGGCATTTTCGTAGGTGATTTCAGTTAATTGCCCATAGACTTTTTCGCGAGCTTCTGCCAGATTATTTCCCAATGCATTTACAGCAAGTACACGCCCGCCATTGGATAGCACTTTACCATCCTTTAAGATTGTTCCTGCATGAAAAACCGTTGCACCTTTAACTTTTTCAAGACCTGAAATGGCTTTTCCTTTTTCATAGGTTTCGGGATAGCCGCCAGCAACCATCATAACTGTAAAAGAAGTTCTGTCATCTGTTTTTAGCTGAACTTGGTGTAGTTTTTTTTGTGCTACACTATTCATCAACTCAATAAAATCTGTTTTTATTCTTGGAAAAACAGATTCTGTTTCCGGGTCGCCCATACGGCAATTGTATTCAATAACAAATGGGTCACTATTCACATTCATCAATCCGATAAACAGAAATCCGGTGTAAGAAATGTTTTCCTTTTTTAATCCGGTTATTGTTGGTCTTATGATTTTGTCTTCTACTTTTTGCATAAATGCAGCATCGGCAAAAGGAACCGGTGAAACGGAACCCATACCACCGGTGTTAAGTCCGGTATCATTATCGCCTATACGTTTATAATCTTTTGCTTCTGGCAGCAGACAATAGTCGTTGCCATCGGTCAGAACAAAGACAGAGAGCTCTATGCCTTTTAGGAATTCTTCTATGACTACTTTGCTTGCTGCTTTACCAAAAGGTTGATTGATGAGAAGATGATGCAATTGCTCCTTTGCCTCAGTTATGGTTTCGCAAATAATAACACCTTTGCCGGCAGCCAAACCATCCGCTTTTAGTACATAGGGCGCAGAAAGTGTTTTCAGGAAATCATAACCTTGCTGTAATTGCGTTGAGTCAAAGGTTTCATATCGTGCAGTGGGTATATTGTTCCGTAACATAAAAGCTTTAGAGAAATCTTTGCTGCCTTCAAGTCTGGCACCCGAACGTGCCGGACCAATTACAGGAACAGATTTTAATTCGCTATCAGCAAGAAAAAAATCATGAATCCCATTAACCAAAGGCTCTTCAGGACCCACAATAACCATGTCAATTTTCTTCTCATGCACAGTCTTTTTGATGTGTTCAAAATCATTTATACTGCCTGAAATGTTTGTTCCTAACTGTAAAGTGCCTGCATTGCCGGGCATAATATATAAGTGTTTCAGTAATGCACTCTCACTCAGTTTTTGTGCAAATGCATGTTCGCGTCCACCAGACCCAAGCAATAAAATATTCATGCTAAATTTCTTTCTGCAATGATAAATAAATATGGCGTGCATTTACAGTTTGTTTGTTAACCGGTAGTCTGAATACTGTGCTGAAAGGGCATATTTCTATATTAAGACAAGGAGCTGCCAATAACTGATTTTTTTACTTTATTTTTATGCCGTAGAAATTTCTGATTGGCAAAAGAAACTACTTTATCATTTTAGCAAAAACAACTTTTGATGAGCAGCCTTTTTAACAAACAAGATAACGAAAGAATTGTTGCACGTGTTGCAGCAGTTCAATCGGAAAAAAAAGCTATTTGGGGAACAATGTCGGCAGAGCAAATGTTGTTGCATTGCCAACAGCCATTTAAAGTGGTGTTTGAAGAGTTGAAACTTAAACGCAGCCTGGTGGCAATTCTTTTTGGAGGTTTAATAAAAAAATCAGCCTTGGATGATAAAGCATTTAAAGCAAACTTACCTACAGCAACAGAATTTAAAACCAACCATCTGAATCCGGAATTTGAAACAGAAAAGAAAAATCTGATTGCCTGTATTCAGAAATTTCAGTCTGCAGGCCCCGAAGGTGTAACGCAACAACCACATCCTTTTTTTGGAAAAATGACAGATAATGAGTGGGATAAGCTTATGTACAAACACCTTGATCACCACTTAAGACAATTTGGCGCATGAAATGGAGGTTCATACCTGTGGTTTTTATAATATCTTTGCTTATGATGTCATGTGAAAATGATATAGAGCAAGTAAAATTAGTTACAGGTAACATTGTTGAACCTATTGAAAGTGCTAAAGGACTTGAAATTTTATACAGTGACTCAGGTAAAGTTAAAGTTCGCATATCTGCAGGTGAGATGAATCGTTATTTGCAGCCCAAGCCTATCACAGAAATGCCAAAAGGTGTTAAGATTGATTTTTTTGATGACAACCTGAAGGTGACTTCCACACTCACTAGCGACTATGCCGTGCGTGACGATTTTAATAAAAACATGGAAGCAAAAAAGAACGTGGAGGTTGTGAATGTTAAAGGAGACAAGTTAATGACAGAATATTTGAAATGGGATGAAAAAACAGGGCTGATATCCTCTCCCGAATTTGTAAAAATAATTACTGCCGATGAAATAATATATGGCAACGGTTTTGAGTCAAATCAGGATTTCAGTCGCTACAAAATATTTAATATCAAAGGCATTATTAACCTGAAGAAAAATGAAAATACTGAGAATACTTGAGATATCATGGCTAATAATAGCCATAGGTTCATTATGTGCCGGAGTCTATAAATTGATTTCAGCAGGACTCAATCAGGCTGTATTTATTTTTGCTATCTCTATTATAGCATTTGTTTTTTTTATGATAAGACGAAAACAAAGAATTGCAATGGAGAAGCAAAATACTTCACGATAATTACTTTTGCAGCACTAAATTGATTTAATACCTGATAATGATTTCCGACTATCTTCCTGCCATACTTGCATCGCTTGCTTTTGTTGCATTTTATTCAGGGATAGAAATTGCCTATCTGTCAAGCAATAAATTTAAAATTGAGCTCGACAGTAAGCAAGGAAAGTGGAGTGGCAAAATCTTATCTTATTTCAGCAAATCGCCTTCGCGTTTTATCTGCACCATACTTGTAGGTGTAAATATCTCATTGGTTATTTATGGTACCAATATGAGTGGTTTACTCAATCCCTATTTGCAACAGTGGTTACCTCAGCAACTTAACAGTGAAATTAGTCGTTTGATAATCGAAACATTAATAACCACATTCTTTTTACTTATTGCAGGTGAATTTTTACCCAAAATTTTATTCAGTATTAACCCTAACGAAACACTCAACATGTTTACCTGGTTTATATGGCTGAGCTACATTATACTTTTCCCAATTGTTTGGCTGATACTTAAACTGGCACATTTTCTTTTACGCAATGTTTTTAAAGTTGATTTTGTAGAGGAGACCTCCGGTTTTGGTCGTGTAGATTTGGATAATTTTATTGAAGAGATAAGCGAAAATTCAGGTGGCAATGGCGAATACAATAAAGAAATTCAGATGTTTCAGAATGCACTCGATTTCGATAGCTTAAAGGTGCGTCAATGTATGATACCGCGTAATGAAATTATTTCGCTCAGCAATAAGGAGTCTGTAGAAACATTAAGAAAGAAATTTGTTGAAACAGGGTTATCTAAAATAATGATTTATCAGGATACCAGAGATAACATCATTGGGTTTGTGCACAGCTATGAAATGTTTAAAAATCCTGAAAGTATCATGTCAGTTTTGTTGCCTGTATCAATTTTCCCGGAAACTTTGCCTGCACGTGAGTTACTCACACATCTTACTGCCAATCATCGTAGTGTTGCCATTGTTGTTGATGAATATGGTACTACCTCAGGTATGGTAACCATTGAAGATATAATTGAAGAGATTTTTGGTGAAATTGATGATGAACATGACATTGATGTTTATCTGGAGCAGAAAATATCGGAAACAGAATTTTTATTTGCGGGAAGACTTGAGGTTGATTATCTGAATCAGAAATACAATCTTGAGCTGCCGGAATCAGAATTATATACCACCTTGGCAGGACTGATTTTTAATCATCTTGAAGATATTCCGCATGTAAAAGAACAATTCACCATTGGCAGCTACAAGTTAACTGTTGAACAGATAAGTGGAAATAAAATTGAACAGGTAAGACTTGTGATTTTGGTTAATGCCGAAAACTGAACTTCTTATTAATAAGCTCTGGCATTGATTCCCTGTATGTAGTTAATGAAAGCTTTACTCACCACTTTATTGCCACCGGGGGTTGGGTAGTTTCCTGTAAAATACCAATCACCTTTATTCTGCGGACAAGCAGTATGCAGGTCTTCTATTTTCTGAAAAATTATTTCTACATCAGATTTACAGTCTTCAGGTTTTAGCATTGATGTGATTTTTGCCGAAAGTTGCTCAGGTGAAAAAGGATTATATAAATCACGCACATAATTTTTCATTTCATTTACTCCCAATTCAAGTTGTTGTTTGCAGTGCATGTAGGTTTCTTCAATAATATGTTCCATATTATTTTCTTCAAGCAAAGCAATGGCAGCTTTGAACGCACACAGGTCTCCGATTTTTGCCATGTCAATACCATAACAATCGGGATAGCGTATCTGTGGCGCTGACGAAACAATAATTATTTTCTTAGGACCTAAACGATCGAGCATTCTGATAATAGAATTTTTTAATGTTGTGCCACGCACAATGCTATCGTCAATAACCACTAAATTGTCTATGCCTTTTCTGATAGTACCGTAAGTAATATCATAAACGTGTGTCACCATATCACTTCTGTCGTCATCGTTTGTGATGAAGGTGCGTAACTTGGCATCTTTAATTGCTATTTTTTCAAACCTTGGTTTAATAGAAAGGATTTCATTGAGTTTCTCATCAGAGATTTCTTTTCCTAAAGCTTTTAATTTTTTCTTCTTTACTTCACGAAGATAATCTTCCATTCCCTGCATCATTCCATAAAAGGCAACTTCTGCAGTATTGGGTATGAAGGAAAAAACAGTATTTCTTAAATCGTTATCAACAGCAGGCAAAATACTTTTACAGAGAAGTCGTCCTAGTTCTTTTCGTTCCTGATAAATTTCTGCATCGCTGCCTCTTGAAAAATAGATTCTTTCAAACGAACAAGATTTGCGTTCTACGGGCTCTTTGATGCACGGCATTGAAATGTGTCCGTTTTTTTTCATTATCAGTGCATGGCCTGGTTTTATTTCTGTTATGTCACTGAACGATAAATTGAATGCAGTTTGAATGGCAGGTCGCTCGCTGGCAACTACTACCACTTCATTGTCGGCATACATATAGGCAGGACGGATTCCGGCAGGATCGCGAAGCACAAATGCATCACCATGACCCATCATGCCGCATATAACATAACCACCATCCCACTTTTTTGAAGATTGTTTAAGGATACTTTCCACATCAAGATGCTCGGCAATGAGTGGTGAAATTTCTTGCTTGCTATATCCCTTCTCTTTAAAAGCATAGTACAGCCGTTCATTTTCTTCATCAAGGTAGTGACCAATATTTTCCATTACAGTCACCGTGTCGGCTTTTTCTTTTGGATGCTGACCAATACGAATCAGATTTTCAAATAACTCATCAACATTGGTCATGTTAAAATTTCCGGCCACAACAAGGTTGCGTGTCATCCAGTTGTTTTGTCGCAGAAAAGGATGACAGGCCTCTATGCCATTGCCGCCATAGGTGCCATAGCGCAAGTGTCCCATCCAAACTTCTCCACTAAAGGCAAGATGTTTTTTCATCCATGCTGTATCATTCAGTTTGGAAACATCACCATTAACATCAACTTTAAACTTATTGTAGATTCTGGAAAAAATATCCTGAATGGCATGTTTATCATTAGACCGGTAGCGACTGATGTAGCGTGTTCCGGGTTCGGCATCAAATTTTATGTTGGCAACACCTGCACCATCTTGCCCACGGTTATGCTGTTTCTCCATCAGCAGATAGAGTTTGTTTAAAGCATAAAATGGTGTACCGTATTTTTTATGGTAATAGTCAAGGGGCTTTAGTAGCCTTATCATGGCTACGCCACATTCGTGATGAAGTATGTCTGACATTGGGCTACAAAGATATAGCAAAAATCAGTACACGACAATATGTCAATGCTTAATTAATGATTTTTATGGATTGGTTTAGCTGTAGGCAGTTTGTCCTCTCCATCAGAATTTCAATTTCTAAATAGATTTTCAAATCCCTGTTGCTACAGAAGTACTGTTACTTGTGAAGCTGAAATACAAACTCCAAGCCACCGCCTTTTCTGGATTTTGCAGATATTGTTCCACCATGCATGGTTATGGCATTTTTTACAATAGAAAGTCCGAGTCCTGAACCACCTGTTTCTCGGGTTCTGCCTTCATCAACCCTATAAAAGCGTTCAAAAATTCGAGGCAGGTGTTTTTGGTCCGAAATCCCGACCCCGGTGTCGGCAAATGAAAAATAGTAATAATCCTTGTCTTCTTTTATCAGGGTCAAAAAGATATTTATGTTTTTACCTGCATATCGAATGGCGTTGTCAAATAAATTTTTAAATATTGATTTTATTAAACTTTCATTTGCATTGATGATGGTTTGCTCAGGCAGCTTCACGTGAAGGGTAATGTTGTTGTCTCGAAGCAGAATAGCATACTCTTCCTGAATTTTCTTTAAGAGAAAAGAAATGTCAAGTGGACTCTTTTTAAAGGTGTATCCGGCTTCATCAATCTTATTGATTAGGTTCATGTCTTGAACCAACTCGGTTAAGACCTTGGTTTGATTGAATGCCTGCGTAATAAAATATTGTTGCGTTTTTGTATCTAGATTTTTTTCCAAAACAGTTTCCAAATAGCCACTTACTCCAGTAATTGGAGTTCGGAGTTCGTGCGCAATGTTGCTTATCATCTGTTGTTTCAAAATTTTTACTTCTTCCTGCTTAGAAATATCGTTGATGACAACTTCAAAACTTTTATCTTCAAATAGTATAGCCCGTACAGAGAATATTTTTCCCTGTTTTTGAATTTTATACTCTTTATAATTGTCTTTATCATTGTTTAGAAACTGCTGCAGTTCTTCAAAGGCGCTGTCAACAAAAATAACTTTAGGGTCTGAACTGTTTTCATCGGTAATAATATGTGTGTATTGAATAAATAATCCATTATACAACTCAGCATTTTTATCAACCGTAAAAAAACAAATTCCCTCTTGAGAACTATGGATGTGTTGCAGTAGTTTTTCGCGTTCTAACTCAATCTTGTTTTTGTTAGCTCTTAATTGTTTGTAGTTTTCAGCAATTTCCTTACCTATTTCACCAATTTCATTTTTAGGAAAATTTAATGCGGCTTTTGCTTTTGGGTTAACTGCATAATTACGGAGTTCGTTTATAGAATTGCCAAAGCTATTTGCAATCCAATTCACAAGTATTAGTAAAATACAGAACAGCATTAACGTAAAATACAGAAAAACATTATCTGACTTAAAAAAGCTCTGCACCTGGATATCGTTTGGAAGGGCCACTCGAACAAAATAATCACCTTCGTTTTTTGCAAAATACAGATATTCCTTTCCTGTGGAGTGAGAAAGTCTAATATCTGTTCCAGTTCGGTTTTTGATGGAATTAGCAATTTCCGGCCGGCCTAAATGGTTTTCAAGTTTGTTCCATCCTAAAACAGAATTATCGTAAAGCACCTTACCGCTTCTATTGATAATGGTTAGCCTTAAATTTGCCGGAAATAAATTAGAGAGATTATCTAGAATGAGAATGTACTGATCCGGAGTTTTTTTTGCGATACTTTCATTTACAATATCGGCATATGTTCCCAGTTTTCCTTCAATAGCCTCTGACTTAAATCTCTTTTCACGAGTTTGTTCAAACAAAAAAACACTTAGTGCAAATAATGCAAACGCAATGGAAATGTATAGAAAAAGACGTTGTTTGAAAGAAAGTTTCATAGTTTCATTAAGTCGAACTTATATCCGTAGCCTAAGCGATTGGAAATAACATTGCCATATTCTTCCAATTTCTTTCTTAATCGTGTAATATGTACATCAACTGTGCGCTCTGTAACAAATACGTTATTGCCCCAAACACCTTCTATAATTTCCTGCCTTGAAAAAATACGGTTTGGGTTCTTGGCGAGTTTTTGTAAAATTTCAAACTCTGTTTTTGTTAAGTTAATAAGTTTTCCTTTGATAAAAGCTTCTTTGTTCTTTGTATTTATTTCAAGGTCTTTAAATTCCAGTGTTTCTTTTTGTTCTGTAGTTTCATTTTTGAATCTTTTGAGAATGGCTTTAATACGAGCACTGACTTCTTTAATGGAGAACGGTTTGGAAATGTAATCGTCAGCACCCACAGAAAATCCTGTTAACATATCGTTTTCGGTATTCTTAGCAGTTAAAAAAATTACCGGGATTGTACTTCCATCGAGTCGAATCTTTTCCAACATTTTATAGCCCGACATACCATCCATCATCACATCCAGTAAAATTAATTGTGTTTGTGGGTTTAGTTTGGCCAGTGCTTCTTCAGCAGAATAGGCAGTATCTACAATGTAGCCTTCGCTTTTGAGGTTGAATTCAAGAATTTCACAAATACTTTTGTCGTCATCAACAATTAGAATATTCTCGTTCATTTAGGAGAGATAGCAGTGTCAAAGATAGTTAATAGTTTATTTTAGAAGTTATTATTCCCGGAATGTTTTAGTACTCTGGCGTCAACAAAAAACACAATTTCTTCTACAATATTATTGTTATGGTCGCCAATTCGTTCTAATTTTCGAATCAACAGTAATAGTTTCAACATGCAAATCGTTTGATCCGGATTGTTTTTAATATGATTGGATAGTGTTTCAAATACATTATTGTAAATTTCATCTACTTGATCATCTTTTGAAATTATTTTTTCGCTTACTTTAGTTTGTTCTGACTCAAAGGCAACAAAACCATCCAATAGCATACCCAGTAGAATATCAAACATTTTTTCAATACCAAGTCGTTCTACTAAGTCATGATCAATATTTTCACATTCTTGTTCGGTTATAAAGCGTGCTATGCCATCAGTAAAATCTCCAATGCGTTCCAAACTACTGCTTATTTTAATGAGGGACAAAGCAAGCCTCAGGTCAATGGCAACAGGGTTGTTTAAGGCAATAAAATTTTCACAAAGATTGTCAACCTTTAGTTCAAAGTTGTTTACATCATTTTCGTTCTGTATTATTTTTGATGCCAATGCTATATCGTTATTTAGCATGGCTTTTTTGGCATTTTCAAGCTGTGAGATAACCAGTTTCCACATTAGTTTTACCTCATCTTTCAACAGTTGAATTTCCTTTTCAGTATGTTTCATTTTTTTTAAATAAAGAATTTTTAAATTTTTATTATATGTTGCTATCCAAATCTTCCTGTAATGTAGTTTTGTGTTTCTGTTTTGTCGGGGGCTAAAAACATTTTTTTAGTTTCAGAATGTTCAACCAACTCGCCATACATAAAAAATCCTGTTTTGTCACTTACTCTGGCTGCCTGTTGCATATTGTGTGTTACTATGATGATAGTGTAGCGTTGTTTTAATTCAAAAATAAGCTCTTCTATTTTAGCTGTAGATATAGGATCCAGGGCAGATGCGGGTTCATCCATCAGAAGAATAGAGGGCGACACGGCTAATGCTCTGGCTATACAAAGCCTTTGTTGTTGGCCTCCGGAAAGCTCAAATGCCGACTTGTGAAGTTTATCTTTCACTTCATTCCATAATGCGGCTGCCGTTAAAGATTCTTGTACTTTATCTTCTATCAATTGTTTATTGTTAATACCATTCACTCGGAGACCATAAGCAACATTTTCAAAAATTGATTTTGGAAAAGGATTGGGTTTTTGAAAAACCATGCCTACGTTTTTTCTCAGCTGATCAACCTGTACAGATTTGTGATAAATATTTTCATTGTTGATTAAACATTCTCCGGTTAATTTTGAGCCGTCTATTTCGTCATTCATTCTGTTAAACAATCGAAGGAAAGTGGATTTACCACAACCTGACGGTCCAATGAGCGCAGTAACGGAATTGTCTTCTATCTGCATGTTTATATCCTTCAATGCATGAAATGTATGGTAATAGAAATTTACATTTTTAGCTTCAATCATTTTTTGTTTTTTTGAAATTGATTTTTAATAATTCCTGCAATAGTATTCATCAGTAAAACAATGAGGATTAATACTAATGCAGTTCCATAAGCAACAGGCTGTGATTTTTCTATATCTGTTCCGCTGGTTGCTAGTACGTATAAGTGGTATGGTAATGCCATCACCTGATCAAAGATGCTACTTGGTAATTTTGGGAGAAAATAAGCTACCACAGTAAACAATATTGGGGCAGTTTCTCCTGAAACCCTTCCAATGGAAAGCACTAACCCGGTGATGATGTTAGGAAAAGCTGTTGGTAGAATTATTCTTTTAATAGTTTGTATTTTATTGGCACCAAGCGCCATACTTCCAGTACGATAGGTGTTGGGTACCGCTTTAAGAGCTTCTTCTGTGGTTCGAATTACCACAGGTAAAATGAGTAAACTCAGTGTCAGCGATCCGGCAATAATAGAATCGCCAAAAGCTAATGTGTTTACAAATAAAGTCATGCCAAACAATCCAAAAACAATAGAAGGAATACTAGCCAGGTTGTTGGTCATTATACGGATAAGTTTAGTTACCCAATTGTTTTTTGCATACTCAACAGTATAAATTGCAGACATTACGCCAAGTGGAAAAGCAATGAGTATGCTGCCTAAAACAAGATAAAGCGTGCCCACTATTGCCGGAAAAATACCACCGGAAGTCATTCCTTCTTCAGGATATGAGAAGATAAAATCCCAACTCATTACACTTATTCCATTGTAGCAGATAAATCCTAAAATCCAAATAAGTACACCCAATGTTATTATTCCCAGAATGCGGAATATGGCAAATGCAATCTGCTCTTTAGTTCTTTTTGAAGTAATCATTCTTTAATAATTTTTCTCCCTGAAATTTTTTCTGAAATTATGCTAATGATTAAAGTGATTAAGAACAAAACACAACCTAAAAGAAAGAGTGATTGATAATGTGTGCCACCACCTGGGGCTTCGCCTAACTCAGCTGCAATGGTTGCCGGTATTGTTCTTACAGATTCAAAAAGTGAGTGAGGCATTACAGCAGCATTTCCTGTTACCATTAACACTGCCATGGTTTCGCCAATTGCTCTGCCAACACCCAGAATGATAGCAGCCGAAATTCCTGATGATGCATAAGGAATGACAACCTTATAAATGGTTTGCCATCGGTTGGCGCCTAAGGCATAACTGGCATCACGCATAGCCTTTGGTGTATTTCTTAAAGCGTCTTCCGAGATAGTGATGATGGTGGGCAAGGCCATTATGGCTAGAATTAAGCTACCTGTAAATGCAGTTTCTCCTAAGGTCAAACCTCCAGCTTTTTGTACTATTGGTGCCATTACCACTAATCCAAAAAACCCATACACTACAGAAGGAATTCCTGCTAATAATTCAATAGCAGGTTTCATAATTTTTCTCACTTTTTCACTTGCAATCTCTGATAGATAAACCGCTACTCCTACTCCAAAAGGAATGGCTATTACTATAGCTATAAAACTCACTAAAAGTGTTCCCAGAATTAATGGGAGGATTCCAAAGAGTGCAGAAGGTGTTGCCGTAGGCAACCATGTAGTCCCCAAAAAGAAATCAGAAATGCTTATTGTGTCTGTTTTCAGTTCTTTTATGCCAGACATATTTTTAGGTACATATTTTAGAGGTAAAAACGCTATTATTGTTGAATCGGATTGAATAATTTCTTCCAGCTTTTGTGGTAATAATGAATAGTCATCACCCAATTCTTCATCAGAGTACATAGTAAAGATTTCATCAAATCTGAAAATGCGAATATCTTCATTACTACCACCAACATCTTTCCAGTTTTCAATCTCTGAATCAAATATTTCTTTAATCTCAACAGCGGTAAGCTTGTCAACAGGATTTTGTGTATTAACTACTAATGTATATCCTTTCTCCACTGTTGAAGATTTAAATAACCCTAACCCCTCTTTAAAAAGAAAAATAATGATAAGCAGCACTGTTATTCCGGTAACAGCACTGCTTATTTTAAGTAAACTCTCAACAAATTTTTCTAACACTTTATTCATTGTGCAGTTTTCGAAAATAATCTTACTTTATAGTAATATATCCTACTTTAGAAACTACGTTCTGACCTTTAGGGGTTAGAATAAAATCAATGAACGACTTTCCTTCTGTGCTTAGGTTGGTGTAATAATAGTAAAGCGGTCTTACAATAGGGTAGCTTTTATTTTTTGCGTTGGCTATTGTAGGCTCAATAAATGTTTTACCATTATTGTAAGAAACATTAAGTGCTTTTACTTTGTCTGTAATGTAGGCAAACCCAACATATCCAATTGCACCTTTTGTTTGACTTATCGACTGTATAATACCACCGGTTGCAGGCATACTCAATATACCATTCATGTAGTTTTTGTTTTTTAACACACTTTCTTTAAAAAACTCATAAGTCCCTGATGATGTTTCTCTCGAATAAGGTATTATTTTCATATCGTCTCCACCCACCTCTTTCCAGTTTGTTATCTTTCCCGTAAAAATCTTTTCTAATTGTTCACGTGTAAGTTGCGATACTTTGTTTGACGGATGAACAACAATACTCAAAGCATCATAAGCAATAATCACTTCCTTAACCGCTTTACCGGCTTCAGCGAGTTTTTGTTTTTCGTCAAATTTTATTTTGCGTGATGATTGTGCAATATCTGTTGTTCCGTTTAATAATGCTGTAATTCCCACACCACTACCTCCGCCAGTTACTGAGATTGAAGCAGATGGTTTTTCTTTTTTATATGCCTCTATTTCTTCTTGGGTTAGTGGTAAAACAGTGTCAGATCCTTTGACTTTTTGTGCATAACTTCCGGAAAGTGTAAGGACAATCACTAATGCCGTTAAAATTGATTTTTTCATTTTTGTTCTATATTTTTTTGCAAAGAAAGACCGCCTATGTTGTAATGGGCTTACTTTGCTGTTACATTTCAATTACGATTAAAATTTATATTGGAGACGACAGGTAAAAGCATTGTCTTTTTTATCGGTTTCATAACCTTTGAGATTAATGCATTTTTCATTATTAACTAATTCATAATAGCCTGTTAAACGGAAATTGGTATTGATTTTCCACTGCAATCCAAAGCCTGTGGTATTGAAAGCCACATCGCCTGCATCGGTATTGTTTTTTCCAATTTCATCACCTTTAGATTTTGTATTTGGGTCGTACCAGTCGTACTTAACAATAGCGGAAACCGGTAACGTTCCAAAATCTTGAACCAACATAACATAACCACCATTAAATTGTCTCATGTAAACATCGTTGGTAGGTAGGGTTGCAGCATTTGGGCTTTTACTGTTTGATTTTGCTCCTGGCTGTGTTCCAAAAAGATATTCAGAAGTAATTTTCGTAAGTCCAATAGTACTATAGGCTGTAAGATATAAATTAAAACCAACATATTCTCTCTTGGCAAATGAGCCTAAATTGCTTGCACTAGAATCAACAGTAAATCCATTGCCTGAATTTTTATAAACAAACTTTTTACCTTGATATACACCACCATTATAATAAGAAACTCCTGCACCCCATTTTATAATATCCTTAATAGAATTATTGATACTTAATTGTCCTATAAAATCTTTGTGGTTATCAATTTCAGATTTAATACCATTACCAGCAAACAGACCCGCATCTAGTTTCAAAATACTCCAAGGGGATGTTTTTGGTGCCTGAAGTGTTACTTTTGCTCCTAAATCACGTTCTTCTGGAAACAAAGTTTGAAAGATGGTAGATCTTTCCGGAGATTCTCTTAAAGAGGAAGAGTAGGATATTTCATAACCAAAAGGTCGGTCAAAAACACCTAAGCTTGCAGAAAGAGAATTTAACCATGGGTCAGTAAGTTTTAAATAGGCATCTTTTAATCCAAGACCTTTTTCGGTCAGGTCAAGTTGAAATACACCTATGCCGATGCCACGTGTGTATGCAAATTTTATTCTTCCCCTTCTGATGCCAACTCTGTTATACGATTTCTCTTTATTCTCGTTGGTGGCACCCACTTTGAGAGAGGCATCTTTTTCGCCATACTGAAACTGTGTTTGGATGTAGCCTGAAACAGAAAGATTTCTTACTTCTTTCAAGGCATCTTCAATTTCATAAATTTTTTGTTCTAAGCCGGATATTGACTGTTCCTGCACCGTTGTAGTGTCGTTTTGTGCAAACAAGATTGTGCCTGATATAATGTATCCGACAGTTAATAATAATTTCTTCATTTTTATTCTTATTAAATTTTATGCAAAGAAATTTGTGTTCTATTTCAACAACATTTCTTCCGGATTACATGTTGGTTAAGATTTGTTTAGTCATAGATGACCATTTGATACCTCTTTGATTTGCTAATATACAAATCATTTAAGCCTAGGAGCCCAATTCAACGGTAGTTTAATAATAAGTTTTCAGGTAAATGCCTATGGTTCTATTTATCAAATTAAATGCAAGTTACATTTTTTAAAAAGTGGTAATAGATTTAAAAGTGAAACAAAGATTTTAAGAAGAGGCAATTTAAGTATTTTTGTGCTTTATTTTAAAGTAGTTTTTTTATAATATGGAGTTTAAAATTTTAGAAAGCAATACTCAGTTGATTGACATTGAAGCAGAGTCAGAAACAAAAAGACAGGTAATCTTTAAGCATAGTACACGCTGTTCTGTAAGTGCATTTGCTAAAAAGGTGTTATTGTCAGAATTTTCTGAGGAATTGGGAGATGAATTTGATGTATATTATCTTGACTTACTTAATAACAGAATGTTAAGTAACACAATTGCCAAAAGATATGAAGTGCAGCATGAATCACCACAAATTTTAATACTTGACAGGGGGAAATGTATTTATCATGCTTCGCATAATGAAGTTTCCCTGTCTGATGCAAAAGCTTCTATTCAGAAATAATTTTTCCATACAAGGTTACTTACAACGGAAGCCCAATAACAACACATCATCAACCTGCTCGTTATTGCCACGCCACTTTTTTAAATAGTCTGAAAAGAAAGTTAATTGCTCTTTCATAGGTAGCTTATGTTTTTCAAAAAACAATTCTTTGAGTTTGCCCGACATGAGCTTTTTATTTTTATCGCCCCCAAATTGATCGGCATAGCCATCAGTAAAAAGATATACAGTACCTGCCTCGTCAAAAGAAATGGTCTGATTGATAAATTCCTGCTGTTGAGAATTGTTATTTCCACCGATAAATATTTTATTTCCCGAAAGCGTTTTAAGTTCATTCCCTGAAACAAATACAAGAGGGCGGCAAGCTCCGGCAAATGTAATTTGCTTTGCACGGCAATTGATGTAGCAAACGGCAATATCCATTCCTTCGGCAGCATGAGTTTCTGTTTGATTGAGTGATCGCGAAACTTCAATGCGTAGCTGATTTAATAATTCAGCAGGTTGCGTAATATTTTTATCTCTAACAAGGTGATTCAAAAGGGATATTCCCAACATACTTAGTAAGGCACCTGCAACACCGTGACCGGTACAATCTGCCACCACTACAATGTGCCCGTCTTCAACAGGCTCTAACCAATAAAAATCTCCGGCAACTATATCTTTAGGTTGATATAACACAAAACTTTCTTTAAAGAAAGAAGAAAATGTTTCTTCAGAAGGCAGAATGGCGCGTTGCAAATAGCTTGCATAATGTATGGAGTCGAGAATCTCTTTGTTTTTTTCTTCTATAAGAACTTTTTGTTGTTGTAGTTCGGCAGTTCGTTGCTGAACCTGTGTTTCGAGAAGTTCGTTTTGCTGAAGTATTAATTTTTCCTTTTCTAAAAGGGCTTCTAATGTTTTTTGTTGTGCTTCGGCTTTTTGAAGTAAGGCATCATCGAGTTTACGGGAGGCTTCAATGCCTTTACGAAGCATTTCCATTTCTAAAATAGTTTTCTTGATGGTAGCTTCAAGGTCTGAAAGGTCAATAGGCTTGGTAATAAAATCAAAAGCACCACGATTCATTGCAGTTCGTATGTTGCTCAGGTCGGCATAAGCAGATACTACAACAGCCTTGGTAAGAATATTGTTTTCTCTTAGTTTTTCAAGCAATGTCAGCCCATCCATCACAGGCATGTTGATGTCAGTAAGCATCAGATCAAAACTGTCATCGTTCTTTAATATCTCTAATGCACTTTTGCCATTAGACACATATTCAAATTCAAATTGATTTTCTTTAATCTGTTTTCTGAATTTTTGTCTGACTAAATCCTCTATGTAAGGCTCGTCATCTACTAATAATATTTTATTTGGCATAAGTTAGGATATTTTTATTCCAATTACTAAAATGTCATCAACCTGATCTTGCACTCCCTTCCACTTAATGAAAGTGTTATATAGATGATTTTTTTGTTCTTTCATTGGGAGATGGTTAATCGTTAAAAGCGTTTCTCTTAAGTTTTTTATCATAAATTTCTTCCCTTTCTCTCCTCCAAATTGATCGGCATAGCCATCAGAAAATAGATAGAGGGCATCTCCGGGTTGTAAGTTTATATGATGCTGAAGGAAACCTTCTGACTTATTGACTTGTTGCCCACCAATAGGCATTTTGGTAGGCTTGAAAGATAAAAACTCTTTATTACGTATCAGCCAAAGTGGACGGTTGGCTCCCGAAAATTGCATATTGCCATTCTTTTTGTCTATGGTACAAAATGCAATATCCATCCCTTCATTCATTTCGCTTTTGCGTTGCTTAAGTGCCGTTATAATACCTTCGTTGAGTTGTTCGAGTATTATGGAGGGTTCAGTAGTGCCTTTTTCATTAATTATCTGATTGATTAATGCGATTCCAATCATACTCATAAATGCTCCTGCCACACCATGTCCGGTACAATCTGCCGCAGCAATCATTACTTTTTCGTCACGTTGTGCAAAACTGTAAAAATCACCACTTACTATGTCTTTAGGCTGGTAGAGGATAAACAAATCAGAGAAACTTTGGTTCATCAGATTGATGTCAGGTAAAATTGCAGCTTGAATTCTTTTAGCGTAGTGCAAACTCTCAGTAACTTCCCGGTTTTTGGTTTCTATCACATTTTTCTGCTGCAATACTTCTGCTGTCCGTTCTTTTACTTCAGACTCAAGCAAAGCCTTTTGGTTTTCGAGGATATGTTTTTTTTCTTGTTCCTGAAGAATGGTTTTTGTGGATAATTCTGTTATTTCATCAATTTGTTTCGTCAAGGTTTTTCCCATTCGTGCAAAATCGCGTGCCAGATACAAGGCTACAGAAAAGGGAAGTCCCAAAATCATACCATATAGCACAATAACAGAATCTGAAATTTCAAATGATATTCCCGCAAAGTTCATATTGTCAGGCAATAAACGTGCAAGAATAAAAAGTATTAGAGGCAGCAAAAAAGCCATGACAAAAACTCTTGCACCATCTCTTTTTTTTCTGACAGATACGATAATCACTCTCAAAATTTCCACAAAGGAAATCATCATTAGCACTCCAATGAGGACATTGGCTGCATTTTTAAATGATGCCAGATAGAGCACAATCATGATGGCATACAAGGTTAATATAAACCACAAAATTTTTCTGAAACGGTTGTAAAATATTGTATGTAGCATTGCTACTATTGGCACTACAATCAAGGGGGCAATAAATTGTAGGGTTTTTGACATGAAGGCAATAGATGCATAGTTTGTAGAGGTTACTAAATGGTAGGTATAAAAAGAAAAAAGAAAAATACCAATACAATACAAGCTATAGTATAAGTTGGTTATTTTTCTTCTGTAATAGAGAAACATGATGAAATGTACCACAGCAAGGGTAAGGAAGATAGCGGAAATAAAAATGTTAAGTGAAAATTTTTTAGAAGTGCTAACGGTATCTTCAATTTCATTATTCAGGTCTTTGAATTTTATGGAGAAGTTTCGTCCTATGTTAAACCCACTGGTTTTAGCACCGGCACGGTGAAAATTAGAATAGCGGATGGCTAAAACATGGTTATGAGGATGAGAAAAAACTACGGCAACAGGTAATGGGTTAGCATTAAAGACAGCATCTTCGTCTATAAGGTTAGTTGCAACAGTTCCATACTTTTTCAGTAGTTTACCATCTAAATAAACCTCGGCAGCTGAACCATAAAGATGCAGTATAAAAGCCAGTGGACGATTTAACAGATGGCTGTCCACATCAAAATGCATGCGATACCAAACTATAGTATTGTAATTAGCATTGTCACGTATGGAGTCGGCTTTTTGTTCCCAGTCGGTATCGTTTAAGTTTTGATTATACCAAGTGGTGTCATCACCAATTTTAAGTTTCCAGTTGTTTTTAAACTCCAGTAGATTCTCAATATTTTCAAAAACACGAATAGCGGAGTCGGCTTGTTCTTGTCTTTGTTCATCATCAGAAAGTAAGTCGTTAAGATTAATTTTAACATTAACTCCCGTATCTTTTTTAGATTTTTCGAGGGTATTGTTGCCCCATGCAGCATGAAAAAGACAACAAAGAAAAAAACAAAAGAAAAACTTTGTAAAAGGATAGCTCATACTGCAAACTTAATTTGCAGTAAAGGTATATAAATTCACAGTAAGGTTTCTGATTTTAATTATTGGATATTCTGATTTAAGTGTAATTTAACAACTGTAATATTTGGTTTTCTACTTCTGCACTATTCCATTTGTTTTCAATATCTGTAATTTTCATTACTTCATTCATGATGTCGTTTTGCCTCTGACCACGAGCCTGTGCTTCATGATATGGAATATGGCTAAACGTAACCATAGTGTAAAGAGGAATCCATTTGTCAGGATGTTTTTCACTGAACCATCCTTCAATTTTTTTACGCAATAAAAATTCAGGCTTACCCACTAAATCACGCATCTCAATAAAATTGTCAACTGCAAGTTCACCAATAGCATCGGCAGCAGGTTTTCTCAACCGTTCGTATTCCAGTATTACTTTCTCCCAATCGTCAGCATGTTGATTGAGCAGATCGTTCAATACACTGCAATCTTCAAAACCACAGTTCATGCCCTGACCATAGAATGGAACAATAGCATGTGCAGCATCACCGATAAGAACTACTTTATTCTTAAAACTCCATGGTGCACACTTAACCGTTACCAACGAACCTGTTGGATTATGAAAAAAATCTTCTTCAAGATCATGTAACAATGGAACAGCATCAGGAAATGTTTTTTGAAAAAAAGCTTTAACTTCTTGTTTGTTGTGAAGCGATTCGAAAGAAGGATTTCCTTTTAAAGGGAAGAAAAGCGTTACTGTAAAAGTTCCATCAAGATTAGGTAGTGCAATGAGCATATATCCACCACGAGGCCAGATATGAAGAGCATTTTTTTCGAGTTGGTGACTGCCATCGGCTTTTGCAACAAACATCAGTTCTTTGTAGCCATGTTGAAGATAACTCTGTGAATAGTTGAACTGATCTGTTGAAAGCTGAAGTTGAAGACGCGAAGCTGCAAAGGCACCATCAGCACCAAAAATCAAATCTGCATGCTGAGAAGATTTCTGATTATTTTCCGAATGCTCAAATTGCATTTCACCTGATGCAAGTGTAATTCCGGTACACCGCTGATTAAAATGAATTTCAACACCACCTGCTTCAGCCAAATCAAGTAGTGTGCAGTTTAAAATTCCTCTGGAAACTGCGTAAATGCCCTGACCGTCTTTCCCATAGGGCTGTGTAGTTATTTTTCCGTCAACACTATGCATTGTGCGGTGTGTCATCGGTATTCCGATTTGACGAATTGCATCGTCAATGCCTACGCCCTGAAGACCTTTCCAACCACGGTCGCTCAATGCAAGGTTAATACTTCTTCCTGCCGGAATTTTTACTTTACGCATATCAGGTCTGCGCTCGTGAAGTGTAACTTTATATCCTCGTTTATTAAGATATAGTGCCAGCAACGAACCCACAAGACCGGCACCTATGATGGAAATTTTTTTCATTGTTGTTATTTATTTAGAAGCAAAGCTTCATGCAGGCATTTGCCGAATTGATAAATGTCGTTAAAGGAATTGTATAGTGGAACAGGAGCAATGCGTAACACTTCAGGTTCACGCCAGTCGGCAATGATTCCTTGCTCTGTCAGGTAACTATGTATTTTTTTACCATTGTGTTTGCATAACATACTCACCTGTGCAGCTCGTTCGTTTTCATTTTCAGGTGTTATCATTATAATATTTTTTTCTGAATTTGTCTTGCCAATAATGTCATTAATGATAAATCGTAAGAAGTCATTCATCAGCCTGCGTTTTTTTATCAGGTTTTGTATTCCTGCTTCGGCAAAAATTTCTAATGAGGCACGCAAAGCAGCCATAGGAAGCACAGGTGCATTACTCAGTTGCCATGCATCGGCACTTTTAACCGGAACAAAATCGTGCGGCATGGTGAAACGTGTTTGTGGGTCGTTTCCCCACCAACCTGCAAACCGAATCAACTCAATGTTGTTACAATGTTTTTGATGAACAAAAGCACCTGCCACACCTCCGGGTCCGGCATTAAGGTACTTGTAGCTGCACCATACTGCAAAATCAACATTCCAGTCGTGAAGATGTAACTCCAGATTTCCTATGCCATGTGCCAGATCGAAGCCAACCAATGATCCTGCAGCGTGTCCTGCTTTTGTGATAGAAGCCATATCAAAAACCTGCCCTGTATAATAATTGGGGTTGCCTAAAAAAACAAGCGCCAGTTCGTTCTGATGTTTAGTTATTGTTGAAAGGATGTCTTCATGTCTGATTGTATATTCTCCGTTGCGCGGATGCAATTCAATAATGGCATCATCAGGATTGAAGCCATGAAATTTCACTTGTGTTTGTAAGGCATACTGGTCGGATGGAAAGGCAGATGATTCACAGATTATTTTAAAACGTTTTGAAGTAGGTTTGTAAAACGACACCAACATGAAATGAATATTGGCAGTGAGCGAATTCATTACCACAGTTTCTGACGACAGTGAGCCTGCAATAAGTGCCATGTTATCTCTCAGAAATTCGTGATAGGGATACCATGGGTTTTTTGCCTGAAAATGTCCTTCAACACCAAAATCTTTCCAGTCATTTAACTCCTGTAAAACATATTCGCGTGTTTGTTTTGGTTGAAGTCCTAGCGAGTTTCCACAGAAATAGATGACATCTTTATCCTGATGCTTCGGAAAAAGAAATTTCTGCCGGAATGATTTTAAATTATCCTGCTCATCAAGTTGGGCAGCAAAATCATTTGAATTGATAAATTGCATGTGTGTAATTTAAATGCAAATAAACAAAAAACATTTTCGAATGACAGGCTATCTGCTCAGGCAATTTAATAATAAATAAATTATAACTTGTGTTTTAATGCTTAGCGACTCAAGAATGCATTAACCAAAGTTTCGGCTTTAATACACGATTGTTCAAAATAGTCATTGATAATTATATTATCGAAACGATTTTCGTACGATAATTCTTTGATAGATTTATTAAGGCGAATTTCAAGTGACTCTGCTGTTTCGGTATTACGTGCAATCAGCCGCTCACGAAGATTTTCTATTGAAGGTGGACGAATGAATACGGCAAGCAGGTTGTTGCCGAAATGTTGTTTTATCTTTAATCCTCCTTCAACGTCAACATCAAAAACAACAGAACAGTTTATAGCTTCAATGCGTTCAACTTCTGATTTTAAAGTACCATAATACCGACCTTCATAAACTTGTTCCCATTCAACAAAATGATCCTGTTCAATATGATTACGAAAGTTTTCAATCGTCATAAAATAATAGTCTTGACCTTCTGTTTCATGTGCACGTTTTGGTCGTGTAGTTGCAGAAATACTGAACTGCATGAAACTATATTTTGTTAACAGATGTTGAACAATGCTTGTTTTGCCACTACCGCTTGGACCACAGAAAAGAAAATGCTTTCTCATAAAATATTTGAGAGTTGTTCTTTTATTTTTTCTGCTTCATCTTTCATCTCAACAACTTTCCGTTGTATGTCTGCATCATTGGCTTTGCTGCCAATAGTATTTATTTCACGACCTATTTCCTGCATGAGGAAGCCTAACTTTTTACCATTATTGTTTTCATCATTCAGCATAGATAAGAAATAGCGGCAATGTTCTGCAAGTCTTACTTTTTCTTCAGTGATGTCTAATTTTTCGAGATAATAAATCAACTCTTGTTCAAAACGGTTTTTGTCCGTCTCGATATTTCCTCCAAGAGCTTTTAATGAATTGATTAGTTTACTACGCACAGTGTTTATCCGCCCTTCTTCAAAAGGAGTTATTTGTTCAAGTAATTGTAAAATCAAGTTCATCCGTAGCGAAATATCCTGTTGCAGATTCTGCCCTTCACGCTGACGGAACAGATTAAATTTTTCTATTGCCTGACTGATCAGGGAAGAAATATATTTCCATTCATTTTCATCAGCTTCATCAGAATCGGTGTTTACCACCTGTGGCATTTGCATCACTATTTGCAATAGATTGTCATCTGGCAATGAAAATTCTTTTTTAACTGCTTTTAAATCGGTCAGTAATGACTTTATTATTTCACGATTGAGCAGATTTTCCTGTTGCGAAAGATCGGACTCCATCGTAATCATCACATCCATCTTTCCTCTTTCAGCTTCTTTTAAAAACAAACTGCGCAAGTCCATTTCTTTATCCTTGTATGGATGCGGCAAGCGTAAATTCAGGTCAAAAAATTTACTGTTAAGAGATTTTATCTCTACGGAAATGGTCTTACTCTTATAGTCACCGGTGGCTTTTCCATAGCCTGTCATGGAACGAATCATTCTTCACAAAATTTTGGCTAAAGTAATCAGAATGATAACAGCAACATCAGCTATTCTCAGTATTATTTAAACCGGCTATTTTTTGCTTGCTTACTAAATAGACACCTGCAAAAATCAAAACAGCAGAAGCCAGATGCAGCCAGCCAGGACTGGCTTCGCCAAGAGCAATAGAAATAAGTGTAGCAAACACAGGCTGAAAGTAAATGTAGATACTCACTACCGAAGGACTAAGATGACGCAGCGCAAATACATTCATCAGATAAGCAACAAAAGTTACAGCTACAACAACAAAAAGAATACATAGCCATAAATTTAGTGACAGGGTGCTCCAGGCTACTTCCGTTACTTCATGATATCCAAAGGGCAAAACCATTAGTGCACCAAAAAAGAATGTCCATTTCATCACGGTTATTGGATGATAGTGCAGCATGAGAGGTTTTACCAGAATAATGAATATGGCAAACGAAACAGAGTTTAAGAAAATGTAAAGATCACCCTCTGTGTTTCCTCCCTGCAAGTTGAAGTTCTTACCCAAAAGAATTAACAGCATAGCACCGGCAATACCAATGGTTATTCCAACATATTTTATCCATCCCACAGGCTCTTTAAGAATTATGGCTGCCATCAATAAGACCAACACAGGGTTAGTTGTCATAATTAACGCCCCATTTATTGGTGATGTGAGGGAAAGCCCTTTAAAAAAGAGTAGTTGGTTTATGGCAACACCAAAGAGGGCACAAAGCAAAATAGTGTTTCGGTCTTTCTTTTTTATTTTTTCTGAAGGGATTAAAAATGCTGCAAGAAAAAATAAGACTGTTGCAGGAATTACTCTGATGACAATAAATCCAAAAGGTTTAATAAATTCAGGCATCACCTGTTTAGCAATGCTGAAGTTGGCTGCATAAAGCAGGTTAACAAACAAAACGGAAAGGTGAGCGCGTGTAGTGGCTTTCAAGCCTTAGTGGTTTTTATTTTTTTTTCTGCATTGCAGCTTTGGCTGCCGCAACTGTTTTTGGAGCATTTCCAACAAAAATTTCTTTGTCTATGATGATAACCGGCCGCTTCAAAAATGTATATTCTTCAAGAATATATTTTTTGTAATCTTTTTCTGTTAGTTTTAATTGATTGAGTCCTAAAGAACGGTATTTCATAGCTATTTTGCTAAACAATGCTTCATAGCTACCTGTAAGTTTTTGCATGGCATCAAGTTGTTGTTCTGTGATAGGTTCACTTTTAATATCCTGTACAATAATTTCAGCACCGGGTTTCAGCTCTTTTAATATACGCTGGCAAGTGGTGCAGTTGGCAAGATGATATATTTTTTTCATTCAACTTTATGGTGTAAAATCATTTTGCAAAGAACATCAAAAAACCTCAGATTCTTGTGTTCCTTACTTTATGTTTACCATCTCCGGCAATCTGTTTTATCATGTTGCGGAAAATAAAAAAATGAAAAGGTAACATGGCATACCAGTAATTCCGACCCATAATACCTCTTGGCCTGAATGTGGCAGTTTGTTTCAGAATACAACGGTTGTTGTTGTGAATGATAGAAAATTCTAACCATGCTTCACCCGGAAGTTTCATTTCGGCAAATAGTAAAAGCCTGTAATTTTTTCTGTCAACCAGCAGTACACGCCAAAAGTCGAGACTGTCACCCGGTTCAATATCTACATCACTTCTTCGTCCACGACTCATACCAACACCACCAATGAGTTTGTCAATTATTCCACGCATTCTCCAAAGTGTATCTGCATAGTACCATCCATTTTGACCACCAATATTAAAAAAGCGGCTGGCCACTTCTTCGGCTTTGTCTTTGTCAATTTCAATCCACTTGCGGTCTTTATAACATCCATTTGATGGAACTTCAATATGTTGGTTAACATCTAAACGACTTAAACTGCTGGATGCCGAATCTGTCCAGCTAGAAATAACCATGTTTTGTTCTATCCTTGCAAAGGCCATTTGTATTGCTTCGCGATAGGTGTACAACTCTTGAGGAATTACATCGCGAACAGAAGTTTCTTTACACACTACATCATTTTTCATACTCTGAACTAAAAGCTTTGCAATGGTGTAGTTGGCCGGTGTAGAAAAATAAATCCATGTTGCAGATAATCCCATGAAGCCAAAAGGCAGCGTTATGATTAACCTTCTGTATCCTCTTTCTGCTGCATATTCAAGCAACATTTTACGGTATGTGAGTACATCTGGTCCTCCTATTTCAAAAACTCTGTTAAAGGCTTTTTCATTCATCAGAGAAAGGTGCAGGTAATTCATCACATTGCGGATGGCTATTGGCTGACATTTTGATTTTAACCATCGCGGCACAATCATAACAGGTATTTTTTCTGTTAACCCTCTGATAATTTCAAATGAAATACTACCGGAACCTACTATAATACCCGCTTCAAAAATAGTGTAGGCAATACCTGAGTTTATAAAAACGTCTGTCACTCCCTTGCGTGCTGTCAGGTGTTTAGAAAGATTTTCTTCATTGCTGATGCCGCTCAGGTAAATGATTTGTTTAACCTGTGTGAGGGTGGCTACCAACACAAAACATCCGGCACAACGCAACTCATATTCTTTGAGAGTTGTTGCTGTATCACCTAAAGAGTGAATCAGGTAATATGCAGCATCAAAATTTTTGTTGTTAAAATGCTGAATGGCATTTTCCGGTTCCAGAAAATCATATTCAATAATATGTATTTTATCGAGCAGGTCGGGCGATGGTTTAAATCGCAGTGCATCTCTTACTACACAGGTAACATCATGACCTGCTTCTACCAATACAGGCAGTAGCCGCATACCAATATATCCGTTTGCTCCTGTAAGTAATATACGCATTTTTTACTTGAGGTTTTGTAATTATTCAGTCCTTGCAAACATAGCAGGATATTTGATTTCATGAAATGATATTTATTAGTAATTTTTAAGTTGTAGAAATCCTTTTTAGAGATGGGATTGAATAGAAATGAATTTTCTATCTTTGAATCTTAAATTTTCGTAAATGGCAAAGAGAACAGTAAAACAAAACACCAGGTTGAAATTTGATACGACATGGCAATATTCTTCAGCACCTGAAACGCCAGATCACATTGTGTTGGCCGACAAATACGATCTTTTTATCAATGGTAAGTTTGTTGCACCACAGAGTAAAAAATATTTTGACACCATCAATCCTGCAAAAGAAACACGCATTGCATCTGTTGCCGAAGCATCACAGGCCGATGTGGATTCGGCAGTTAAGGCAGCCCGAACAGCGTATGAAAAAGTATGGAGTAAAATGCCGGCACGCGAAAGAGGAAAATATATTTACCGCATAGCGCGCATTATGCAGGAGCGTGCCCGCGAACTTGCCATTATTGAAAGTTTAGATGGCGGAAAGCCTATTCGTGAAAGCAGAGATATTGATGTGCCTTTGGCTGCCGCACACTTTTTTTATTATGCAGGATGGGCAGATAAACTTGATTATGCATTGCCGGGAATGGCAGCACGACCTTTAGGTGTTGCCGGACAAATTATTCCATGGAATTTTCCATTATTAATGGCAGCATGGAAGATTGCACCTGCACTTGCCTGTGGCAATACTGTTGTACTGAAACCTGCTGAAACCACTCCGCTTACTGCATTAAAACTAGCAGAGATTTTCAGAGATGCAGACCTGCCTCCGGGTGTAGTAAATATTATTACTGGAGCCGGTTCAACAGGTGCTGCCATTGTTAATCACCCGGGAATTGATAAGGTTGCTTTTACAGGCTCAACAGATGTAGGGAAAATTATTCAGAAAGCATTAGCAGGAACAACAAAAAAATATACTCTAGAACTGGGAGGTAAGGCAGCTAATATCATTTTTGAAGATGCTGCCATTGATCAGGCCGTTGAAGGTATTGTTAACGGAATATTTTTTAATCAAGGCCATGTTTGTTGTGCAGGTTCACGATTGTTTGTTCAGGAAAGTGTTGCCAACGAAGTTGTACGTAAACTCAAAGACCGTATGGAAACACTCATCATTGGCGACCCATTAGATAAAAATACAGACATAGGCGCTATCAACTCACGCGAGCAATTGAATAAAATAAAAGCATTGGTTAAAGTTGGTGTTAACGAAGGTGGCGATTGCTATCAGTCACCATGTACATTGCCATCAAAAGGTTTTTGGTTTAAGCCTACAATTTTTACCGGTGTTGCACAGTCAAGTAGAATTGTTCAGGAAGAAATTTTTGGACCGGTACTGTCTATTCAAACTTTCAGAACGGTAGAAGAAGCCATTGAAAAAGCTAACAATACTCCTTATGGATTAAGTGGAGGTGTGTGGTCTGATAAAGGCAGTAAAGTATTTAAAGTTACTTCAAAAATTAAAGCCGGTGTGTTATGGGCCAACACCTATAATAAATTTGACCCTACTTCTCCATTTGGAGGATTTAAAGAAAGCGGCATGGGTCGCGAAGGTGGCATGCATGGACTTAATGCCTATTTAAAATAATTTTAGCACAATTGTATTATGGAGACGAAACAAAAAGAAAAAGAAAAAAAAGTTGCTGTTGGACTTAATGGTCATAGTCATCATGCCGAAACCGAAGTAAGGTTAGCTGTACAAAAAACATATAAGCTTTACATTGACGGTAAATTTCCTCGAACAGAGAGTGGAAGATATTATAAGCTTAATGATAAAAACGGAAAGGTTATCGCTAATATTTGCCGTGCATCAAGAAAAGATTTCAGAGATGCTGTAGTTGTTGCACGTAAAGCGCAAGGCGACTGGCAAAAAAAATCGGCCTTTAACAAGGGTCAGATTTTGTATCGTATTGCAGAAACTCTGGAAACACGCAGACAACAGTTTGTGTCAGCCCTAGGTCTGCAAGGTGTGAGCGAAGCGGCAGCGCAGAAAGAAGTGAGTGCAGCAGTAGATATGCTTGTTTATTATGCCGGATGGTCTGATAAATACCAGCAGGTTTTTTCAAGTGTAAATCCTGTGGAGTCATCACACTTCAATTTTTCTTTTCCTGAACCAACAGGTGTTGTTGCAGCAATTGAATCACAGCAGCAAGGCTTACTAAACCTGGTTTCACTTATGGCACCTGCTCTTGCAGGAGGAAATTCAATAATTATTTTGGCAGCAGAAAAATTTCCACTCACTGCAATTGATTTTGCCGAAGTACTGAATGCAAGCGATGTGCCCGGTGGTGTTGTAAATATTCTTACGGGCTTTAGTAAAGAGTTGCATTCACACTTTTCGTCACACATGGATGTTAATGCTATTGTTTATGCAGGCGATGACAGTACGGAATTAAAGACCATTCAGACCAATGCAGCTGGTAATGTTAAAAGGGTAGTTGTAGTCAGGAATATTGCCGAAGAAAGTCCATACCGTATCATGGAACTTCAGGAAGTAAAAACGACCTGGCATCCTGTAGGAATTTAAGTCAATAAATATTTCTTCCACTAATCATTAATGCAATTTCAATATCCAAGAAGTTTTTACAGATGGATATATGAAATTTAAATACCGGTATTTACATTCATAGTGAAATGACAGCCTTTATGATAAGGGCGTTATTATTTAATCTTTACAGGTATTCTATTTGGTGCAGTTTGCAGCCTCCTCTACGGAAACAAAATCCCCGGAAACGAATTTGCATCTGTTTGAGGAATGCGTGTTTGATATTTTTCGTTAATGGCTTTAATAAATTCATTGGCAATAAGCGCACTGCCTCTGCCTGTAGGTGTAATACCGTCAAGTGAAAAAAACTGTCCTTTAAGAAACTCACTGCTGTAAGCAACACCATTATGAGAATAGCCACTGCTTATTTTTTTAAAGAAAGCATACATGTCCACATAGGCTAAATTGTTTTCATCAGCTTTTGTTTTCAGATAGTTGTTGTAGCCTGTAATGGTGTTCCTCAGTGTATTGATTTCTGAAGCAGTGAGTACAAATCTGTTACCTAATGGTTTTTGTGTATTGCTACCCCAGCCTGCACAGTTTATACTATCAAGTGTAACCGGTAACAGTACTAACTCACCCGGCTTCATTTGTCTTTTTCCGGAAGCTGCCAAAGGGTCAGAAATTACCAATGGATTGTTGCCTGCTTGAAAAGTTATTGGAGGATTGTTTGAGGCATAAAGTGCATTAAGATCCTGTGCCTGCTGCTCTGTTAGTACCAAAGCATTGTATGCTATAGATGTAAAATATGGAAGATCGAGTAAGTCAGGAATATTTGCAACTACACCTTTGCGGTTGCCGGCAATGAGTGAGGTAAGTGCATTATTGATATTATTTTGAAAATTAGCTAATGGAGTAATTGTGGCCAATGATTGATTGCTACCTGCCATTGCACAGTCATAAATATCATTAAAACCAACCCAGAAAGAAAAAAAAGTCGGTAATTGTCTAACAGCATCTGAAAGTACTGTTGAAGTTTCAGGATTGGTAGCAAATCGAGAATAATATGGATTTTTAGAAAGCAGTAAATCCGGAGAACCAAAATTTGCATTGTCCAGATCAGATGATTTCATTCCCGGCACGCCCATATTGTTGAATGGTACATTACTGCCAATATAAGATTCTACTGCGGCAATGTCAGTTACGTTGGATGAGAATGTAGAAAATCCCGGAGCTGCACCACATGCTGTGCCATATTGAAGTTTCAGCTGTGGTATATAGGTCTGAAGAAAAAAGTTAAACCCTGCACCATCATTTCCGCTAACCAGTGGTTGCAGGAACTCGCCTCCGCCAACTTTCTTCAGTTGTCCGGCAAGAATAGCTGCAAAACTATTTTGTTGCCCAAGGTCGAACAGTGCATTATTCTGATAGCCTGCTGTGTAAGAACTGCCAATAGCAACATACTTCGAAAAGTCAATACTGTTGTTGTCGAACTTTATCTCTTTCAACTCTGGTTTGCAACCGGCAACTATTAAAACTGCAAGAAGTAAACTTTTCAGAAGATGGTTATTATTCATGTTTTTTATTGTGGTTTATTATTTAATTAAAATGAATAATTGATGCCAACACCAAAACAATGCGAAAGTGAATTGAATGCACCATTCAATCCGGTATCTTTATTTACCCCTTCACGCTCGGCCTTGGTTTCAAAATTATATGAACCTTCAATAACAAAAGCTTTACTCACATTAAACGATGCACCAATACCAAAAACATATCTGTCACCATCAGGCATGTCAGGGGTCATGTAGTTTTCTTTTACCGGAGTCTGATCAAAGGCAATACCTGCACGGCCTGTAACCTTATTACTTATTTTATACATTGCCCCTAAACGAAGTGTTAATGCATCTCTGTATTTACGAGACTGACGAAATTCTTCATTGAGTGTTGCGTTTGATGCATCAAATTCATAGTTTAGAGAATCGAATGAAGACCAACTGTTGAGGTTGGTTTCAAAATTCAGCTTTAATCCTTTAAAAACTTCATAGCTGAAACCTATTGACAAAACCGAAGGTAGCGGCATTTCTGCATCGGCATTTGTTGAGGATGGATATTGATCAACCAGCGAAGCAGGAATATTACTAAAGGTAACATCAGTGTTTTTAAAATTGAGTTTAACTTTTGATCGGTAGGTAAGTGCAGCGGTTAATTTTTTATTGATAGCATAATTTATTCCTGCATTAAAACCGAAACCGGTTGCCTTACTTTCAAATTGTACATCTGCTCCATCGGCAACTATCAACGCTCGATTCCATTTATGGTTAGCACTGGCAAAAACAAAGCCTGCACCGACACCTAATTTTTCAGAAAATTTATACGATAAAGTAGGTTGAATAAATAGCGTGTTCAGCTTAGATGACAATACGATATATCGCCCTTCCCAATCGCTTCTCCAGGTTGTATTGTACCCAAACGGTGTATTCACAACAATACCGGCAGCCATTTTATCAGATAACTTTATGGTGCCACCAACATAAAAAGGCAACATATTTTTTGATTCAGTACGATTTACCAATCCACTGTTATTACTACGGAAAGCTATTCTCGACTGCGAATAAGAAACGCCACCAAAAACATTGCTTTTCTCAAGAAAAACCATGCCACCGGGGTTGTAAAATATGACTGAACCATCAGTTTGCAATGCAGTCACCGCACCGGCCATACCGGCTGAACTATGGCTTTGTGGTAACATTTGAAATCCACCACCTGATACATGAAGACTACAGAGAAGAATCAGAATTAAAAAAGCTGAAATAAAATTTTTCATATTAATTTTAACGCAAACAAAAATAGCAACATCAAGTTTAGTAAACAAAGATATACATAACGATGACAATTTGTTGTTAACATTGCTTTGTTGGTCGCTTATTCATGAAAATGTTTATACTGCAATAATAAAAAATTGAAATTTTTATATTAAAATTGCACTGTAATTGCAACGCATTTTTTTCATCAACCAAAATCATTTTACATGTTAGTTAAAAAGTTATTTCTGATATTATTTTCTGTAACAACAACTTTATCCTGTATTGCATCTGTTGGTGACACTACATTTGTAAGTTCTCATACCAATGACACTGTAGTAACCAATCCCGGCACAGGAAGCAATGGTTATGCAAAATGGGCAGTTTTTCCTTCTGCCTCCACCAACTATCGCAAGATAATTTTAACCTTATCGCACAGATGTCCAAGTCCAATGGCATGTGGTGAGTGGGATTATCTTGATTACATTTACATCAGACGTACAGGAGGCCAGAACAACCCATCTCAGGATATTGAACTGGCACGTTACATTACTCCCTACGGAAACACATTCAATTCTACATTCAAATCATCATGGACTCTTGATGTAACAGATTTTGCATCTTTCCTTCACGATTCAGTAGAAATAGAATATATACACACCGGCTACGAAACGAATGTTGGTCGCGGATGGCTTGTTAGTGTTGATTTTGCCTTGATAGAAGGTACACCGGTAATGAATCCTATTGCATTTAAAAGATTGTGGCATGGTAGTTTTCCGTATGGTAATGCTTCCAATCCGATAGAAAATTTTCTAGGTGCCGACACCGTGACGCTTAATTTTAATACAGCAAATCTAAGATTGAAGGTTACACAGTCCGGGCATGGAGCAGATGCTAATTACTGTGCAGAGTTTTGCTCAAAGACCAGAACAATTTATTTTGATAATTCATTGGTTGATACCAAACAGGTTTGGCGTTTGTGTGGAACAAATCCTATTTATCCGCAAGGAGGCACATGGGTTTATGACAGAGCCAACTGGTGCCCCGGCAATTGGGTCTATCCATCAGTAAACAATTTTGCTGTTGCAGGAGGAAGCACGCATATCGTTGACATGAATATGCAAAGCTACAATGTGTCCAGTCCTTCAGCAAATTATGTCATTGAAGGACAACTTTTCGAATTTGGCCCATTAAACAATAGCATAGATGCAGCCATTGATGAAATCCTTGCACCTACAGATAAGTTTGAATTTTCAAGAAGCAACCCTACTTGCAACAATCCTAAAATAAGAATAAAAAATAATGGCTCTTCCACAATAACATCTGCAACAATAAAATATGGTTTACTTGGTGAACCCGAAAGTACTTTCAACTGGACAGGCTCATTAAACACTTTTGCTACAGCAGATGTTGATTTACCGGGATTAATCAGCTATACAAGTGGAAACAGAATTTTTAAAGCTTATATTGCTGACGTAAACAATACAGCAGATCAGTATGTTTATGACGATACAGCCTATTCCAATGCCAATGTTCCTGAGGTTATGGATACGGTGTTTATTCTGCTTGTAAAGACAAATAATTATCCCAATGAAAATGGTTATACACTGTACGATGAAAATAATAATATCATTGTGCAACGACTTGCCGGATCATTGGCAGTAAATACAATTTATCGTGACACCATTCATGCAACCCCGGGCTGCTATCGTTATGAAATAACAGACAGTGGTGATGATGGTTTATATTGGTGGGCAAACGCTGCACAGGGAACAGGTTATCATCGGATTCTACGAATGAATAATAGCATTGCAAGAAATTTTGAAAGAGATTTTGGTTCGCGCTACAGCTATCGTTTTGTATCATCTCCGGGTGCTGTAGTTGGCATTAACAGTCAAGAACGTTATGCCGATATAGTTGTTTATCCAAATCCAACCAAAGGTATCATCAATGCCGATATTACTTTAACTTCGGCAAGTCCGTTAGAGGTATCGGTTTATAATCCTTTAGGACAACGTATAGCAGTTCAAAGCAGAAATAATTTTAATTCAGGTATTATTTCTTTTGATTTCGAAAAACAGCCTAAAGGAATATATTTAGTAAAGGTAGTTGCCAACGATCAGGTTAAAGTACAACGAGTTGTGTTGGAATAATCAGTAAAGAAATTTAAAATTACAGCAGGTAGTTTTATATTAAAAATGCCTGCTGTAACTTTTTGTAACTGGCCAGCGTCATACATTAAAATAAAGGATATGAAAAGAAGTTATCAATATAGTCTGACCTTGTTTTTGATGTTTTTTGCACTTCTTGCAAATGCACAAACACATAAAACCTTAGAACAGTTTACCGGTATAGAACTGCGTGGGTCTCTTAATGCAGTTTATAAATCAGACAGCACATGGTCTATTGAAGTGCCTGAAGGAAATGTTGCCACACAATGGAGTCTTGAAAATAAAACGCTTGTTCTTAGTGGAGCAGGAAGTAATATTATTGTCAGGAGTCCTGATTTGCAAAAAATAAATATTACGGGCTCGGGAAGTGTTTCTGCAGAAGATACTATCGAATTGCACGATTTGAATATTGATATTTCAGGTAGTGGGAAGTTTAAGATGAACTATGTAAAAGCAAAAAACATAGAAGCTAATATGCGTGGTTCAGGAAAAATAATTCTCGGTGGCTCGGCACAGACATTAAATGCAAATCTTGCAGGCTCCGGAAAAATTATTACCAATAAATTAAATGTTGATAGAGCAGAAGTAAATGTAAGTGGTAGTGGCACATCTTCTGTTTGGGTAAGCGACTCACTCACTGCCAACATTGCAGGCTCCGGTAATCTGTATTACGTTTCTTCTCCAAGAACAATTAATCAGGCAGTTGCAGGCTCCGGAAAAATTGAACCTATAACACCTGCAATTGAATCTGAACTTAATTCAAACAGTATTACAATTACTACAAGTAACAAATCCGGTACCTACTGGGCAGGATTTGAGTTAGGATTTAACGGACTATATAACAGCAAATCAAAATTCGACACGCCTGATGGATATGATTTTTTAGAAATGATTCCTGAAAAATCATTGGCAGTAAACTTCAACTTTTACGAGTATGATGTGAAACTTGTTAAACGTTATGTTATTGCTTCAACCGGTATAGGTCTTTCCTATAACAACTACCGTTTCAGAAAAAACATGAGTCTGATACCCGACACCAATGCCTTGCTTTATACTGTTGACACCATGAACCTGCGCAAGAATAAACTCACGGTAAGCTATGCTACAGTACCTGTTCTGTTGACTTTTAATACTTGTGAAAATCTGAAAAAATCATTTCACATTACCACCGGTTTGTTGTTAAGCTATAAGCTTGGCTCGCATACTAAAAAAGTATATAATAAAGATGGCAAGAAAGAGAAGGATAAAACATTTGACGATTTTAATATAGATCCCTTCCGTTATGATGCTACCATCAGAATAGGCTATCGTGATTTTACGGTGTTTGCCAACTATGCACTCTCAGAACTTTTTAAGAGGGGTAAAGGCCCGGAGTTGCATCCATGGACAATTGGTGTTTCCCTGCTGCCTTGGTAAGATAAAATACCCAAACGGCATTGGCGAAGTGTTTCTAAGAAAATTTATTTAACTTTAATGTAGGCGTGAACTATTTCGCGCCTACGTAGTTGATGACATCATCCTTGCTGATAGTTTTGCCACCAAGAATCACCAAACGTTCTACCACATTGCGCAGTTCACGAATATTTCCTGTCCAGTTCTTTTGTTGCAATTGTTCAATGGCATCAGGAGTAATTGTTTTTACAGGACTTTTATATTCATCAGCAATTTCTTTCAGAAAATAATTAACCAACACCGGAATATCTTCTCTGCGATCGTCCAATGAAGGAACATGAATAAGTATAACACTCAGACGATGATATAAATCTTCTCTGAAATTATTTTTTTCAATTTCAGAACGCAGGTCTTTGTTGGTGGCAGCAATGATACGCACATCCACAGGAAAATCTTTTTCGCCACCCACACGTGTAATTCTGTTTTCCTGCAAGGCTCTTAAAACTTTTGCCTGTGCCGAAAGGCTCATATCACCAATCTCGTCTAAAAAAATAGTGCCTCCGTTGGCTTGCTCAAATTTTCCGCTGCGTGTTTTGATAGCAGACGTAAAGGCCCCTTTTTCATGACCAAACAATTCACTCTCTATCAACTCAGATGGTATTGCCGCACAGTTGACTTCTATAAGCGGCATGTTGTTTCTTTCACTTTTTTCATGTATCCACCGTGCTACTAATTCTTTTCCTGTGCCGTTGCTACCTGTTATCATCACGCGTGCATCTGTTGGTGCCACACGTTCAATCATGTCTTTTATTTTTTTGATACCCTCACTGTCACCAATCATTTCATTGGTGCGTGACATCTTTCTTTTCAGCGTTTTGGTTTCTTTTACCAGCACGGTGCGGTCCAAGGCATTGCGTACGGTAATGAGGATGCGGTTAAGGTCGAGCGGCTTGGCAATAAAATCAAATGCACCTTTTCGAATAGCTTCTACGGCAGTGTCAATATTACCATGTCCCGATATCATCACCACCGGAACTTCAGGACATTTGTTTTGCAGGTTTTCCAGCACTTCTATGCCATCCATCCGGGGCATTTTAATATCGCAGAAAATAATATCGTACTTTTCTTTCTCTGCCATCTTAATACCCTCAATACCATCGGGAGCTTCATCCACTTTGTAATTTTCGTACTCCAGAATTTCTTTCAGTGAATGACGGATGCTTTTCTCATCATCAATAATCAATATTCGCGACATGTCCTTTTATTTACGGTTAGCTTCTGATATTACTTGTTCTTCATTGCAAAATAAAGCATTCCTTCCTTTAATGCGTAGGCACTAACCAAAAGTTTATTCATATTGTGTTTGTGGATAACATAATTCAGCAACATGGATGCAACAACAATCATATCGGCACGCATGGCAATCATTCCGGGCATTTCAAGTCGCTGCTGTAAGGTGGAGGTCAACAAAGTTTGATGTACTTTAATATATTCTTCTAACTCCAAGAGCCACCAGGTTGTGTTTGTTTTTGTCCTGCTAAAACGCTGAAGACATAAATCCAGAAACGTATCGAAAGATCCTGCAGACCCTACCAATGTATTTACCGGGCCATGTTGTGTTAAGGCATCAGAAAGGGGTATTAAAACGGAATTGATATGTTCAGTAATCAACTTCTCCTGTGCATCATTAATCGGGTCTGAAGGCTTAAACATATCTAACAATAATGCAGCACCCAATGGAAAGCTTTGTCGCCACAATATGTGGCTGTTTCCGGCAATTACAAACTCTGTGCTGCCGCCACCAATATCCATTATCAGCACTTTTTCATTTCCAAAAGGTACGGCATGACTTACTCCCGAGAATATCAATTCTGCTTCGCGCAAGCCATCAATTATTTCAAGCATAATGCCTGATTGTTTTTTTGCTTCTTCAACAAAATCTTTTCCATTTGCTGCTCTGCGTATGGCTTCTGTAGCATAACATAACTGTTTGTTTATAATAAATTGTTTCATATCGTCAGCAAATTCTTTGAGTGCGTCAATGCCACGACCGAAGGCAGCGGGTGCTATTTTATTACTGCTAATACCACCTTCTCCAAGTTTTACAGCAATGTTTTTCCGAAAAAGAATTTTAAAATTATCCTCTTGCTGCTCTGCAACAATAAGGTGAAAAGTGTTGGTGCCACAATCAATTACAGAAATTGTCATTGACATTACTTATAAAACAACCAGCGAAACAGTTCTTTGTAAGTAGGTTTTTTGCCATACATCAATATTCCTGTGCGATAAATTTTTGCAGCTATCCATGTTGTGAAAACAAATCCTGCAACTAACAAGACCATGGAAATTACAATATCAATTACAGGTGGATCAAATGGCATACGCACCATCATCACAATGGGCGATGTAAACGGAATAATCGAAAACCAATAGCCTAACTCACTTTCCGGATTGGTCATCACAATGGTTGAGACCACATAGGCAAATATGAGTGGAATGGTTATTGGCAGCATAAACTGTTGTGTGTCGGTTTCTGCATCAACAGCAGCGCCAATGGCAGCAAACAAAGCACTGTAAAGCAAATATCCGCCTAAGAAATAAAATACAAAACATAAAAGAATTTTTGTGATGTTAAACCCTTCAAATATTTTCATGAAATCCATGCTGGCAGGCTGCATTTTTTCCTGTGGAATATTGCTGTTTTGAATCATTTGTTTTTGTTGCATTTCAGCCAACTTGCTCTGGTCCTTACCAACTATCAATGAGGTTGCAGTGCCTGAAATAGCCATTGTTAGAACTATCCAAAGCAGGAACTGCGTCAATCCCACCAGCGCAATACCTATAATTTTTCCCATCATCAACTGAAATGGCTTTACGGATGATATGATAACTTCTACAATACGGTTTGTTTTTTCCTCTATCACACCACGCATCACCTGTATGCCATACATAAAAATAAACATATAAATAAGAAGACCTGCACCAAAGCCAATACCTGCTGTCACTCCGGCAGAAAATGATTTGTCTTTTCCACTAGGGTCAACAGGTTTTTGCTGCAGACTAATGTCTGTTTTGATAGAGTCAAGAGTGGATTTTTGAATTCCGGCATCGGTCAGTTTCATGTTTTCAATATTCTTACTCAACTCACTTTCCAGATAACCCACTACTGTAAGGTTGGGTTGTTTTTCTGTATAAAGAACTGTTGCATCAGGCTTCTGCAAAGTGTTGGCAGGCAGGTAAAGTATGCCATAGTCTGTATTCGGATTAAACAAATGCCTTGCTGTTTGTATAGGCATGGTGTCTTTGGTAAAGATTACTGTTTTAGAATTGGTGAGTTTACCTGCAAGAACTCCTGTTTCGTCCACTACACGAATCATTGAAATAGAGTCACCCTGATTCATGGAAAGGTAAGCAAATCCTGCAATGAGACCACCCATAAGTAATGGCCCAAGGATGGTCATTACAATAAAAGATTTTTTCTTTACACGTGTCAGATATTCACGTTGTATAATCAGTAGTATGATGTTCATGCTTCTACAGGTTTGTTATTTTGTACCGATTCAATAAAAATGTCATTCATAGTAGGAATACGCTCTCGGAAAGAAATTAATTCTACATCGTTGAGCAGTTGTCGCAACAAATCGTTTGCACTGCTGTTGTTCAGATTTTTTACTACTGCAAATGCATGATCGTCTTGCGTACGTGTTTCTACCAATTCAAAACCTGTCCAAAGGGCATTGGCAAAACCTACAGACGTGCCTTTGTACTCTATTTCGAAAAGATTGGAACGGAACTGTTTTCTTACATCCTTTACTTGTCCGTCAAGAATTTTTTTCGACTTATTGATGAGGGCAATGTGCGTACACAACTCTTCAACGCTTTCCATGCGGTGTGTAGAGAGGATGATGGTAGCCCCTTTCTGCCGTAGTCCCAGCAATTCATCTTTAATCAGGTTGGCATTTATTGGGTCAAAACCGGTAAAGGGTTCATCAAGAATCAGCAGTCGCGGCTCATGCAAAATGGTTACAATAAACTGTACTTTTTGCTGCATACCTTTGCTGAGTTCCTCAACTTTTTTGCGCCACCAGCTTTGCATTTCAAATTTTTCGAACCAATAGCGCAGCTTTTTTAATGCGTCACTCCGGCTCAAACCTTTTAATCGCGCAAGGTAGATGGCTTGCTCGCCCACTTCCATCTTTTTGTATAAGCCTCTTTCTTCAGGCAGATATCCTATTGCAGAAATGTGAGAAGGATTAAGTGTTTGTCCGCCAAATAAAATACTGCCGCCATCAGGACCTGTTATTTGATTGATGATGCGTATGAGTGAAGTCTTGCCTGCACCATTAGGACCCAAAAGTCCAAAAACACTTGACTCGGGAATTTCAATACTCACCGAATCTAAGGCTTTGTGGTTTGCATAAATTTTTGTAACCTCTCGTATAGAAAGCAGATTCATAGTTCAATATTATGCGACAAATGTAATGTTTAAGTGATGTGATATTAATGAAAACAATATTTCGTTTTAAACAAGTCTGTTGATTTCCTCATAAAAATTATAGTTATCTTTCCACCATTCAAAAAATTAAACCATGCGGTGGCTTTCTTTTGTTTTTGGTTTTATATTTTGTTTGCATGTCACCGTTTGGGCACAGCAGGCAGAGTTAGATTCATTACAACAATTGCTTGTTAAGCAAGCTGACGATACTTCTAAAGTCAAAACACTGAACGAACTCAGTTATGTTTATTATCAGACTGCCGTTTATGACAGCGAACTGTATTACGCCCAACAGGCATTAACCTTAGCGCAAAAGTTGAATTGGAAAAGAGGCATGGCTGTTTCACTTAAAAATATTGGCAGTGCCTGTGATGATATGGGCAATAACAGCGATGCATTAGTTTATTACGGACGCGCATTAAATATTTTTAGCTCTATTGATGATAAATCCGGTGTATCGGCATGCTATAATAATATGGGCTTGGTATATCGTACTATCGGTAATTTCTCCGAAGCACTAAAAAATCATTATGCATCGTTAAAAATTAAAGAAACATTGGGCGATAAAAATGGTATTGCACTTTCTTACAATAATATTGGTGTTGTACTCTATGCACAAAAAAATTATTCCGAAGCCATAAAAAGCCATCTTGCAGCATTGGAAATAAGAAAGGCATTGGGCAACAAAAGAGGCATAGCATCATCTTATGGAAATATGGGTAATGTTTATCAGGCTCAGGGAAATTATAAAGAAGCATTAAAAAACTATGAGCAAACACTTAAAATTGAAGAGGAAATTGGCAACAAGGTAGGAATGACTACAGCCCTCAACAACATGGGTGCAGCATATTATGAACTGGGCGACTACGATCAGGCATTACAACACAACACAAACGCATTGCGCATTGCCGAAGAAGCGGGCGACCTTTCATCAATTGCAGCGTCAAGCATCAACACCGGAAATGTTTTGGTAAAACTGCAGCAGCCGCAGGCGGCATCGGAATGGCTTCAAAAAGCTTTGGGTATAGGCAAAGAAATTGGCGAAGTGGAAGTTATAAAAAACAGCTACGAAGGACTCAGTCAGGCAGACAGTGCTTTAGGAAAATATCAGGAAGCACTGCATCACTACAAAATGTTTATCAGCTATCGCGACAGCCTCGTTAACGAAGAGAATACGCTTAAAACTGTACAACTTCAAATGCAATATGAGTATGATAAAAAAGATGCCATTGCCCGAGCTGTTCAGGAGAAGAAAGACGAAGTTGTGAGACAGGAAGTGCAGAAACAAAAACTACTACGAAACAGCTTTGTTGCCGGATTTGCATTGATGCTTGCTCTTGCTGCTGTTAGCTACAGAAGCTATGTGCGCAAAAGAAAAGATAACCTCCTCATTGAAAAACAAAAGCTGCTGGTGGAGGAGAAAAATAATGAAATTACACAGAGTCTTCAATATGCGCAGCACATACAGGAAGCGGTGCTGCCATCACATAAAAATATTGACACCTGGCTGAAAGATTATTTTATATTTTATAAACCAAAAGACATTGTAAGTGGCGATTTCTACAGTTTTATCCCAAATCAGGGTAAACTGCTGGTGGCTGCTGCCGATTGTACCGGACATGGTGTGGCAGGAGCTTTTATGAGTATGATTGGCGCCTCGCTCATCAATCAGCTGGTAAATGAAAAAAATATAACTACACCTGCTGAAATCTTGGATGAGTTGAACGAAGGCATTATCAATGCACTGAAACAGAGACAAGGTTTTTCTAATGATGGCATGGACATAGCACTGATTTGTTTAGACCACCAAAAAAAGCAATTACAGTTTGCCGGTGCCAACCGCCCGTTGTGGTTGTTTCGCAACCATGAACTGCTGGTGGTTAAACCCGATAAATATCCTATTGGCGGTATGCAGGTAGCACACACCACCCAATTTACCAATCATGTGATAGAACTGCAAACCGGTGACAGTTGCTACCTTTTTTCTGACGGTTTTGCCGATCAGTTTGGAGGCGAACAGGGTAAGAAAATGATGAGTAAAAAGTTTAAGCAGTACCTGCAGGTTATGCAGCACCTGCCTATGGACAAGCAGAAAGAACAACTTGAGCAACTTTTTAATTCATGGAAAGGAAACTACGCCCAGGTTGACGATGTTTTGGTTGTGGGCATAAAGATATAATAGCCGGCAAATGTTAAAAACTAAATTTTTCAATTAGCGTTGTTGTTTTATTTTTGCATCGTTGCCAATGGCAACAAAGAACCTTTTTGTAAATCATTAAAACCAAATATTATGTTTAAAAATTTATTCTTTTCGAGAAGACTAAACATTGCCGCTTTATTTCTGGCAGCGTTTCTCTTTAATCTGCAAAGTAGTGTTGGGCAGACTTCTACTCAAAACTTTGGAACGACAACTGGAAGTCATACATCTGGTACCGGTTCATCGAGTTTTATTCCTAACCCAACTTCAGGTACGACCTATGCTAGGGGCGGAGCAACTGCGCCTAATGCACCTGTTAATTTGGAAAACACATCCAACCCTTTAGGAACCACAGGTTCCTTTGTCAGAGCAGTTGCTTCATCTTCTACTTCAGTTACTAAAGTTTCACCTGCAATTGCTTATACAGCAGGAAAAGAGTTTTATACTTCGATGAAGGTTCTTTTTGGAGATGCCTCTGCAAGTAATACTGCAAATAGTGGAGAGTGGGCTTTTTTTCAAGGTGATGGTGCAATGTATAACAATAACAGTGGATTTACAGGCAATCAAGTTTTTACTGGTTTACGATTTACTTATGCTTCAGGTGTAGTCAACTTGGATTATAGAAGTGGAGGCAGTTGGTCAACATCTGGACTTCTGACTACTTCTTTTAATCAGGGTACTACTTACATTATTGAAATTGTTGGAAATAACAAGTCAAGTGGAACTATTAATTATACTTACAATGGAAACCCAAAGTCAGTTGCTATAGATAAATTTGATTTATATATTAATGGTACAGAAGTAGGTGATGATTTGTCTAAAGCACAATTAACTAATAATACAGACATTAAGAGTACAACCTTTACTGGGCAATCAAGTGCATCGAATGTTGCTAATTTATTTCTAGATGATGTTGTTATTTATAACTCAGTACCTGCTGTGATTGGTTCCGGAGGTTCACCAGTTTTATCTGTGGGTACGCTGTCAAATCAATTCGGTAATGTTTGTACCGGCACAACAACAGCCTATGAAACATTTACCGTTTCGGGAGCAAACCTTGATGGCAGCAGTGTGGATGTAGGGACATTAAGTGGTTTTTCTTATTGCCTTACTCCTAATGGTACCTATACTTCAACCTTAAACCTTCCTTATACAGCACCTACTTTAAACAGCACTACTGTGTATGTAAAATTCAGCCCCACGTTAGTACAAAGCTACACTGGCACCATTCCGGTTACCGGAGGTAGTGCTGCGGCATCAGGTTGTTCTGTAACTTCTGCTGCGGGTATTAACACCATGCCATCGCTTACTACAGGCGCAGCAACGGGTGTAACACAAAATACAGCCACCTGCGAAGGAACCATTACCGACAATGGCTGTACTGCTGTTTCGGCCTATGGTATAGAATACAGCACTACCAACAACTTTACACCAGGCACCGGTACACAGGTGAGCAGCAGTAACATCAGCAGCAACACCTATACTTCTGCCCTTAGCGGATTGGCATCAAGCACAACTTACTACTACCGTGCCTATGCCACCAACACTGCCGGAACAGGCTATGGCGCTCAGGCCTCTTTTACCACCGATGCCATCAATGCACCGGTTGCAGTTGCTGCTACCAACATTGGCATACATAGTTTCCGTGCCAACTGGAATACTGTGAGCGGAGCAACAGGATACTTTTTAGATGTTTCTACAGCATCAACATTTATGGCTCCCATAACTACTGATTTGGTTTATTGGGATTTCCCCAATAGCCCTGATGATGCTACTGCCGATGGTGGAATCTTGGCCAATGTCTCGGCTACCATCTCAACACAAGGTGGAACCAGTGCAATCACATATTCAGCTGGAGCAACTACTGAAGCTGCATCAGCTACAGGATGGGATGGAGGTAATGGCACAAAATATTGGGAAATAAATTTTGATGCTACCAACTACTACAGTCTGGCATTTTCAAGCAAACAACGCTCTTCAGGTACAGGTCCTCGTGATTTTAAAGTACAGTATAAAATTGGCAGCGGTGGCACCTGGACAGATGTAACAGGCGGTGCTGTTACAGTAGGTAATGATTTTACAACAGGGGTATTAACAGATATTGCATTGCCAACAGCTTGTGATAACCAAAGCAGTGTTTACCTGCGCTGGATAATGACCAGCAACACTTCAGTAGGCAATGGCACTGTTGCTAGCACGGGTACCAGCCGTATGGACGATTTGTTTGTAACCGGCTATGAAGGTGATTTTGTTGTAAACAACCAAAGCGAAGCTGGATTATTTTATGATGTTACATTGCTCAGTCCTTCTACCACATATTATTATCGTGTTCGTGCCACAGATGGCGTGCTCACCTCTGACAACAGCAATGTTATTAACCTAACCACATTAGGCGTTTGTGATTTGTTTACAGTAAATGCATCGAGTGATGCACCATCGCCAATATGCTCCACTACCAACATCAACTTAACGGCAACTGCCAGCGGCTCTGATGGAACTATTACAGGCTACGAATGGTCAGGCCCGGGTGGTTATAGCAACATGACACAAAACCCAACAGTAGTAAATCCGGTTAGTGGAACTTATACAGTTACCGTAACAGATGACAATGGCTGTACCGTTACCGATAATGTATCGGCAACAGTAGAAGCTGCACCAACAGCCAATGCCGGCAGCGATGATATTATTTGCTCAAACGGAAGTGCTTCACTAAACGGTTCTATCGGTGGCGATGCTACCGGTGGCAATTGGACAACAACCGGTGACGGAACTTTTTCGCCCAATGCTACAACATTAAATGCATCTTATATTCCGGGTACAACAGATATCAGCAATGGTAGCGTAGTGCTTACACTTACCTCTACAGGTAGTGTATTGTGCAGTGCAGATAACGACCAGGTGACAATTACCATTCAAACAGGTGTGCCTTCGCAACCTGCTGTTGTAATAGGAGCGCCAACCAGCGTTTGCCCTCCTGCAGGCCCTTATACATTAACAACCTCGGCTGCAAACGCCAACACCTACAATTGGTATGTAGTTGGTGCAAATACCGGAGTAACATTTTTATCTGCCAATGGCAGCAACTCAATGGATGTACAATACGGTGTTACTGCTAACAGCAGTTATTCTGTACGTGTAGAAGCCAGCAATGCCTGCGGTACCAGCGCCTATCGTTCGGCCTTTACACGCAGATCTGTTTCAACACCTGCAAGTGTTAGTGGAAACAAAGTGGCTTGTGCCAGCACCAGCGACACATACTCTTGCACTGCAGTAGCCGGAGCAGAATCCTATCAGTGGTCTATCACAGGTGATGCTACCGTTATCGGTACAACAAACAGCGTAACCGTAAACTTCGGCCCTGCCTGGACAGGAGGAACACTTTGTGTGGCTGCCAAAGTTGGCTGTTTCACCAGCCCGTTAAAATGTATGTCTATCAGTTCATCAACTACTGCCTTAGGAACTATTACAGGTTCTGTAACCGCTTGTCCTAATGGTGTGGTTGGTTTCAGTGTTGTACCGGTTGCAGGTATTCAAACCTATAACTGGACAACTCCGGCCAATGCATCAGTAACTTCCGGTATAGGAACAAACAGCGTTCAGGTAACATTTAATGGCAGTTACAATGGTGTTGGAAACATTTGCGTTTCTGCTACCAGCATTTGTGGTGTAACAACAGCACCTAAGTGTAAAACAGTTGCTCCCGGTTTGCCTTCAGTACCGGCATCTATCACAGGTGTGACTAATGGATTATGCAATACATCATCAACCTTCAGCACCACTCAACAGGCCAGCAACACCTACAACTGGACAGCACCGGGAACCATAAACAACAATGGCTCTAACAGTGTAAGTATTCAGTTTGGTGTAGTTGTAAATGGAAGTAGTGTTTGTGTTAGCGCCAGCAATTCTTGCGGCACCAGTGCCCCAAGATGTGTAACCATTAAAGGTGCGCCAAACTCACCGGTTGCTTTAACCAGCAATCCTGCTACCATCTGCGCCAACACATCCGGTGTTGAGTTTAATGCCAACACGTCAAATACTACCGGTGCTTATAACCTGGCATGGACCTTTACACCAACAGCAGCAACTTATGCAAGCGGTGGAGGAAATACATCACAGCTGATTCTCGACTGGGGAACAAGCAACGGAACAGTAGTTGTTACAGCACACAATGCTTGTGGTAGTGGTGCTAAGTCACTTCCCGTAAATATCAGTTGCCGTATGCAAGGTGATGCAGCAAAAACAGTTAGTATGTATCCAAACCCTGCAAGCAACAATGTAAATGTTGAATTTAGTACAGACAAAAACGAAACTGTAAAACTCATCATCACCGACCTGAGTGGAAAAGTAGTGATGCAGCAAGCGTTTAATGCCACTGTAGGGAACAACACATTACAGGCAGATATTTCTCATCTGGCTAAAGGAATTTACATGGCACAACTGTCTGGCAGCAATTTGATGTCGCCACAGAAGCTGATTGTAGAATAATTTTCCGATAATTTTATTATTAACGAGAGCGAGCCGCTGTGCGAAAGCACAGCGGCTCGCTCTCGTTTAGGCCGGCAGTTTTGTGTTGCATCATATTCCAAACAGCAACAAACAACCGCAACACATCAAACAATGACTTTAAAAAACACTAAAACGCAATAAGAGAAAACTACAAAACGACCTACACAAAAATACACGTGTCGTTGAATTTACGCTGAGCTTGCCTCAGTACATCGAACAGTAAAAAGCCTTGAGGTGAAAGAACTTCAGGGCTTTTTTGTAATGGGGCTTTGTTCTATTCGGTATAATGCTATAAGCCGCTTTACTATTTGTCACTAGTGTCAATTAGTTCAAAAATTAATTCTGTCAAAGTATTCACGTCACTTTCAATTGTTCCTTTCATATATCGTTCGTAAACACTTTTGTTGTCTGGTGGGTTGAGATTTAGTGTCATGTCTTTTTCTAACGCCAACAGTCTTAAAAACTCTCTTTGTGTTCGTCCGTTACCATCTCTGAATGGGTGTAAATAATTGACGTTATCTAAAATTTTTCGCCAATTTCTCGGCTATTAGTTTTTTGTTGTCTTTCGGAATTTTCTTGAACTCAATAATTAATTGGTCAATGTATCTGAAAGCGTTGTCAAAGTGCGAAATAAGGAAGAACTGCTTACCGTCTTTGCTAATTTCGACTGTCCGCTTTTTGCCTGCCCAAACGTAAATGTCTTGAAATAAATGTCTGTGAATTTCAAAAAGGGTGTCAATACCCTTGAATTTTATTGGGTTTTCGTAAAGTTCTTGTAGTCGTTTTGTTACCGCACCGCTCTCAACAAAGAGCATTACATCGGGGTCGGTTATGTCCTGTAAATTCTTTAAAAGTCCTGTCTTGGGGTCAGTGTAGGTGAAGTCGGGGTCTATGTATTTGTAGGAATTAGACATAAGCTTTTTGTTTGGCGTATGCCACAAGTTCATTTAGTGATATTTTTCCAGTCACATAGTCCCGTATAATTTCTATCCCTTTTGCTGTCGGTATAAATCCTTCAAACATATTGCTTCCCAAAGCGTTTGCAGTACTTTCAAGCGTTTTTAAGTCTGAAAATTTCACACCCATTATGGTCAGGTTATTTCTGTCTATTTCTATTGTATTAAACATATCTTTCAGTCTTAAATTCTCTTCAAATTTACAAAATATTTAGGTCAAATGGTTTGTTTTTCTGTCTCTTTAAAATGGCTTATAACGGCAACCAATGAAAAAAATAACTTCAAACACATGTTCAAATATAGGGATAATGTTGTGTGCTTGCAATATTTCAATCAGCCATAAATAACCACAACACATCAAACAACGACTTTAAAAAACACGAAAAAACAAAAAGCGAAAACTACAAAACAACCTACATAAAAATACACGATGTCGCTGAATTTATGCTGAGTTTGCCTCAGTACACCGAATAGCAAAAAGCCCTGAGGTGAAGGAACTTCAGAGCCTTTTTTGTAGTTGGTTTTTTTCTATTCGGCATAATATTAGGTGCATACCCTTGTGTTTCAGCTTATAAGTTGTCTGTTACAAACTGTATGCAATACTCCTTTATTAGCTGTCTGACTTTTCTAAATTCGGCAATGATTTCTTCTTCTGTTCCTGTTGCTTTTGCTGGGTCGGGAAAATTTTGATGAAACTTTTTTGCTTTGGTTGGGAAGTAGGGACAACGTTCTTTTGCATTGTCGCAAACTGTGATTACAAAGTCAAAATCAATGTCGTAATATTCGTCAATATTGTTTGATGTATGATTTGAAATGTCAATGCCGTCTTCTTTCATTGTCGCAATGGCTTTGGGATTTACTCCGTGAGTTTCAACACCTGCACTGTAAACGTCAGCTTTATTCTCAGCAAAGTGGCGTAAGTAGCCTTCGGCTATTTGACTTCTGCAACTGTTTCCTGTGCAAAGCACTAAAATTTTCTTTGTCATTTTGTATAATATTTTTGTTTTAATCCTAAACTTACTTTCACTAATAAAATCAATACAGGCACTTCTACCAATGGACCGATAACACCTACAAATGCCTGTGGTGAGTTGATACCAAAAACTGCAATCGCAACAGCAATTGCCAATTCAAAATTGTTTCCTGTGGCAGTAAATGCAATGGAAGCATTTTTGTCGTAGGGGATTTTCAGCGCTTTATTGATGAAAAAGCTTACGAAAAACATCAGCACAAAATAGATGATGAGCGGAACGGCTATTTTAATAACATCAAAAGGCAATTCTACAATTTTGTTGCCTTTTAAGCTGAACATTAATACGATTGTCAATAAAAGTGCAATCAATGTTATCGGTGATATTTTTGGAACAAATTTATGGTTGTACCAATCTTTCCCTTTTTGTTTTATCAAGATGTATCGTGTAAGAAAACCTGCAAAAAACGGAATGCCTAAATATATCAATACACTTTCGGTAACAGCACGCATAGAAACGTTGACATTAAAATTTCCTAAGCCAAGATACTTAGGCAAAACATTGATGAATAGCCACACAAAAAAACTATACGATAGAATTTGAAAAATACTGTTCAATGCAACAAGCATGGCGGTGTATTCTCTGTTGGCTTTGGCTAAATCACTCCAAACAATGACCATCGCAATGCATCTTGCCAAACCTATCAAAATCAATCCTGTCATATATTCAGGTTCGTTTCGTAAAAACAAAATGGCTAAACCAAACATCAAAATCGTGCCTACAACCCAATTGAGCATTAAGGAAATTGCGATGGCTTTTTTATCTTGCAATACTTTGGGCAGCAAAGAATAATCAACTTTTGCCAATGGTGGATACATCATTAAAATCAATCCAATTGCCAACGGAATATTGGTCGTTCCTACTGAAACAGCATTAATTTGATTGGAAATATTCGGGAATAAATAACCCAAACCTACACCAATAGCCATTGCAAGGAATATCCAAAGCGTTAAGTAGCGGTCTAAAAACTTTAATTTTACTTCCATCTTAGCAACAACCTGAATTTGGAGAACATGAAGTGGTTGAGGTTTGCAATTCCGACAATTTTATTTTTTGTTTTTCTTGTGGTATTCCGCATTTGTCTTGTGCTAAGCAATTTGTTGTTTTACTTTGCAGAATAAAGTTTGTGCCGTCAAAAGCTAACGCATATTTCCCAATCGTGTCGCTTTGATATTCTACTTCAATTTCGGCATCTTCAATACCTAACTGCTTTTCGGAAAGTTCAATGATATGAAGCAATTTCGTTGGTTTCAAACGGTGGTCAAAGTCGTTGGCGTTCCACAACTGAAAATTGACGGTTTTTTCGTTTCGGATTGTTCCGCCACAATCAATAAAATTTTTTGTTACCATTCCAACTTCGGTAACGTGAAAATGTTCGGGAACAAAAGTTCCGTTTTCTAATTTAAACGCAACATTTTCTAATGTCGGCAAAAGTGCTTTTACTTGTGAAAGTTTCATTTTTCTTCTTTTTTAGTTTAACAACAATCGTTTTTCTTTTTCGTAAGTTTGGTTGAGATGTTACCGAAATAGTTTTGCAGTTTTTCAATCGCTTTTTCGTCAATGCAGTAGCAAATGGCGTTGCCCTCAATGTTTCCTTTAATCAGTCCTGCGTTTTTGAGTTCTTTCAAATGTTGCGAAACTGTCGGCTGTGCAAGTGGCAATTCATTTACGATGTCGCCACAAATGCAAGTGTCCACTTTCATTAAATACTCAATGATTGCAACTCTTGCGGGGTGTCCGATTGCTTTTGCAAGTGTCGCAATGGCGTTTTGTTTGTCTGTGAAATGATCTGTTTTAGTTGCACCCATTGTCTTATAATATATACACATTGCAATATTACGATAAAGATTTGTAACAATCAAAAATTTCTACAAAAAAGTTATTAAATCGTTGTCTTGTTGAGGCCTGGGTGGGCTTGGTTAGTCAGTTGATGTTAACAGGGTCGTCCGTATGGTTGCACATAATGGCATCCGGTGAAAAAAATAATTTCAAAAACATGTTCAAATATAGGGATAATGTTGTGTGTTCAGATAAAAAAATAGTTCATAACAATGCTCACATTAACAGGAATAGATCGGAAGCAAATAACTTTTTCAAACCTTGAAAGTCAGATAGCTTCAGACAATGAAATCCGTCTTATAGATGCTTTTGTAGAAGAGTATATTTCAACTGTCAGGGGCGCAAAGGAGTGCAACTTGACAGGTGAAGTCATAAATTTTATTCCGTATAGTGTACAGACTTTACTTTTCTAACGTACTTTTCAAATGCTTTTGCAATACAAAATACGATGCAATAAATGTGCATCATATCACAACAGTTATTCCCCAAAACTATGTTTTCGATACATCATAAGGATAAAAAATGATCTGTATTACCTTAACCTGTGTATTTACAGAGTCTCTTTTTATTCTTTGACGAAAGCATGTGTAATATTGATTTGCAGCTACTATTCTAATTTCTTTGCTGCCAATAAAAAAAGAGTCTGCGCAACTTTAGCGACAGACTCTTTTTTGTATAGAATGATTTAGTTAAAAAACTCTTTCATTTTTTCGAAGAAGCTCTTATCCCCTTTTCCCGGTTTGGGTTTAAAGTTTTCCGAGTCGCGCATTTTTTCTAATGCTTTGCGCTCATCGGCAGTAAGTTGTTGTGGTGTCCATACGTTGATGTTTACCAGCAAATCGCCTTTATGATAGCTGTTCACACGTGGCAGTCCTTTACCTTTCAGTCGTAAAACTTTGCCGCCTTGTGTGCCGGCATCAATCTTTATTTTGGCTTTGCCGTCAACGGTAGGTATCTCTACTTGTGTGCCCAAAGCGGCATCTATAAAAGTGATATAAAGATCATACAAAAGGTTATCCCCATCACGTTGTAGTTTGGGGTCTTCAATTTCTTCTATCACTATAAGCAAATCACCGGCAATGCCATTACGCTCTCCCAGGTTGCCTTTGCCGCTTACATTTAATTGCATGCCATCGGCAACACCTGCCGGAATAGGCACTGTAATCATATCTTCTCCCTGTTCAACACCCGTACCATGACACGTCTTGCAGGTATTGGCTATCACCTGTCCTTCGCCACCACAAACATTACAAGTGGTGACCGTTTGCATCTGACCTAAAATTGTATTCGTAACACGTCTGACTTGTCCGGAACCTTTACAGGCACTGCATGTTGTAAAGGCATTGCTGCCTTGCGCACCACTACCATGGCAGGTATGGCAGGCAATTTTCTTATTAACCTTTAATTTCTTTTCTACACCGTTGGCAATTTCTTCCAGCGTGAGTTTAACTTTAATGCGTAAGTTGGAGCCACGGTTTACCCTGCGGCCACCACGCTGTCCGCCACCACCACCGCCAAAAAAACTTTCAAATGGATTGTGACCACCAAAAATATCTCCAAACTGACTGAAGATGTCCTCCATATTCATGTGCTGACCTCCGCCATAACCACCACCATTCATAGCCTGATGGCCAAACTGATCATAACGGCTTTTCTTTTCGGGAGTGCTCAGAACCTCATAGGCCTCTGCAGCTTCTTTAAATTTTTCTTCAGCCTCTTTGTTACCCGGATTCTTGTCAGGATGGTATTTGATAGCCATCTGACGGTAAGCTTTTTTAATCTCAACTTCCGAGGCATTGCGCCCAACTCCTAATATTTCGTAATAATCTCGTTTCGACATTTTTAAAAAATCGTTTAGTTACCTACAACCACTTTTGTATGACGGATAACTTTATCATTAAGCATATAGCCTTTTTCAATTTCATCTACTACCAATCCTTTTTTATCGTCATCGGCAGCAATGCTGGTAATAGCTTCGTGTAGGTCGGTATCAAAAGGCTGATTCACCGATTCTATAGCCGCCAATCCATGTTGTGAAAGTGTAGTTTTAAGTTTGTTGAATATAAGCTGAACACCTTCTTTAAAAGCTTCGGCATTGTGTGTCTCCTGTGCTTTCAAGGCTCGCTCAAAGTCGTCCATAACGGGCAATAAAGATGTAATAACATCGGCACCGGCATTTTTTATCAACTCAATGCGCTCCTTGGATTGTCTGCGTTTATAGTTTTCAAAGTCACTATAAAGTCTGACATATTTGTCGTTGGCAACAGCTAACTCATCTTTGAGCAACTCCAATGGATTTTCGGGCTCACTTTCTATAGCAGTACCGGCTTCAACCTCCTGTTTGGGGTTTGTTTCTTCTGCTTGGGAAGATTCTTCGTTGTTCAGAATTTCGTTTTCCTTATTCATTTTTCTTCGCTTAAATAACTTCATCGCTGATTTTCAAAAACATTGCCATTCAACCAATGGGGTCAAAATGGCAGGCAAAGATAGCTTTTACAGTACCTCAACTGTCAAACTTGAGGTAAAATGTCAACAACAGGAATTTCTTGTTGTTTTTCAGTTAAAATGTTTTTTAGACTTGTCTGCTTACGTTTCGCTATTATGGTAGTAAAGTACCAGCATTCAAGCAGCACTTATTCAATAAATCATTTAGAGCCTCCTAAAAAACACCACCAAGCATCCAAATAGTAATAAATTAGTTTCTGAAAAATTTGATAATTTGAGTTGAATAGTTTTAATTTTACAATTCTTTAAATTAGGCCAAGCTACCATGATTACAACAGAAACACTTGCACGTTTCACGCGCTACAAGCGCATGGGCTGCGCTTTTCTAAATTCACAGCCGCCTTCGCCATAACACATCGTTTCCATTTTGCAAAGTGAGTTAGAAGTAAACGGCACCATAACCACCAAACAACTCATCATAGCAAACGAAAACCAAAAGCAAGATGTAACAGCCATGCTCAACGAACTAAAAAATGAAATAGCCCAACTAAAAGAACAAATTAATCAAATAACAAAAAATTAAAGGTGATGAAAAAACTTATACTTCTTATGTTAACTTTTGCTTGCAGCTTATGCAATGCACAAATTAATTTAGTGCCTAATTTTGGATTTGAAGAATACGATACGTGTCCGAATACTTGGGATGAAGTGAATCTTGCTACGGGGTGGAGTAAATATTGCCCTTCAAGTTATACGCCCGATTATTTCAATGCTTGTGCATCACCAAGTACAGTTGGTGTACCAAAAAGTTTATTCTGTTATCAATCAGATCATCGAAATTGTGGGGCTTACATGGGATTAGTTACATGGGGTGTAGCTGTTCCGAATGAAAGAGAATTAATAGGTATTCAACTAACTCAATCATTGGTTATAGGGCAAAAATATTTTCTGTCGTTTTATACTGTTATGGGTGGAGCAAGTGATGGAACATATTATTACGATGTTCCTTCCAATAATATTGGAATGCGTTTATCAACCGTTGCTTATTCGGCTTCTAATCCTGTTCCTATTGACAACTTTTCTCATTTACGCTCTACTACAATAATTACAGATACAGCTAACTGGATTAGGATTTCGGGTAGTATTGTAGCGGATTCGGCTTATCAATATTTGATTTTGGGTAATTTTTATGATGATGCGAATACTGATACCATATCACTCACTTGTCCTGAATGTTTTAATGCGTGGGGTTATTATTTAATTGATGATGTTTGTATAAGTACTGATTCCAGCCTGTGTAACGGTGGTATTGATGCCTTGCCTTGTGTGGTTTCCGTTGAAGAAAACATTCTTGAACATCAATTTTCTTTTTACCCGAATCCTGCAACTGATTTTGTTAGGATTCAAAATAACTTTAATGCTCCTTTTAATCTAAGCGTTTTTAATGCACTTGGGCAAGAACTTTACAGTAAACAAAATATTACTTCCAATAACCTGCAACTGGATGTAAATAGCTACAATGCAGGTTTGCTTTTTATTAAAATCACTTCGCAAAACAATCAATTTACATATAAACTTTTAAAACAATAGCTTATGAAGTGCATCAATTCAATACGGCTGATGAGATGACAAAGTTCAACGAGGCAATTGCTGCTGACCCTTCAAATGCAAAGCTTGCCAAACACCTTGCAGCACGCAAATTGATACATGCCGGAAAAATTAAAGAAGCCTGGATGTTGTTATTGGCATGATAAAACAAGACAAGTAAGTTGTTAAGTCCGGTATTATTGTGTATTAATGTAAGATAGTGTTCAATAAAAAAAGATCCCAAAACATTTGTTTTTAAAATTTAAACACTTACTTTTACACTACTAAATAACCATGCCATGTTAGAAAATAAACTTTGTTTGCCTTTATCGGGGAGTTGGCTGCGTTTTTCTTAGCCCGCAGCCACAACAGAAATCTTTTTTACATTTCTTGCTTTTACAAATTATTAATTAAATAATCCATAAATCTTTAATTGGGTAAAATGCAAGGTGATGCACCTGTTTTGGATTTAAGGATAAAAAGAAACTCAAAATGAAAAAATTTATACTATTAATTACCATTTACTGCTTTTTAATACAAACATCGGAAGCACAAATTAATTTAGTTAGAAACTATTCATTTGAAGATACAATAAGTTGTATAACAGGTGGCGGCCAAGTTTCAAAAGCAAGGTATTGGCAAATTGTATCTTTTACCCCAGATTATTTTCATACTTGTAGTCCTTTTTGGCAAGTAGGAATACCATTTAATAATTTTGGATTCCAATGGCCTAATACAGGAGAGGCTTATATGGGCGCAATTTCCTATTCCGCAAGCACACCTTTATATAGAGAATGTATTGGGCAGCAACTTTTCTCAGCTTTAAGCATAGGTGTTAAATACTATGTTACCTTGAAAGTTTGTTTAGCTTTTAGTCCAAGTACAGGTTGGAATGCTGCATGTAATAAAATAGGGGTTTTATTATCTACAACAAATTATTTAAATGATTCGAATATAATAAACAACTGGTGTCAAGTATCTTCTGATTCTATAATAAAAGATTCCATAAATTGGGTTACGGTAAGAGGGTCTTTTATTGCGGACTCCGCCTATTCTTTTATTACAATTGGTAATTTATTTAGCAATGCCAATACTGATACAATTAACTTGTCACCATCAAATACACATCAAGTATATTATTACCTTGATGATGTTTGCCTTTCTACAGATTCACTTTTTTGTGAATCATTAACTGTATTGCCTGAAGTAATTCACAATACAAAATTAGGTATTTATCCAAGCCCTGCCAAAGACAAGATACATATAGAAAACCTGCCTTCAAGCACAGTTTCGATTGAAATTATTAATGTGAACGGTATTATAATAAAAAAGATTTATCCTATAGGAAGGAAAAATTTAGTTGAAGATATTTCTATATATCAAGAAGGAATTTATATTTTAAAATTTAATTATGAATATTCAGAAAATACAGTGAAATTTATTAAATCTAACTATTAAATAAGTTTATTATGAGAACAAAATTATTTTGTACAGTAGTTGCGTTTACTTTAATTAGTGTTACATTGAACGCACAGCAGTGGAATGTTTTTGGAGGTAATTACCTCGCTGGTGCTGAATATATAGGAGCAAATGGAACAAGTATATTCCCATTAGAATTAAAGACAATTCCACCTTTGTCCATCAATTTTTATACTAATAATTTACCACGCGCCACAATACTTGGCAACGGCAAAGTAGGAATAGGAATCAATAATCCGTTGTGGCAATTAGATGTAGCCGATGAGATTAACATATCTCAGCCACGTAACTATTTTATGATAGGAGGCGAAACAGTGCTTCACAATGCCGGAACAGAAAATATTTTTACCGGTGTAAATTGTGGAAAAGATATTTTGGCAGGAAATGCTTCGGCAAACATGAATACTTTCAATGGATTTTCTGCCGGTGAGTTTGCTTCTGGAAATGATAATGTTTTTATTGGGCATAGCACAGGACGATATAGTAACGGACAATCCAATTCATTTATGGGTACTCTAAACGGAAGTTCAAATGCAGTTGGCAGTAATAATACTTTTATAGGCACACAGGCAGGAAGCAGAGAAGAACAAGTGAACAATGCCGTTGCTATTGGCTACAAAGCCGAAGTAGAATGTAATGATTGTACGGTGCTAGGTGGAAAGTTTGTAGGCATAAACACCACCACACCCAAAACCACCCTTGAAGTAAACGGCACTATAACCACCAAACAACTCATCATAGCAAACGAAAACCAAAAACAAGATTTAATAGCCATTCTCAACGAACTGAAAAACGAAATAGGCCAACTGAAAGAACAAATTAATCAATTGACAAAAAATTAAAGGTGATGAAAAAACTTATACTACTTATTTTAACTTTTGCTTACAACCTTTGCAATGCACAAATTAATTTAGTACCCAACCCCTCCTTTGAGGATACTGTTGCTTGTCCAACTAACGTAATGATGATTGATAGTACTGTAGGATGGAGCAGTTACCGATTATCCCCTGATTATTTTAATTCATGTAATCAAAACGGACATGCGGGTGTACCAGCTAATGATTGGGGATATCAATATGCTAAAACAGGTGATGCTTATGCAGGAATTGTAACTTATGCAAAATTTGCAACTGATTTTAGAGAAATGATAGGTATTCAGCTATTGCAAGCTCTTACAGTTGGACAAAAATATTATTTATCATTTTATGTTAATAACTCTCGGGATAGCTCAAGTCATTATAATGCAGCCTCTAACAAAATGGGAGCTAAATTTTTAACCACAGCGTATTCCCAAGCAAGCCCTATTCCGATAGACAATTTCGCTCATATTTATTCTGATTCAATAATTACTGATTCCATAAATTGGATAAAAATTTCAGGCTCTTTTATAGCTAATTTAGCCTACCAGTATTTAGCAATAGGTAATTTTTTTTCCGATTCAACTTGTACACACATCTTATTAGACAGCCTCGCTTCAATGGCTTATTATTACATTGATGATGTCAAGCTTTCCACCGATTCCGACTTTGTTAATTCAATTCATGCAATTGATAATATTGATTTAGTTCAAATTTTTCCGAATCCTGCAAGGGATTGGATAGTAGTGGAAGGAAGAAATATTACATCAATTGAGGTATTTGATTTATGCGGAAAATTAATAATTCCTAAAATAACAGTTTCTTCTTTCAAAACACAAGTAGATATTTCTACTTTAAGCTATGGAGTTTATATTGTTAAAACAAATACCTCAATTGATACATACAGAAACAAATTTATTCACTTTTAAAATCAAAATATTATGAAATATACATTCACATATTTATTTGCATTGAGCATATTGCTCTGCAATTTAAGATTTGCTTATAGTCAGGCAACATCTGGAAATAATGCTAATGCTCCTGTTGGAGCAAATGATTATATTGGCTGGACAAGCGGCACTAACACACCTCTTGTAATAAAAAATGAAGATGCACAACCCATCCATTTTTACACCAATGCAGGGGCGGGTACTTTTAATAATATGCGAATGACCATACTAGGCAATGGCAGAGTAGGAATAGGAATCAATAATCCGTTGTGGCAATTAGATGTAGCCGATGAGATTAACATATCTCAGCCACGCAACTATTATATGATAGGAGGCGAAACAGTGCTTCACAATGCCGGAACAGAAAATATTTTTACCGGTGTAAATTGTGGAAAAGATATTTTGGCAGGAAATGTTTCGGGAAACATGAATACTTTCAATGGATTTTCTGCCGGTGAGTTTGCTTCCGGAAATGATAATGTTTTTATTGGGGATAACACAGGACGATATAGTAACGGACAATCCAATATATTTATTGGTACTGCTGCCGGCATCAACAATCTTGGTGATTACAATTCAATAGTTGGTTTTACAGCTGGAATGTATTTAACCACAGGAAATGAAAATACCTTTATGGGATTACGCGCAGGCGAATGTAATACATCGGGCAGCAACAATACCTTTATGGGTGCACTTAGCGGAAGTTCAAATGCAGGTGGCAGCAATAATACTTTTATAGGCGCACAGGCAGGAAGCAGAGCAGAACAAGTGAATAATGCCATAGCCATTGGCTACAAAGCCGAAGTAAGATGTAATGACTGTACAGTACTTGGTGGAAAGTTTGTAGGTATAAACACCACCACACCCCAAACCACCCTTGAAGTAAACGGCACTATAACCACCAAACAACTCATCATAGCCAACGAAAATCAAAAACAAGATGTAACAGCCATGCTCAACGAGCTGAAAAATGAAATAGCCCAACTGAAAGAACAAATTAATCAATTAACAAAAAATTAAAGGTGATGAAAAAACTTATACTATTAATTTTAACTTTCGCTTGCACGTTTTGTAATGCACAAATTAATTTAGTACCTAACCCCTCCTTTGAAGATACCATAGAGTGCCCCCATTTTTCCAATCAAGTGGATAAGGCTATGGGGTGGTGGCCAAGTAATACCTCACCAGATTATTTTCATGCATGTAATTGGTTAAACGGAGCAACAGCCGTCCCTCAAAATTTTTGCGGATTCCAATATGCTTATCATGGTTCTGCGTATGTTGGTTTAATTGCTTATTATAGGCCTGTAAATAATATAAGAGAAACGATTTCTTGTCAGCTAATCAGTCCGTTACAAGTTGGCATGGCATATGAATTCTCATTTTATGTGTCATTATCAGGATCAGGAGGCAGAAATATACCATGTAATAAAATTGGAATGCTATTCAGTACTGTTAGTTATGATACTAATCACCCCACACCAATTGCTAATTATGCACAGTTTTACAGCGATTCAATAATTTCCGATACACTAAATTGGGTGAAAATTGAAGGCGGCTTTGTTGCAGATTCCAATTATACATATTTATCCATTGGGAATTTTTTTGATGATGCTCATACTGATACAACATATATCGTACCTAGCTCTGTGGCTTACTATTACATTGACGGTATTACTGTGAAGCAGAATATTTCGAATGTGGTAATTGAGCCATTACAGAACAATGAAATTAAAGTTTATCCAAATCCATTTATAGAAGAAGTGAATATTCAATTTGATAGAGCTAAAACAAATTCAATTGCAATTTATGATTTAAAAGGGAAACAACTAGTTGATGTTGTGTATCCAATCAATTCTCAAAATTCAATAGCCACCATTGACCTAAGTTATTTACAGGTTGGTGTTTACTTGTTAAAATTAATTCGAAAAGATAATAGTTCAAAATTTTATAAACTTATAAAAATTATATAATATGAGAAATATAACATTTATAATAAATTTATTAGCTATAGTTATTTGTTCCAAATCTTTTGGACAAGCTACTGTGACTCCAAATAATTGGATTGCACAGACTGATTATTTAGGTTGGGATATTACACCCAATGGTCCCGATTTAAACATCAAACACGAACTAGACCAACCCATCCATTTTTACACCAATGCAGGGGCGGGTACTTTTAACAACAGAAAAATGAGCATCATGAGGCGCACTATTAATGGCATTGAGCGTGCAGGCGTAGCCATACATGAGCGTGGTACAAATCCCATAACCCTTCCTCGCAGCATACTGCATCTGGGCAATAATTATTTTACCTCAGGGGTAGCCGGCTGGCGCACCTGGATGGATATTGGCACATTCACCGGGCTGCAAACAGACTTTGCTTTTTTCGGAATCATTCCCTTAGATGGAGATACTACCGATAATCAACAAGATCATAATGATGCCGCAGTAGTGTGGGGCGATAATATTAACCCTGCTGCTGAAGGTGCAGATAATCTACGTTTTATTTTTTCAGGCCCCATGAATCAAACAGCCAATGACCAGTCAACACAATATTCAGCTTTGGAGGTGGGGCGGTTTGCACCAGAGGGAAGGTTAGGCATTGGCAATTTTACAGGTAATGCCTTTGGCGGTGGTTCAGGTATTCAGCCTATGAGAAGACTTGAAATTTATGATGAAAGTCTTAATGAAATGTTTCATCCCGCCCCGCAGCTTCGCCTAACTTTTACCCCCGATGGCAATGTAAATGCAGGCGTGAATACCGATTTTCAGTGCACCCACAGAGGTAATCTTATTATCAATACCCGATCCGATGGAGCGGTACGTTACACAGGTATAGGCAATTTTAATGTTTTGAATGTAGAGCCATCACGCAGGCTCGAAGTACTAGATATGGGTGAGCAGGAACCTCAATTGCGCCTCACCTACACCCCCGATGCCAATGTCAACAACGGCATCTGGACCGATTTTCAAACTACCGCTACTGGGGATTTGTTTATTCATCCTTGGAGAAATGGCAACAATCAATTTGTGGGTATAAATACAAGTAATCCGACCAATACACTGGAAATAAATTCAAACACACCTTATGTGGCAGGCGCTACAGGAAATAGCGGCTTACGTTTTACCAATTTGCGATTTGGATCTCTTGAAAATAGCAGCTATACAGGAAAAGTGTTAAGTGTTGATAATAATGGGAATGTCATTTTAGTTCGTGATATAGGTGGCGGTAGTGTCAACAGCACCTGTACCACACAGGATATTGTAGCCCGGTTTGACAATACGGGCAATGTTATTCAATGCAGCGATATTTACAACAATGCATCAGCCACACTCAATAACCGCATTGGATTGTTTACCACTACGCCACAGTATAAATTTCAGGTGGAAGGCACGGCACTGTTTACACGCAATCATATAACCACACCATTTGGATTAACGGTGCATGGTCAAAATAATCCACCTGCGGTGATGATAGAATCAAAGGACGATGAAGGACTTTCTATACTTCACAGCGCCACAACAAGTCCCAATGTAAAAGACCAAATGAAAATATATGGCGATGGCAACCGTCAATATCACCTGCGTATGGTAGGAACACCCACGGGCAATAGCACTCCCAACAGCATCACATTTGACCATGAGGACAATGGCGGCAGTGTGAACAGTTGGATGGGTTATAATACCTTATCAAGAATAACTGTAATGAAAGATGATTTTAATAGCAATCCTGTTCCTGCATCACCAGCGGGCATAGTTTTGGGATATGCGGTTTACGCAAGCAAATTATTTGTTGAAGCACAAACTCCTACCTATGCAGGAAACTATATGGTATATGGATTAACGGCAGGTAACACCAATTCAAACAGCGAAAAATACCATGCCGGAGTATTCGGCTACAGTAGTGGCAGCAGAATTGGACAAGTTTCCAACAAAGGAGCAATGTTTTATGCTACGGGAGCATCGGGCAGCAACACAAGCAGTTTGGGTTCTAATATAGGTGTAGAAGCAAGAGCAATATCAACCTCAACATTTACCGATAGCTATGGAGTATATACTACAGCCTTAGGAGGGCAACATACTAATTACGGTATCTATTCGCTGGTTAAAGGGAGTAGCTGTGCAAACGGCAACTGTACTTCAGCAGCAGGATTTTTTAATGGAGCAGTTTACACTACACAAAACACCTATTTTACCAGTGATTCATCGCTTAAGCAAAACATTACACCTATAGGTCTTAAAGACACATTGCTGAATCACATTCCGGTATATTCTTTTAACTATGATACGTTAAACAACTACGGTTTAAATCTTGAAACAGGAACACACTATGGAGTTTTGGCACATGAGGTTAAACAAGTGTTACCTCAAATGGTGAGAAACTTTATACAACCTGCGGAATATGATAGTTCAGGAACAATAGTATCACAACAAAAAAACATTCAGGCAGTAAACTACACGGAGTTTATACCACTGCTGATAGCAGGCTATAAAAGTCAGGCTAAGGAGATAGACACATTGACCAATCAATTAACCACACTGCAAAGCAGACTCGATTCGTTGGTGATGGCAGTAGCCTCATGCTGCAATGCACCCTTGTTAAATCAAAACAATAGCAGCAATCATCAAACCATAGAGCTGGATAACACTCCTGCCATCATATTGGGCAATGACCCCAATCCGTTTGCAGAAAACACCACCATCAACTGGAACATTCCACAACAGGATACAGAAACCCTAAATGCCATGCTTGTTTTTTACAATCAGAACGGCAGCATATTAAGGTCTGTTAAGATACATCAGGCAGGAGCAGGCTCGCTGTTGGTTTATGGCAACAAATTGTCGTCAGGCACCTACTCCTATTCGTTGGTGATAAACGGAAAAACCATTGAAACCAAACGCATGATGAAGGTGAAGTAGAGCAAAATCGTTTTTCGGCTATTGGGTAATGTCTCACACAAAATAATAAAGTGAATTTAAGTCAAGAGCATAAAAAAAACAGCCGGAATTTCCGGCTGTTTTTCATTAGTAGTATTAAATCTTATTTACTGTGCCAGCAGCTTTTCAATGGCTGCATCTAATGCCTGTCCTCGCAAGTTGCTTCCCACAATGTATCCGTTGCCATCAATAAGCCAGTTGGCAGGTATTGAGTTTACTCTGTAAATCTGTGCTGCTTTGCTGTTCCATCCGGCAAGGTCACTCACATGGCTTGGCCAATCTAATTTATCTTGTTTGATGGCATTCATCCAGCGGTTTTTATCCTGATCAAGCGATACTCCATAAACAGTAAAGCCTTTAGCACCTTTAAATTTTTTGTCTTTATATTTATTATAGGCAGCAACAACATTAGGATTTTCCATCCGGCAAGGGCCGCACCATGATGCCCAAAAATCTATCAATACAATTTTTCCTTTCAGTGATGAAAGTGCAATGGTTTTTCCTTCGGGTGACGTAAATGCCAGTTCAGGTGCTTTGTTACCTATGGCAATGCCTTCAATCGGCTTTTGAGCCTGTGAAAAAAATGCAGTGCCGATGATTGCCAGCGATAAGAATGTTGCTTTAAGTGTAGTTGTCATATTTTTAATTTTGTTTATGGCTGCCAACTATCATACCACAGTGACAAGCCTTCATTTGTTTTTTATTAAACGCTAAAATATTAAATTGTTTTAAATCCTTTTGATATGGGCACCAAGTTTTATCAATCTTTCATCTATTCTTTCATAACCACGGTCTATCTGTTCAATATTGTGGATGATACTTTTGCCTTTTGCAGAAAGTGCTGCTATGAGCAAGGCAACACCCGCTCTGATGTCAGGTGATGTCATTTCTATTCCTTTGAGTGAATGTTTGCGGTTAAGCCCTATGACTGTTGCACGGTGTGGGTCGCATAAAATAATCTGTGCCCCCATATCAATCAGTTTATCTACAAAGAACAAACGGCTTTCAAACATTTTTTGATGTATGAGTGCTGTGCCGTTTGCCTGTGTTGCTGTTACTAAAATTACACTCAGCAAATCAGGTGTCAATCCGGGCCAGATGGCATCTGCAATAGTCAGAATAGAACCATCAATAAAAGTATCTATTTCATAATTTTTTTGTGCAGGTACGTAAATATCATCCCCTTTAATTTCTAATTTTATTCCAAGGCGTTGAAATGTAGAAGGTATAATACCTAAATTGGCAACACTACAGTTTTTTATTGTTATTTCAGACTGAGTCATAGCAGCCAAACCAATAAAACTTCCTACCTCAATCATATCGGGCAACATGGTATGCGTGCATCCTGTCATTTTGGAAACACCTGTTATGCTCAATAGATTTGAGCCAATGCCTGAGATTTTTGCTCCCATACTGACAAGCATCTTGCAGAGTTGCTGTATGTAAGGTTCGCATGCTGCATTATAAATGGTTGTTGTTCCTTCAGCTAAGGCAGCAGCCATAATGATATTGGCTGTTCCGGTAACCGAAGCTTCGTCAAGGAGCATATATGCACCTTTTAGTTTTTTAGCCGAAACGCTGAATATTTTGGTATGAGAATCAAAATCAAATTTAGCACCCAGGTTCTGAAAACCTATGAAATGCGTATCTAAACGTCTGCGACCAATTTTGTCACCACCCGGTTTAGGTACACAGGCAATGCCAAAGCGTGACAGCAATGGACCTGCTATCATAATAGAACCTCTTAAAGATCCTGCCTGACGAATAAAATCATCTGTCTTTAAAAAATCGAGATTTATATTGTCTGACTGAAAAGTATAGCTACCGTGTTTGAGTTTTTCAATAAGCACACCCAAACTGCGTAGTAAGTCAATCAGTTTGTTTACATCTCTGATATCAGGAATGTTGTGAATGGTAACTTTCTCATCGGTCAGCAATACGGCACAAAGAATCTGTAATGCTTCGTTTTTTGCTCCCTGCGGTTCTATTTCACCTTGTAGCTGTTGCCCACCTGTAATTTCAAAACTGTTAGCCATTATTAATTAATGTTGTGACGATTTTTTCTTTTTCTTTTTCTTTTTTCCACCACCATTATTATTCATGGGTCGAACATCAGCAATATATCTTAATCTGACATCTTCTTTCAGCGAAAGTTTTCCATTGGAAATTTTACGAAGATGCTCAAATATTACTTCATCATTTACATTGTCGCGGTTGTAATTAACATACGACTGTTTCATAAAATTGGCAATCATCAAAATCACCTGCTCTTTCTGCGGACCATCTTCCATTTCGCAGGTTTTTTCTATCATGTTATAGATAATAGAGCCGTAGTGTTTGAATTTGATGCTGTAGGTAGGGTATGGAACTCTTTCAGGAGTAAGTTTTCTTTTTTCAGGCGAAGGCATAGGATAAGGAGAATCACATTGTAGCTTATAATCAGACATGATAAACAGATGATCCCAAAGTTTTATTTTGTAATCATTATATTCTCTGATTTGCGGATTCAGCACAACCATTGCATTAACAATTGCATTTGCTGCTTTTGTTCGTTCTTCCTGGCTTTCGAGTTGAATGGCATAGTCAATCATTCTTTGAATGTTGCGTCCATATTCCGAAATAATCAACTCAGGACGTTTGGTATTATACTCCATAAAAATTAAGGCTAATTACCGAAGTGTAAAATTTTCAATATAAAATTTTACTTAAAACTTCAATTTTAAAAATCAGGGTGAAAGATGGGGCTCGAACCCACGACCCTCAGAACCACAATCTGATGCTCTAACCAGCTGAGCTACATTCACCATTAGAAAACAAATGGGCTTAACACACATTTGTAACGAGGCGCAAAAGTAATGCAAAAAAACATTTAGACAAATGATATTTTAATTATGTTTCTTTTAATGAAGATTGTCTAATTAAAGTCATGTTCAGGAGATATTTTCAAAGAAAAACATTTTTAAATTTTTAAAACAAAAAAAGCTATTACCTTTGTCCGATTAATCATGTAAAAAATTAAATTAAATAAACAATGAAAAAAGGTTTACTCATTACACTTGCTTTAGGTGCAGCAGCTACGCTGAATGCTCAGGAAGCAACAAAAAAAACAAATAAGCTTGAAGCCATAGATAATGGCGTGAAGCTTAATGTTTCTCAGCGTGTGCATGGCATATCAGGTACAACATTTACTGCAGGATGTGAAACCACTTTAGGAAGTTCTGCCAACAGTTTTACTGCAATTAACGGTGGTCGCTCCAACCTGATTTATAATCCATCGCTTAATACCATCGCTTTCATTCACCGTGGTAACCCATCAGGTGGTGTAGGTACAAACTCAGGAGATCTTTTCTGGGATATCTCTACAGATGGTGGTGCAACATGGAACATCAATCAGGGGCCTGTATATCAACCTGTAAATTCAAATCTTGCTCGATATCCGATGGGGGCTATCTACAACCCTGCAGGAAACACAGATCCTGCCAATGCATGGGTTGCCGGTTTTGGTTCAAACACCGGTGGTAGCGGTTGGATCAGCCAATCGCACTGTACTTCTAAATTAGATGGTACCAATGCCAATCAAGAAGTTCAGGATTTTGTACAAGGTGGTTTCATGGGCGATATTCCAAGTAGCATGGAGAGTGATAACGTTGGTAACGTTTGGGTTGGCGATTTTCAGGATGATGCAGTAGGTTCTCAGGCTTATAGCAATATTAACCTGTGGCTTACTAAAGGTGTATGGAATGGTGCTGCCAACAAGTATGATTATACAAACATTGCAGTACCTTTTGTAGCGGATCTTGACCCTAATGACGGAACTGCATTGTTCCAAAATGAAGTAAGAAGTGTATGGTCTGCCAACAGTCAGACAGGTTATTTATTTACTATCTCTCATTATGGCGATCCAAACTTTACTTACAGCCAAAATGCCTACATGCCATGCTTCTTCAAAACAACTGATGGTGGTGCTACTTGGACAGGACCTACAATGGTAAGTCTAAACAATATGGACACTATATTGGGTACTCCGCAAACAGGTTATGTTTGGTCAATGTTGTTTGAATTTGATGTGGTATTAGATAATAACGACAATCCACACTTAATAAGCAATGTGTTTATGCTTGATCCTGTAGCCGGTCAATACCTTGCAGGAGCAGGAGCGTTTGGTGTGTGTGATATTTACTCTAATGACGGTGGTACCAGCTGGTTTGGTAAATTCCTTTCTACAACTCAGACTTATCAGGGTGTGTGGGATGACAATGCCGGTTCAACTGCTGCCGACAGAACACGTCCTGCCTTGAGCAGAAATGCTGCCGGTGATAAAATATTCTATGTGTATTTTGACACAGATACTATTGCCAATCCGGGTTCAGAAAACGTATTGCCTGATGCATGGTGTATAGGTTATGACTTGACAAGTGGTCTTGAAACACCATTGATGAACCTTACAGCCGGTTCATTGGCAGAGTCATCAGTAATCATAGGTAACGTTGCAATGATTTCTCAAACCAATGGAACAACTACATCTATTCCAATTACCTATCAGGAATTGTCAAACGGTACTGCCGGTACACCAAGCGTTGGAACACCTGTAACTCATAAATATGTTTGCGGACAGGTTGATGATGCAGCATTTACAGAAGTTATTGATCCATTAAGAATTACTCCACTTACAACAGTGACTGCTGTTAAAGAAATAAATAAAGTTGATGTTGGTGTTGCTTATCCAAATCCAACAAATGATGTTCTTAACATCCCAGCAAACTTCAACACTTCTTCAAATGTAACAGTAGAAGTAACTAACTTGATGGGACAGAATGTTGCCAGCTATAATTTTGGTAAATTAAGCGGAATCCAAACATTGAAACTTAACGTTTCAAATATTGCAGCCGGTACTTATCTATACACTATCACCACAGAAGGTGCAAGAGTTACCAAACTTTTCGTAGTGAAATAATAACTAAGTAAAATCATTGAAAAAGGCGACCGTTTGGTCGCCTTTTTTATTTGCATTGATCTGCTGAAAATTTTGGTTCTATATGTTCAAGAATCTTAAATCAGCGTTTTTAAATCATGAATACCGGTAATACGGCTGAACAAGAAGCCCTCTGCATAATCAACGCCAATTAACCTACCAAACTCTGCCGGACGTGATTTGAGAGAATCTATAAACTCAGGACTGGAAATGTAGGTCTGTGGTTCCTTAGAAGAAATATCGTGAAACTGCGACTTATAAGCAATTATGGCCTTCATCCTATCCTCAAAAAAATCTGAAATATCAACAACTATATCTGGTTTAAAGTAACGATCCTGAATGTAGTGGAGCACCAACTTGGGCCGCCAAGGCTGTTGTTCACGGTCTTCATAAGAAGTATTAATTTTTCTGAGCCCGGATAAAAAACAGGAGTCAGAAACCAAATTACAGCCACGACCATGATCCGGATGACGGTCTGACGGTGCATTGGTAATAACAATATCGGGCTGAAAATGACGTAAAATTTCAATAACTTTAATCCTGTGATGTTCGTCATTTTGAAAAAAACCATCTCTGAAACCAAAAAAATGACGCGTTTCAAGTCCCATAATTTCTGCCGCTTTCATTGCTTCAGAACGTCTTAATTCGGGGTTTCCACGTGTGCCTAACTCACCATCCGTAAGGTCTGCCACACCGGTTTTATGACCCATTTTTTTATGTTTTGCCAGTGTTCCGGAGCAGGCTAATTCTACATCGTCCGGATGGGCACCAAAGGCTAAAATATCGAGTTTCATTGATAAAAAATTTGCCCGAAATTAAGTTAAATAAGGTGTTCAATAACTTTTCAAAACTATAATTGCTTTTTAGGTATTCTTTTCTACTTTTGCAGCCGTTTTGAAAGGGGGCAATAAGCCTTAATGTTACAAATGAAAAATCTGAATATACGCATCCTCATATCCGCTATCCTGCTTTGGCTGGTTCCTTTTGTTTCTTTTGCTCAGGAAACACATGATTCATTGAGTACTGCAACAACTGAATCTGTAGAATCTGCAGAGTTTGATGCAGGAAAGATGATTATGAGTCACATTTCTGATGCACATGGCTGGCACTTGTGGGGTGAAACAGAAATTCCATTACCTATCATTATTTATTCGCCAGAAAGAGGTCTTTCTGTATTTTCTTCCGGTCGCTTTCATCACGGACACAGCACCTATAACGGTTATATGCTTAAAGAGCAAAAAATTGCCGCTGTTGACGAAATGGAAGAAACCGATGCTCACCATGCTACCCTTAACGAAGCACTCACCGCTAACCTGTATGATTTCTCTATCACAAAAAATGTTTTTGCTCTTTTCGTTAGTCTTATTTTGATGATATGGCTGTTTACTTCAATAGCCAAAGCATATAAGACCAGACCCAATCAGGCACCTAAAGGACTTCAGTCGCTTATTGAGCCTTTAATCATTTTTGTTCGTGACGATGTCGCTAAATCAGCCATCGGACCCAAGTATCAGAAGTATATGCCCTATTTGCTGACTGCGTTTTTCTTTATCTGGATAAATAACATGCTTGGTCTAATACCTTTAATTCCGGGAGGAGCTAACCTGACAGGCAATATAGCCATAACCATGTCGCTGGCAGTGATGACACTCATCATTACTGTTTTCAGTGCCAACAAAAATTATTGGGTACACATTTTTGCTATGCCCGGTGTGCCAACATGGGTTTTGTTTTTGCTCACACCTATTGAAATACTAGGATTGTTTCTGAGACCATTTGTATTGATGATTCGACTTTTTGCCAACATGGCTGCCGGACACATCATTGCACTTTCATTCATCAGTTTGATTTTTATTTTTGGTGAAATGAGTGCAGGTGCCGGAATGGGCGTTGGTGTGGTATCGTTAGCCTTTATGGTCTTCATGACGTTTCTGGAATTGTTAGTAGCATTTCTGCAAGCTTATGTCTTTACACTACTTTCTGCAATTTATATTGGTGCAGCTGTTGAAGAACATCATCATGATGCCGAACATCAGGATGCTAAGGTAGAGGAAGCTTTAATTATATAATTGATTTCTAAATTCTAAATAATAAATAACATGTTATCAACCATCTTATTAGAAGTAGCAGGCAACCTGGGAATAGGTTACGGTGTGGCTGCTTTGGGTGCCGGACTTGCAGCATTAGGTGCAGGTGTAGGTATTGGCCGTATTGGCGGCAGTGCTGTAGAAGCTATTGCTCGTCAGCCGGAAGCATCAGGCGACATTCGTGCCAACATGATCCTTACCGCTGCTCTCGTTGAAGGTGCTGCCTTCTTCGCAATGGTAGTTGGATTGCTTGTAGTATTCAAGTAATTCATTACAACATTTCCTGTGCAGGTAACGATTGGTTGTCTGTACAGGAAAATTTAAATTAAAATTAAAACAAAAAAGAAATATACATGGAACTGCTAAAGCCCGCATTTGGTTTAACATTTTGGATGGTACTGGGATTCCTTATCGTCCTGTTTCTGCTTACAAAATTTGCATGGAAGCCCATTCTTAATGCACTCAACGAACGGGATAAGTCTATCGAAGATGCTTTGAATGCTGCCATAAAAGCAAAAGATGAAATGGCAAACCTTAAAGCTGACAATGAAAAATTGTTGGCAGAAGCACGTCAGGAAAGAGATAAAATTCTTAAAGAAGCACGTGTAACCAAGGATAACATCATTAACGAAGCTCGTGACAAAGCAACCGCAGAAGCCGATCGTTTATTGACGCTTGCACGCGAAGGTATTCATAACGAAAAAATGGCTGCTATCACCGATTTAAAAAATCAGGTGGCTTTGCTTTCTGTTGAAATTGCAGAGAAAATAATGAAGCAGCAACTTGCAGACGATGGCAAACAAAAAGCCCTCGTTGCCGATTTGCTGAAGGATGTAAAAATGAATTAATCGAACAGCAATGGAAACAAAAGTTGCCGGACGTTATGCCAAATCACTACTTGGATTGGCAATAGAGCAAAAAACCGAGCAGAAAATTTATGCCGATATGGAGCTGGTGGTTTCGACAATTTCGTCAAGCCGCGAACTTGCCTTATTGCTCCGTAATCCAATTATCAACACAGACAAAAAGCAAAATATTCTCTCTTTGATTTTTAAAGGTAAAGTATCTGATGTTACCTATGCTTTTATGAACATCATCGTTGCAAAAAGAAGAGAAGGATATCTTGAAGATATTACACGCCAGTTTATCAGTCTTTACAAAGCGCATGTAGGAATAGCTACAGCAGTTGTTTCAACACCATTTAAATTAGATGACACATTGCGCGCAGAAATAATGAAAATAGTTTCTGCCGAGGCTAAAGGTAAAGTTGAATTGGTTGAAGAAATAGACAAGGATTTGATTGGAGGATTTGTGTTGAAGATGAATAATAAGCAGGTTGACACAAGCATAGAAACAAAACTACGTGAAATTCGCAGAGAATTAAAGATTAACCTTTACGAGAAAAATTATTAAAATATTCTATAAAATTTAAAATTCAAAAACAATGGTAGAGATAAGACCCGATGAGGTTTCAGCAATTTTGAGACAACAACTTTCTGGATTTAAAACTTCTTCCGACTTACAGGAAGTTGGTACCGTATTGCAGGTTGGTGATGGTATTGCACGTATATATGGACTAACCAATGTTCAGTCAGGTGAGCTGATTGAATTTGAAAACGGACTTAAAGGTGTAGTGCTTAACCTTGAAGAAGATAATGTAGGTGCCGTATTACTTGGTACTTCATCAGATATTAAAGAAGGTGATACAGCAAAACGTACAGGCCTGATTGCATCAATAAATGTTGGTGAAGGCATGCTTGGTCGCGTTGTTGATACCTTAGGTAATCCTATTGATGGTAAAGGACCTATTCAGGGCGAAACATTCGAAATGCCATTGGAGCGTAAAGCACCGGGCGTAATTTTCCGTCAGCCTGTAAACGAGCCATTACAAACAGGTATCAAAGCTATTGATGCTATGATTCCAATCGGACGTGGTCAACGTGAGTTGGTTATCGGTGACCGTCAGACAGGAAAAACAGCGGTGTGTATTGATACCATTATTAACCAAAAAGAATTTTATGAAGCAGGTAAACCGGTATATTGTATCTATGTAGCCATAGGACAAAAAGGTTCTACTGTTGCAAACATTGTAAAAACATTAGAAGAGCGTGGAGCCATGCCATATACTGTAATCGTATCGGCCTCTGCTTCTGAACCTGCACCTATGCAGTTTTATGCTCCGTTTGCCGGTGCTGCCATCGGAGAATATTTCCGCGACACAGGTCGTCCGGCTTTGATTATTTATGATGACTTATCTAAACAAGCTGTTGCATATCGTGAGGTATCTTTGTTGTTGAGAAGACCTCCGGGACGTGAAGCATACCCCGGTGACGTATTTTATTTACATAGCCGCTTACTTGAGCGTGCCGCAAAAATAAATGCATCAGACAGCATTGCTCAACAAATGAATGACCTTCCTGATTCATTAAAAGGAAAAGTGAAAGGCGGTGGATCGTTAACAGCACTTCCAATCATCGAAACACAGGCAGGTGACGTGTCAGCATATATTCCAACCAACGTAATTTCTATTACTGATGGTCAGATATTCCTTGAGGCAAACCTGTTTAATAGCGGTGTACGTCCTGCTATTAACGTGGGTATTTCTGTATCACGTGTTGGTGGTAATGCACAGATTAAATCAATGAAAAAAGTTGCAGGAACATTAAAACTCGATCAGGCTCAATATCGCGAGTTGGAAGCGTTTGCAAAATTCGGCTCTGACCTTGATGCTGCTACTAAAAACGTATTGGATAAAGGTGCCCGTAACGTAGAGATTCTTAAACAAGGACAGTACTCTCCATTGCGAGTTGAACAGCAGGTTGCCATAATTTATCTTGGAACAAAAGGTTTATTACGTAATGTTGATGTAAAGAAAGTAAGAGAGTTTGAAACCAATTATCTGAGCCTTCTTGAAGCAACACAAAAACCTATTCTCGATAGATTGAAGAAAGGTGAATTTGATGACAGTATCACCTCAGTATTAGAAAAAGTGGCTGCAGACTTAGCACCAAAATATTCGTAATAAAGTAAAACTAAGAAATCAATAATATTCTGAATTCTTAATTCTGAATTATATAAATGGCAAATTTAAAAGAAGTTCGACTGCGCATTGCTTCGGTAAATTCTACTCAGCAAATTACCAAAGCAATGAAAATGGTTTCTGCCGCAAAGTTGCGCAGAGCTCAGGATGCAATTTTGCAAATGCGTCCTTATGCTGCCAAACTGAGAGAGATACTTGAAAATCTTTCACAAAGTTTATCATCAGACGGAAGCCCATTTACCAAAGTTCGTGCTGCAAATAATATCCTCATCGTTTCAATTTCTTCAAACCGTGGTCTTGCAGGTGCATTTAACTCATCGGTAATAAAGGCAACATCAAGATTGCTTAATGAAACCTATCAGAAACAAACAAAAGAAGGAAAAGTAAAAGTTCTTGCCATTGGTAAAAAATCAGGAGACTTTTTTGCAAAGAATCAAAATGTTTATGCAGGCAATGAAAACAGTTTATACAGTGCATTGAATTTTGCAAACACTGCTCAAATTGCTGAACGTATTATGGATGAGTTTGCAAAAGAAAAATGGGATAGAGTGATTTTGGTTTATAATCAGTTTAAAAATGCAGCTGTACAGATATTGCAGACCGAACAATTATTGCCAATAATTCCTCCTGCTTCGCAAGAAAAAAGCAAAACTGTAAGCGATTATATCTTTGAACCCAATAAAGAATCTATCGTTAGCGAACTGTTACCTACAGCAGTAAAAACGCAGTTGTTTAAAGCTGTTCTTGATTCTCATGCAAGTGAGCATGGTGCCCGAATGACAGCTATGAACAAAGCCACCGACAATGCAGGTGAATTAATTAAAGACCTTCGTCTGCAATATAATAAAGCCAGACAGGCAGCTATCACCAATGAGATTCTTGAGATTGTGGCAGGTGCAGAAGCACTTAACGGATAAAATTCTTTTAAGAAATTTGAAAACCGCAGCAATGCGGTTTTTTTTTGCCTTTATCTTAAAGTGACGATTTAAATTTTCCTATCCTTACATTTGCCTATGCTTTTTTTGTTATTGATTCCTGCAATGTATTTTTTTCTGACCTTCAGATGGATGATTGGCTTTAATGTATTAGCAAATAAGCAACTTCCGGTTAATCAGAATCAAATCAATAATTTTTTTTCAATAATCATTGCTGTACGTAATGAACAAGCCAACATAAAACGATTACTGAATTCATTGGCAGAACAGAGTTATAATAAATCAAATTTTGAAATTATTATTGTTGACGATCATTCTGAAGATGAAACTGTAACAACTGCTAAACATTTGTTTGACTTGCTCAAGTTAAATGGTGCCGTATTTTCACTTCAGAATTCAAATGGAAAAAAAGCTGCTATTGCAGAAGGAGTTAAAGCAAGTAAAGCAGAAGTAATAATTACAACTGATGCCGATTGCGTTTTTAATCATGATTGGCTATTGACAATAAATAACGAATTTAATTTTTCGAAGCCCGATATGTTAATATTGCCTGTTGTTTTACAAGGCAAAGGGGAATTATCAAAAATTCAACAGACAGAATCATTAGGATTAGCTGCATTAACACTTGGGTCATTAGCTATTGGAAAACCATTAATGTGCAATGGTGCCAATTTGGTTTTTAAAAAGAATGCCTATCTGCAAATAAATAATGCTGAATTGCGGCATGATGTACCTTCAGGAGATGATACTTTTTTTATGTTGTCATTGTTTGCAAAGAACAAGCAAAGCATACAAGCTTTAGCTTCCGATAAAGTAGTTGTAACTTCTGATGCTCTTTCCGGTTTATCAGCATTGATAAATCAGCGAATAAGATGGGCATCAAAAGTGAAACATTACAAACAACAGTATATTAAAACAACCGGTTTGTTTGTTGCAATATTTTCTGTATTGCAATATGCTGCTGTTTTTGGTTTGATAATTTTGCCAACAGTGAGTCAGCTTTGGTTGGTGTCAGCAGTAACATTAGCAACAAAATGGATATGTGATTTTATTTTTATTCAGAATGTATCATCAAAGCTTAAACAGAAATTTTATCCCGGTGCTTACGTGTTAATGCAGTTGCTCTATCCTGTCTATACTTTTGTTGTTGGTGTTTTAAGCCTGTCAAATCATTATCAATGGAAGGGAAGGTCATACCCTAAAGATTAATTTTTTTTGTTGGCAGACAATTTCATTTTATTGAATGGTAGTTGTAGTTTTGAAGAAAAATATTTCATGGCACTGATAAAACCTGTTAATGGCATACTGCCGAAATTTGGGAAGAACTTTTATGCTGCTGAAAATGCCACAATAATTGGGCAGGTGGTGATGGGTGATGATTGCAGTGTTTGGTTTAATGCAGTAGTAAGAGGTGATGTACATTCAATTACAATTGGCAATAAAGTAAATATTCAGGATGGCGCTATTATTCACTGCACCTATCAGAAAGCACCAACTGTTGTGGGTAACAATGTTTCAATCGGTCATAATGCCATTGTTCATGGCTGTACACTTGAAGATAATGTGTTGATAGGTATGGGCGCAATAGTAATGGATCATGCCATCATTAAAACAAATGCAATAATTGCAGCAGGCTCTGTTGTGCTGGAAAATACTGTGGTAGAATCAGGTTGTATCTATGCAGGAGTTCCTGCAAAAAAGGTAAAAGAAGTGAGCCCTGAACATTTCAAAGATTTGAACGAGCGTATTGCCAATAACTATGTTATGTATTCCGGCTGGTTTAAAGAAGATGCTAATTAAAAATAAGTAATATGTTGTTGTTCCGGTTAGTTATTATCAGTTTTCTTTTTTCTTCTTGCACACCGTCAACAGAAAAAAAAGAAATTGCACAACAAGTGGATTCCTCAACTGTAGTACAGACGCATTTTACAAAGATAAAAGCAGAACCCGGGAAACTTCTTTCCAGCATCAAGGCAGAGAGTAACAGTAGTGTATTGTTTTCTGTATATACACCTTCTGAAAGTAACGATACAACACCACTTCCTGTAGTTTATTTTTTTGACCCTCATGCAGATGGAAATTTGCCATTAGAAAAATACAAATCAATTGCTGATGCTTTTAAGTTGATTATGATTGGCTGCAATAGTATTGAAAACGGAATGCCTTTTGATCAATCACAGCAAATCGCCAGTGCTCTTTTTTCTGATTGTCAAAACAGATTGCCTGTAAATACACAGCAACAAATTGTTGCAGGTTTTTCAGGAGGTAGTAAGGTTGCCTGTAATCTTGCAATGAGTCAACATTTTTTTTCAGGATTGATAGCTTGTTCAGGAGCCATGTTTGAGAATGGTAGGTTTGATAAAAATATGAGTGTGGTTTCAGTTGCAGGCATCAATGATTTTAATTATCATGAAATGGTTGCATTAGAAAAATCTGTTGATGTAACACACCATGCATTTATTGAAACAGATAGCTCGCATCAATGGCCTGGCATAAGTGATATGCATGATGCCATTCTCTTTACTATAATGAATATGGTGAAACAAAATAAGTTACAGATGCAGACATCTGTTGTAGAAGACTATTATCATAACTGGTTAAAGAAGATTAATAGTTCGGTAAACAAAGCATCACCGGGTAAGCGATTTGCGCAGCTGCAATTCGGAATTATGTGCTTTGAAGGTTTAACGGATGTAACAAACTTAAAAAGTAAACTTAAAGAAATTGAAAACTCGGATAACTTGCGTAAGTGGCGTATTCGAAGTCAGAATATGCTTTATCAGGAAAAGGAAATGCAAAAAATGTTGAGGGATGCTTTTTCAAATCAAAATCTGGCATGGTGGCAAAAAGAAATTACTGATTTGAAAATTGCAGCTTCAAATAGTCAAGACAAAATGATGGCAGCCATGAGTAACCGCCTATTGGGATTTATTGGTATTGCCTGTTATTCTTTTGCCAAGCAGTTAGTAGGTGAAAATGCTCCTGAATCAGATAAAGTTCTACAAATTTATCAGATAGCTGAACCGAATAATTCTGAGGCATGGTTTCTTTCGGCTGTTTATAAAGCCAACAATAAGCAACCCGAAAAAGCTTTGTCAGATTTTAATAAAGCTGTGCAGAATGGTTTTAACCAAACATCACGTATTAATGAGTATCCTGCACTGCAACAGATTGTAGCACCGTGATTTGAATTTTCATTTTGGAGTTATTCATATTGACATGTTTATAATTCAGAGAAAATAGAATTATAAAAGGATTTATTGGGAATAATTTTACGTCAAACAAAAACTGAAAAATAAAATGAAAAGACTAATGTTATTTGCAACAGGCATGTTCTTGTGTCTGACAGCCGTTGAGGCTCAACCGTACAAACAAGCAGGCGGAGAAAACAACCTCCAATTATTGTTTGCACCATTTGGAAGTACACCACTATCATTGAATGAAGGAATCACTTATCGCAGATTTCTAAAAGATGGAAAGCTTGCTGCCAGACTAAGTATTTCTATTAGCAGTTCAAAAAGCACAGATGTTATCATGCAGGCAGATGATACGCTTGCATTCCCGACAACAAAAACCGTGTTTCATGCTGAAGGCGGAGGTGGTTATATACAATTAACTACAGGAATGAATCCACAAGCAGATATGGTAAGTAAAACTTCTGGTTTTAGTTTCCGTCCGGGTATTGAAAAGCATTTTGAAGGTACAGACAGGTTATCACCATATATTGGTGCAGAGATTAGTTTCAGCAGTTCAAAAACAAAATTCACACGCGACACAATATTGCCAACAGATTATACGTCACCAACGTTTTATGATACTACATCAACAACAGTTATTGTTTCTGCACCTTGGACTACTAAGTCTTTAAGTGGTTCATCAGGCAGCAAAACTTTTGGTGTAAATCTGATTGCAGGTATGGATTACTATTTCAGTAAAAACCTTTCCTTAGGTGCTGAATTTGGCTTTGGTTTCTACAGCACTAAATATGATGATTTAAAATCTGATTACTTAGATGTAAAAACGCCATGGATAGAGTCTGAGCCAGATGTGAATAATGTTAGCACTATAACTGCAGCACAAACAACCACCACAAAAAGTAACCCATCATTAAAGCAAGGAAAAGATTCCGGCTTTGGACCAAACGTTACAGCTAAAATAAAATTAGGCTGGTTGTTCTGATAGGAGAACCACCCAAAAAAAAGGCTGCTCATTTGAGCAGCTTTTTTTGTTATAGTAATATTTTTTTACTTCAGCAATTCTCTTGCAATAACTAATTTTTGAATTTCGGAAGTGCCTTCTCCTATGGTGCAAAGTTTGCTGTCACGATAAAATTTCTCTACCGGAAAATCTTTGGTGTAACCGTAGCCACCAAAAATCTGCACAGCTTCTGTGCTAACATAAACTGCCACTTCCGAAGCATAATATTTTGCAAAAGCCGATTGACGGGTAACTTTTTCACCACGGTTTTTTAGATCAGCTGCTTGTAAAATTAAAAGCTCAGCTGCTTCAATCTTTGTTGCCATTTCGGCCAACTTAAAACCTATTGCCTGAAAGTTTGCAATGGGCTGCCCAAATTGTTGTCTTTCTTTTGCATATTTAACCGATGCATCAAATGCACCCTTTGCAATTCCTAATGATAGTGCGGCAATAGAAATGCGTCCACCATCCAATATTTTCATGGCTTGTTTAAAACCGTCACCTACTTTACCTAAAATATTGGAAGCCGGAATTCTACAATCCTCAAAAATCATTTCAGCAGTTTCGCTGCATCGCATTCCTAATTTATTTTCTTTCTTACCTGCTTTAAATCCTGGTGTTCCGCGCTCAACGACAAATGCTGTGATGCCATTGGAATCGAGCAATTCACCGGTGCGGGCAAGCACTACTGCCACATCGCCACTTTTGCCATGGGTAATCCAGTTTTTTGCTCCATTAATAACCCAACTGTCGCCATCTTGCTTTGCCACACATTGCATGCGCATGGCATCGCTGCCTGTATTAGCTTCTGTTAGCCCCCAAGCACCTATCCATTGTCCGGTAGCTAATTTAGGTAGCCATTTATTTTTCTGCTCTTCGTTTCCAAATGCTAAAATATGTCCTGTACATAATGAGTTATGCGCAGCCATTGACAAGCCTACAGATCCACACACTCTTGCCACTTCTACAATGGCAGTAACGTATTCAAAATAACCTAAACCAGCGCCTTGATATTGCTCCGGTACCAATATGCCCATTAGACCAATATCACCCATTTTTTTAAAAACATCAACAGGAAAATCCTGAGCTTCATCCCATGTCATCACATTGGGTCTGATATGTTTTTCGGCAAAATCTTTTACCGTTTGTGCAATCATTTGTTGATTTTCTGTAGCTGCAAATTCCATCCTCTAAGGTGTTTTTGTAAATTGAATTTTTTTTTCAGAAGTGTGCAAAGATAAAAAAACAAACCCATTGTCCGGATGATATTTTATTATCCCTGTAAATGAGTAAACTTGCATTGTTAACTCATATTTTCTGAATACTTTCGAAGCAAATTTTTGACTGAAATGATGCAAGCTACAATTGAAAAAGGGGCATATTCTGCTTCTGATATGGCCGAAACTTTAATTGGTTCGGAAATTATAAAACTCGCTGGCGAAGTAAACGAGCAAATTAAAAAAGGTAATAAAATTTTTAACCTGACCATTGGCGATTATGACCCAACCATTTTTCCAATTCCTGATGCGCTAAAAAATGAAATTATTAAAGCTTATAAGGAAGGTTACACCAATTACCCTGTTGCCAACGGTCAACCGGAGTTGCGCAATGCTGTTGCAGGCTATATTAATAAACTGCAAAAGTTACAATACAGCAGCAATGAGATTTTAATTTCCGGTGGTGCACGACCTCTCATTTATGCATTGTATAAAACAGTTGTAAACCCCGGAGAGAAAGTTGTTTTTCCGATTCCATCATGGAATAATAACCACTACTGCCATTTATCGCAGGCAGAAGCTATTGCTGTGGAAACATTGCCTCAGAATAATTTTATGCCTTTGGCATCGGAGCTCAAATCACATCTTTCATCGGCAGCATTGGTTGCGCTTTGTTCTCCATTAAATCCTACCGGAACAGTTTTTGGCGGTAAGCAATTGATGGAAATTTGTGAATTGATATTACAAGAAAATAAAAGAAGAGAAGGCAAGAAACCATTGTATCTGATGTACGATCAGATTTATATGGCTTTAACCTTTGGAAACACAAAACATGTTGATCCTGTTTCATTACTTCCTGAAATGCGGCCTTACACAATTTATATTGATGGACTTTCCAAAGCTTTTTCTGCAACAGGTCTGCGAGTAGGTTGGGCGTTTGGCCCGGCAGGAATTATTGATAAAATGAAATCTATTCTTTCGCATGTGGGAGCATGGTCACCTAAAGCCGAACAGGTAGCAACAGCACATTTTCTGACACAGGAGAAAGAGGTAGATGCATTTTTAAGTCATTACAAATCAAAAGTGGAAAAAAGACTGAGCGCATTTTATGATGGCTTTTTGAAAATGAAAAATGATGGATTACCTGTCAATGCCATTGATCCGCAAGCAGCCATTTACCTCACCGTTCAGTTTGATATTTTGAATAAGGTGATGCCGGATGGTAAGCGGATAAACAATTCAAATGATATAACATCTTTTCTCATTAACTATGCCAAGGTAGCCTTGGTGCCATTTTCCGCGTTTGGTGCAGCAACAACTTCAAATTGGTTTCGTCTCTCCATTGGAACTGCACATTTAGAAGATATTGAACAGATGTTTGTTTCTTTACGCAAAGCATTAGCCTTGCTCGGAGATTGATTTATCTCTGACCCTGTATTGCATCAGACTATGAATGAATACAGAACTGATGACAATGACTGCGCCAATGTAGAAACCGTTATTGAGCAATTCATTCTCTTTAAATAAAATTATTGCCAGAACAATACTGTAAAGCGGTTCAAGATTTACGGAGAGGTTCATGGTGAATGCACTTACTTTTTTTAGCGCCTCCAATGAAAGGGTGAATGCCACAGAAGTACAAACTACACTCAACAACAACAGCCATACCCAATCAATAGTAGAAGGTATTTGAAAGCTAACATTAAAAGCCGGTAAAATGAGTGGAAGAAGAATGGATAAAAACACAAACCCGCTGAGTAATTCTATGAATGTAACCGGTGCAGGCTCATCATTGCTTACAAATATTTTATTCAGAATAGTAAACAAGGCGCCCAACAGTGCACTGATTAATGCCAGAACAATACCCATAGCATATAACTGTTGAAAAGCAAAAATGATGTAGATGCCAACGAGTACAAACAATGCCAGGATGATGTTTTGCTTATTTATTTTTTTGCGATAAAATAATGGCTCAAGCAATGCAGAGAATAATGAAACAGAAGCAAAACAACTGAGCGCAATAGATACATTCGAAGCTTTTATTGAAGCATAGAAAGTGAGCCAGTGCAGACAAACTACAAAACCTGTGATGATAATGGACGCAAACCTTTTTTTATCAGGTAATATAAACTGTTTATGCTTTACCATGAACGGTATCAATGCCACTGCACTGATGATCATTCTATACCATACAATCATGATGGCATTCATCTCAATTGCCTTACCGAATATGCCGGTAAACCCCCACAACAAAATGGAAATGTGCATTTGCAGATAAGCCTTTCGCATGACTAAAAATTTATTAATTGCTGATAAACTTTTCTTGTTGGCAATCCCATAACATTATAAAAGCAACCGTTAATTTTTTCTATACATGTCAGGCCAAACCAATCCTGAATACCGTAAGACCCTGCTTTGTCATAAGGTTTAAAGTTGCTAATGTAATAGTGAATATCTTCAGTTGTGTAGTTGCGAAAATAAACTTCACTCTTGTCATAGAGCAATTCTTTTTTGTTGATGGAAGCAATGCAAACTCCGGTATAAACTTCATGCATGCTGCCTTTAAGAGCAGTGAGCATTTTAACAGCTTCATTATAGTCTGCCGGTTTATTCAGCACTTTATTCTGATGTACAACAATGGTGTCGGCACTGATGAGTAATTCGTTTTCTTTAATCTCATTTTCAAAGGCAATGGCTTTTTTTGAAGCGAGATATAAAACTATCTGTTCGTTCTGCAAATGGTCTGGATAATCTTCACCTGTTTCTTTAGTTCTTACTTCAAATTCAATACCCATCATTTGCAAAAGCTGTTGTCTGCGTGGTGAACGTGAAGCCAGAATTATTTTTTGTTTGAGTTGGTTCATTGCATCAGAATTGAGGTGCGAGAGAAAATAGTTTTAGCGTTATATCGTAATTTAATAATGTTGCTTTATAATGTTAGTGTAAAATTGAGTTTTAAAACGCTTATGTGTATTTATTTAATCAATAATTTTTTTAAATCTTTTTTATTACCATTAAACACATTGGCATCATAAAATGAGTTTGAACCCGGAATAGAAACACGGTCGGAGTGTTGCCAAAAAAGCCATTTTACCGTTTTCTCAATTTTTAATTCATCTTCATAATAGTGTGCAATCCAAAAATTGTAGTCAGGGAAATCATCAGCCAAATAGTCTTCAATAAAGCTAATATTGGAATAAAGAATAGGTTTAACTTTATATTGTTTTTCGATGATTACAATAAATTGTTTTAGTTTTTTTACCAATTCTTTTTTTGTAAGACTACCTTTTTCTTCTACATCAATTAAGGGAGGCATATCACCTTTTTTTAATTTTACACTTGAAATAAAATTTTTTGCTTGTAAAGAAACATCAGCATTGGGAAGGAAATAATGATAAGCTCCACGAATAATATTATTTTTTTGTGCACTCTCCCAGTTATCAATAAATGTAGGGTCTTCAAGCAATATTCCCTCGGTGGCTTTAATAAATGCAAAACTGAAATTAATGGTATCTCCATTTAGGTCAGCAGCTTTTAATTTACTCCAGTCAATGTCTGTCTGCCATCGTGAAACATCAATGCCATGTACTTCATAGCCTTTTGGAAAACGTATTTTTGTTGCAGAACCGGTATTTTTATCAAACAATCTTTTTTCAAGGCGCCAGGCTTTATAGCCATAACGGATTATTTGATTACGATAAAAAAATGCAAGAACTGCTATACCACAAAACAGCAGTGTAACTAAAACTATTCTTTTTCCTAATGATTGTTTCTTCGCCATTGTACCGTAACGAATAACGCAAATACTTTTTAATTGTGTAAATTATTTATACTTAAAAATAAAAAATCAGGTTCACTGAACCTGATTTTTTTAATTTAATGAAATTAAACGGAATTTATTTTATCACCTTAACAGTCATTCTAATATCTTGCAAAGGTCGGTTTTGAGCATTGGTAGCCTCTGCTGCAATCTTATCGAGCACATCCATGCCGGAAACCAATTCACCAAAAACAGTGTAGTCCATATCTAAAAACGGAGTGCCGCCAACGGTTGTGTATTCTTTGCGCTGCTCAGGAGTATATTTCATGTGCTTTGCATTTTCCATCATGGTAAGATCGTTGTCGGAAGCAGGTTTTCCTTGTACAATGTAAAACTGACTACCAGAAGATGCTTTTTGCGGATTTACCTGATCACCCAGACGTGCAGCTGCCAACGCACCTTTTTTATGGCATAATGCAGCATTAAATTCAGCAGGTATTGTATATCCGGGACCACCATTACCCAACATAGCTCCGGCAGCAGCATTTTTAGATTGTGGGTCACCACCCTGAATCATAAAACTTTTAATAACACGATGAAACAACGTGCTGTCGTAAAAACCTTCATTGGCAAGTTTAATAAAATTATCGCGGTGCAATGGTGTTTCATTGTAGAGTTTAAAGCGCATTGTACCTAAATTGGTTGTAATTTCTACCATAGTTTCTTTGTTTTGACTTTTTTCTGCCTGAAGTTTTGCCTGACTTTTATCGGTTTGTGACAGTGCCATCAGGGGAAGGAATGTTGCAATAATACAGATGATTTTTTTCATTTCTATTTTTAATTACTTTTGAGCTGATAAAACATTTTATAATACTGTTCGTAAAAACAGGTACAAGAATAATAAATTTCCATTCGCATGAAAAGTAGTTTTCACAAAACTCATTTAGTTTTAACTTCACTGATAGTAATGACTGTTCTTTTTACTTTTTCCTGTAAAAAAGAAGGACCTTGCGAAGCTATTATTACTATTACTGACAGTGCAGGAGTTGCTGTGAGAGGTGCAACTGTAATTTTAAGACAGGATGCTGTTGTAAATCCAACCACAGGTGTACAGGCCAATGTATATCAGGAAGGTGTTACTGATGGATATGGTAAAGCCTCTTTTGAGTTTAAGTTAGAAGCAGTTTTAAATATTGAAGCCAGCAAAGGCCCCAAAACAGGCAAAGATTACATCCGTTTGGAGCAATCAAAAACTGTTTACCGTACAGTAATCATCAAATAACCTCACTTTTTTCAAGTTCATAACCATCATCCTCAAAATAGCGGATAATATTGATTTTCAGTAATAAATCCTGCTCTTTTAGAGGCATTTGAGGTAATGTCTTTATTTTTTCATACTGTGGCCATCCATCGGAATCTACTCCTGTAAGCCGGTAATAACCATCATGGCTAAGCAGTTTGCAGGTGGCAATATGCATTAAGTCCTGTTTTTCTTCCTTGGTAAAGTTCTGATAGCCTTTTCCCAGTTCCTGTACTCCTATAAGGAAAATCATACCCTGCAAATCGGGCTTTTCACCAAAGGATACATCCATTTGCCGTAAAAGTTCGCCCCACTTATGCTTGATTTTCTGAATATTTGTTTCGTTCATAAACAATAAAGTGTTCAAAAGTACCAATATTAGAGACTAAACCACAAAACAATATAATATCTAATTTTGAAAAACCACAATAAATCCCCAAAAAACAATGAACCTGTTAAAATTAAAACCGGTAATTCTCGCTCTGACCATAGCGTGGATACTACCACAAACAAAAGCTTCCGCTAAAAGTCAACCCATTGACATAGTTTATACACTTGACCTGAGCGGCAGTACCAACGGATTGATAGATGATGTCCGCGACAACCTTTGGGGTATGAATAACGAGCTCAATCGTTTGTATCCCTCCAGCCAAATAAGGTTTGCTGTGGTGGGCTACTCGCGTCCAAGTTTTGGTAGTAAAAACCAATATGTAAAAGTGCTATCACCGTTTACTTCTGATATTGATAACATTGCAACGGAATTGTATAAACTCAAACCCAATATCGAAAAAGGCGATCAGTATGTGGGTGCTGCTATTCGTGCTTCGCTTGATATGTTGAGTTGGTCAAATGAAAAAAATGCAGTGAAACAAATTTTCCTTACCGGAAATGGTTCGGTATTCTTAGGTGCGTTTGATGTTGTAGAATCTTGTGATCTGGCAAAAGAAAAAGGTATATCTGTAAATGCATTGTATTGCTACAGTTCATTACGTGCAAAAGACATAAGCGGTTGGTATAAAATTTCTGAAATTACCGGTGGAAAATCAATAGATGTTAAAGTACATAAACGATTGCCTGACTATGCAACAGTTACTGATATTAGCCAACTGCAGAAACTTGCATCAGAGCTGAATAAGACCTATATCTACTATGGTAAAACCGGACGAGATAGTTATAAAGCAATGGTGAGCAATGAAAAAAATGCAATGAATGCGCGCCAGTCAACATTTGAAGATTTGTTGTACCACAAAATTTCCGATCGTTATCAAGGAAAACAAAATGAGTGGGATTTGGTAGATTATATCAAATCGCGCAACGGCAATCTTAAAAACATTGATGCAGCCTTTTTGCCGGATTCATTAAAAAAGATCAATCCCGAGCAGCTGCTAACCAAGTTGTTGATTTTAAAAGAAAGAAGAAACTATCTCATCAGTCAAATACGTCAGTTACTTCCCTTTGAACGTCAGGATAAATTAACGGCATATTTTAATTCAAAACAAGCCGACAGTGATATGATTTTTGACCGTCAGGTGATGAAGGTATTAAAAGATGAAATGCAGTCTGATTTAGCTGTAAACTAATAATCAGGAATTATAATTTTCAAGTGCTACATCCCAGTTTATCAGATTCCACCAGGCACTAACATAATCTGCTCTTTTGTTCTGATAATGCAAGTAGTAAGCATGCTCCCAAACATCAATTCCCAAAACAGGTGTGCCTTTAACTTCGGCAATGTCCATCAGCGTGTTGTCCTGATTTGGAGTAGATGTAACACTTAGTTTGCCATCGGTTGATTTAATAAGCCAAGCCCATCCGGAACCAAATCTGTTTTTTGCTGCATCAGAAAATGTTTTTTGCAAGTTGTCAATATTGCTAAAATCTTTTGTGATGGCTTCGGCCAAAGCATCGGTTGGTGTTTTAGATCCTCCCGGACGCATCAACTTCCAGAAAAAAGAATGATTATAATGTCCACCTGCATTGTTGCGAATTGCTGTTGAATGTTTCGAGACCTTAGCTAACAAATCATTTAAAGACTGACCTTGTAATTTTTCTGCAACAACTGCTTTGTTTAGATTGTTTACATATCCCTGATGATGCTTAGTGTAATGTATTTCCATCGTCAGTGCATCTATGTTTGGCTCTAATGCCTCAAAGCCATATTCCAAATCAGGCAACTTAAACAAATTGTCTTCGTTGGTTTCTGATGCGAAGGCAACCTTGCTGCCAATTCCGTACAATGCCAGCGTACCTGCTGCCATTGCAGATGTTTTTATGAAATCTCGTCTGTTTTTCATTTTCTTTATGATTAAGATAATTCTATTAAGACCGTGTTTTTTTCAACTTTATCACCCTTCGATACTTTTATTTTTTTTACAACAGCATCATTGGTGGCTTTCAGGTTGTTTTCCATTTTCATAGCTTCAAGTACCAAAAGGTTATCACCTTTTTGAATTGTCTGCCCTTCAGAAACTAAAATGTCCAGTACTAATCCGGGCATTGGTGCCTTTAGGTCGTTTACTTTTTGAGCAAACATTTTATCCATACCCAATTGCTGCAACAACTCATCATATTTATCTTTCAGTGCAACCTGATAAACATTACCGTTAACTCTTATTTTAAATTGCTTTTCGGTGTAATTTGCTTCCAACAATTCTGCTTTATACGATTTGTTTTGCAGCAGAATACTTAATGACGATTCTGAAATATTTTTAATGTCGGCCTCAATTTGCTGATTGTTTTTTGTTAAAACTTTTTTCTTAGAATCGAAGTGGAGATTAATTTCCTGACCTTTTATTGTTGCCTTCAAAATTTGTGTTTTGTTTCTGCAAATATAAAATTCTACTGCTAATCGGCATAATAAGATATAGTTGACCTTATGAAATGCCAAGTCATAATTCCAACACCAACTAATTTTATTCCTATTGAAAGAAATGTTCCGGCAACTGTTGCCAATCCCGAGCGCAAAGCATCTCTTGTGTTTTTCCCTGCAAGCAAATCGCCAATGATGGCGCCAATAATTGTTCCCATAATCATTCCTACCGGAGTCAGAAAAATTCCTAATATCATACCAATGACGCTACCAATTACACCGTATCGTGTAGCTCCAAATCTTTTAGCTGTCCAGATAGGTAAATAGTAGTCTAAGATAGAAATGATGATAACCATGGCAAAAATCATCCACAAAAAACGTCCTGTGTAAAAATTAAAATGCCAGTCGGCTAATAGTAGTCCTCCAAAAGCAATTGGAAGTCCCGGAAGAACAGGTAAGATACTTCCGGCAATGCCTGTCAATAGCAGTAAAGAAACAATGATTGTTATAGCTATATCCATAATCAAAATTTAGTTGGTTAAATTAAAACAAGTTTAATGAATAAAAGGTTAAAGAAAGTTAGTTGATTTTTATCATTTCAACAGTTTTTTTGAGTTTAATATTCTCTTAATAGATTTATATAATGCATTTTTGCCGTTGAATTATGACAGGCACAAAAATTAAAGTTTTTAAGTTTGGCGGAGCATCGGTTAAAGATGCGGCTTCTGTAAAAAATGCAATCGAAATTCTAAAAGGATTCAAAGGCGAAAAGTTACTTGTCGTTATTTCTGCAATGGGAAAAACTACCAATGCATTGGAAATAGTGGTGAATGATTATTTTTTTTCTAAAGGCAATGCCCATGCGGCACTAAAGGATGTAAGAGAATATCATCAACAAATTATGGAGGAATTGTTTTCAGGAAAAGCAAATCCTGTCTTTGATAAAGTAAACAACTTTTTTGTTGAAGCCGACTGGATGCTTGACGAAAAACCGCAGCATACTTATAATTTTGTTTATGATCAGATTGTTTCTCTGGGCGAATTGATTTCTACTTGCATTGTCGGTGCCTATTTAGAGCAACAAGGGTGCTCTAACATCTGGCTTGATGTGCGTGATGTTTTGATGACTGACAATACCTATCGTGAAGCAAAAGTTGACTGGCAAAAAAGTGAAATGCTGGTGCAAAAACAAGTAGTTCCTGCTTTTAGCGGGGTTGATGTTGTCATTACACAGGGATTTATTGGCGGTACATCAGAAAATTATACCACAACTTTAGGTCGTGAAGGCTCAGATTATTCAGCTGCAATTTTTGCTTACTTGCTGAATGCAGAAGCCATGTATATCTGGAAAGATGTTCCCGGTATATTGAATGCCGATCCAAAATTCTATAAAGACGCACAAAAGCTCGATCAAATAAGCTATCATGATGCTATTGAGCTTGCCTATTATGGAGCTACAGTCATTCACCCCAAGACAATAAAACCACTTGAAAATAAAAACATACCACTGTTTGTAAAGTCTTTTCTCAAGCCGGAGGCTAATGGCACAACTATCCGTACCAATGTTCAAACAAAGCCGATGATTCCTTCATATATTTTTAAAAAAAATCAGGTACTCATCAGTATTTCAGCCAAAGATTTTTCTTTTATTGCTGAAGATAATCTGTCGCGTATTTTTGCTTTGTTTGCTGGGCATGGTGTAAAAATTCACCTCATGCAGAACTCCGCCATCAGTTTTTCTGTTTGTGTTGATAACGATAATTTTAAAATTCCAGCTTTGATTGAAGCATTGCAGAAAGATTTTAAAATAAGATATAATGAAGACCTGATGCTTTATACCATAAGGCATTATTATCAAAATACAATTGATACCATAACATCAGGCAAAGAAATTTTGTTAGAGCAGAGAAGCCGCAATACTGCACAGTTTGTCTTAAGAGATAGTATAAAATGAGTATCGAAATTTATAATTTGAAATACAGAAAGGCAATTATCATTTGGTTATTGACAGGATGTTTGCTCATTGCTGCTATGGTAGTTATTGGAGGCATAACCAGACTAACAGGAAGTGGTTTGTCTATTACAGAATGGAAACTCATTCACGGAACCATACCGCCATTGAATGAGAAAGAGTGGATGGAAGAGTTTGACAGTTATAAAGCTATTCCACAGTATAAATTGCTTAACTATAATTTTAGCTTAGATGATTTCAAACAAATTTATTTCTGGGAATACTTTCATCGTTTGTTAGGAAGGTTTATCGGTATTGTTTTTTTATTTCCTTTTTTATTTTTCTGGATTAAGAAGCAATTCAGCAAATCTATGATGAAAAAAATGTTATTATTATTTTGCTTGGGTGGACTACAGGGATTTTTAGGATGGTTTATGGTTAAGAGTGGTCTCTCAGAGCGTACTTCTGTAAGCCACTACCGTTTAGCCATTCATTTGGTTTCTGCTTTCATAACCTTTGGCGCTACGTTTTATGTGGCTCTCGATTTTATTTTTCCTATGCGAAGAAGTTATGATATTCATTTGAAGAAACTTTATAAATTATCCTGGATAACAATGTCTGTACTTTTACTTCAGATTGTTTATGGTGCTTTTGTTGCAGGTCTCAAAGCAGGAAGAATTTTTAATTCTTTTCCTAAGATGGATGAGGACTGGATTTCTGCTTCTGTTTTTATGAGTATTCAAAAAAGCGGGATGATAGCTTTTGCCGATGCTATGCCGGTTATTCAGTTTGTACATCGTTATGTTGCCTATGCTGTAGTCATTATGTTTTTGATATTGTATGTAACAACAAAAAAAATGAATACGGCACGTTTGGGCAAGCTGCTTTACCCCGAAGTTGAAAAAACTTTATGGCTGTTGCCGTTTCTGGTGTTGGTACAGTTTCTATTGGGTGTATTTACCTTACTGTATGGAGTTCCTGTATGGTTGGGTGTTGTTCATCAGGCTATGGCATTTTTACTTTTCGGAATGATGGTTTTTATTATTCATCGCTTCAAGACGGGGAATGTTGCCGAAAGTAATGCATGATAGTTTTCAGAAGCGAAAACTTTTGGTAGTAATGACGATGACACCACCTGTGGCATCGCCATAGCAGGCAGGCAAGCTACTGTTGTAAATACTCATTTGTTCAATGGCGCATCCCGGTATTTTGGGTTCATTGTCTGCAATCACACCATCAATAATATATTTTACCGTTCCGTATCGCGAGCCTGACATACTGATAGGCTCTCCTGCATCAGATTGAAAAACTCTGGCAGTGGAGGCGGCCAGAGCGTTGATGTTTTTGTCCACAGCATATTTAATATCTTCCTGACCAACCACCAATGGTGTATTGGGATTACGGGGCATCAGCGGAATTCTATACTCTTCTTTTTTCACAACCGGTAGTGTATTGCTAAAGTTCAGAGATTTATTCAATACCACAGTCTCACCATCAGAAACACGAACTCCAGTGGCGCTTATTGCATCATAGCCTATCATGGAGTAGCGAATGTCATAGTTTCCGGGTGTAAGCGGTTTTATTTTATAGTTGCCACTTTCATCACTATATACTGCTTGTGTGAGACTGCCACTGCCATAGCCGATTAAAACTCCGGGTATGGGTTCGTGGGTATCACTATCGGTTATAGTGCCTGTTATTTGTGCAGCTTGTTGTGCATTGACTGTTATGGATAAAAGTAAAAGAGTACAAGTGAGCCTGAGCATAATTGTTGTTTTAAATCAGATGATAGCACAATTGATTTTCCATAATCACAACAAATGAAATACTACTTTGTTGTTACATCAGAATACCTGCTAATGTTGCAGACAGATAAGATGCCAGTGTACCACAGACCAATGCTTTTAGCCCAAGCTTGGCAAGATCGGCTCTGCGCGAAGGTGCGAGTTCACCAATGCCACCTACCTGAATAGCCACAGAGCTGAAGTTTGCAAATCCGCAAAGGGCAATACTTAAAATTGTTACTGCCTTAGGCGACATTGTTTTCATTGATGCAGTAAAATCAACATAGGCAACAAATTCATTGACGGCAAGCTTGGTGCCCAGTAACTGACCTGCTGTATGCACATCCTGCGAAGGTACACCCATCAGGTATGCAAAAATCGAAAACACAGCTCCCAGAATTTCTTTGAGACTAAGTTTGGCTAAATCAATGTTGATTGCACTCAGACTTAAACCCCAATCAGCAAGATGTCGCCCGCAGAAACCAAGTGTTGCGTCAATCAGCGCAATTAATGCAATGACACCAATGAGCATGGCAATTACATTCAATGAAACTTTTAGTCCATCGCTGGCACCATGAGAAATTGCATCCATCAGATTGCTGTGCGTCTTTTTTATTTCAAGCTTAACGGTGCCTTTTGTTTCTGACTCTTCTGTTTCGGGATAAACAATTTTAGAAATTACCAATGCTGCCGGTGCAGCCATAATACTTGCAGCAAGAAGATATTCTGCAGGTACACCCATAGAAATGTAAACAGCCATAACACCACCGGCAATGCAGGCCATACTGCCTGTCATTGAGGCAAGCAATTCGCTCATGGTCATTTTACTGATGTAGGGCTTTATTAAAATCTGTGCTTCAACCTGACCCACAAAGGCTGACGATACATTACTCAATGCCTCGGCACCACTCACATTCATTATTGCCTTCATGCCTTTGGCAAAAACAGAAACAATACGTTGCATCAAACCAATATGATAGGCAATGCTTACTAAAACGGCCACAAAAATTATGGTTGGCATTATCTGAAACATAAAGATAAAACTGCTGGCCGGTCCAAACACTTCCGCAAGAGTTTCTTTCTTGATTAATACACCAAATACAAATTCACCACCACTCAATGCATAGTCTAATATTTTAGTAATGAAATCGGCTATTTTGTGAAACAACATTTGTCCGATACTGGTCTTCAGAATAAAAAATGCCAGAAGCAATTGTAACCCCAATCCACTTAGTACCAATCGTAAATTAATTGCTTTTTTATTGTTAGACATCAGGTAGGCAATACCCAGAATAAAGAGGAAACCAAAAATTCCGAAAAAACGATCCATAATATTGAGGTTAAAAATGTAAACTGCCTTTGTTGAATTTTAAAGGGCTTTCAAAAATAGATAAATTTTATTTCTGTAAGGTGAATGTGATGTTGGCAATGTGCACTAAACCTATTCACGACTATTCTACGCAGTTTACTTAAGGGTCAAAAGCGTTTTTTTTACGATGAAAACAATGTAGATATCCTTCTTGTTGTGTCCAAACAAATTTATTATTTTATTTGTTGAAAGCAATATGAATTCTTGCAAGCGCATACTCATTGCCGGAGGCAGTGGTTTCATTGGCAAACAGCTCACACAGTTGTTCATTCAGAATGGAATGGAAGTGCACATATTAAGCAGGACCAAAAAAGCAGTTTCAGGGGCACAAACATTTTATTGGAGTACAGAGTCGAATTTGATTGATGATGCTTGTCTGGAAGGCGTAGATGCAATTATTAATCTGGCAGGTGATGGTATTGTAGATAGACCTTGGTCAGATAAACGTAAAACAGAAATTTACAACAGCAGGATAAATGCTACCAAACTATTGTTTGATTTAGTTTACAAGCACAAAAATCAGGTTTCGGCATATATTGGTGCATCTGTCATTGGTGTTTATCCCGAAGGCATTAATCTGACAGAAAACACCTTGCCTGCAGATACCTTCTTAGCAAAGCTATGTCATCAATGGGAACTAGAACACCTGATGTTTGAACAGAGAGGCATAAGAACCTGTATTGTAAGAATTGGTTTGGTGATGAATCCGCAGGGTGGTATGCTAAAAGAAATACTGAAATCTTTTAGGTTTTTTATAGCACCTGTTTTTGGAAACGGCAATCAGTGGCAGAGTTGGATTTCAATTAATGATTTGTGTGGTTTGTTTTTTTATTTACTTTCAAATAATCAGCTAAACGGCATCTATAATGGCGTAGCACCATGTCCATTGATGGCCAAAGATATGATACAACAAATTAGAAACTCACGGAAAATGCCAGGTGTTCTGGTGCATATTCCTTCAGGTGTTTTAAAATTGATGATGGGTGAGCGTGCAGAGATGTTATTAGCTAATCAGCAGGTAATGTCAGACAAAGTTCAGGCAATAGGATATAATTATATCCATCGGGATTTTAGTAGTATTTTTAAGCAGAAGTAACTGTTTAATTTTTTGATGTAACTTACTTCGGCAATGCCACAAGGGGTTGAATTGTTATGGCAGCATTTAATAAAAATTTCAGTTAATCCAACCTCATGATACAGTGTCGAAATTGTTCTACACTGTTAGTAATCAAATGGTTTGAGTTATAATAACAGGCATTGGTTAGGTTAAATTTACCCATATTATTTTGTCTTTCGCCCAAAACACGTGTTTTGGGGAAACGGGCTTTCCTAATTTGCATGAACTAATTTTTGAAAAACAATCAATAACAATTAAAAACAGTTACAAAATGAAAGGAATCGCAAACCTGATGAAGTTAACCTTCGTCACAGCATTAATGTTTACGGCAAGTGACATTAATGCACAAACAACAATTACTTATACTGCAAATGGAACATTTACTGTTCCTGCCGGGGTAACCACAGTGAAGGTAGAAGCCTGGGGCGGTGGTGGTGCAGGTGGTGGTGCTGCACCTGCACTTGGCAATGTAGCAGCAGGAGGTGGAGGCGGTGGTGCTTATGTAAAAAATATTTCAGTTGGGGTTACTCCCGGTGCTGCCATTTCTGTTACGGTAGGTGCCGGTGGCTTAGGAGTTTCTGTAGCTGATGGAAATAATGGGGGTAATTCCGATTTTGGTGGTTTGGTAACAGCCAATGGTGGCAAAGCTGGTAAAAAGGCACCGAATGGTGCGGGTGGTGGTATAACAACAGGTACTCAAAACGGAGGTTCCGGTGCAGCAGGTTCCGGTGGAAATTCAGGCGGAGGCGGTGGTGGTGCAGGAGCAACGGGCAATGGAGGTAATGCATCAGGTTCAACCGGTGGTTCCGGTGGTTCCGGTGGCGGAGGTACAGGTGCCAATGGAAGAAGTAGTAATGGAGATGGGCATGATGCTACAGGCCTATCTGCCGGTGGTGGCGGTGCAAAAAGTGGATTTTTTGGTGGTAACAGATCAGGTGGTGATGGTTATAGAGGTCAGGTAAAAGTGACATATACATGCGCTACCTTCAGCCTTACAGCCACTAATGGAACAAGTCCTATTTGTGTTTCATCTCCTACTTCAGTGATAACCTTAACCGGAACAGCAGCTTCGCTGCCTGTGGGCGATTATGTGGTTACCTACAACAGAAGTCTTCCTTCAGGTTCTAATCTTACCGCTTCTATGTCTGTACTTACAGCAGGTACAGGTTCGTTTACTGCAACCGGATTAACATCAGCAGGTAACAGCACAATTACAGTTACCAATTTAACTTCATCCTATTGCAGCAGCAATATTTCTACCAATCGTACTACTGTGATTAGTGTTGCAGGTAGTGCCCCTGCACAACCTGATGTTATTACAGGTGCTCCTGCCAATGTATGTCCTCCAACAGGTAGCTATACGTTAAGTACCAACAGTGCAGGTGCAGATTCATACAACTGGTATTTAGGTACAGGCATCAATGGTGTAACTTTTTTAAGTGCTAATGGAAGTAATACTATGGATGTTCAGTTTGGAACAACTTCAAACTCATCTTATATTATACGTGTAGAGGCTACCAATGCTTGTGGAACTTCGTCATACCGTCCTGTATTAATTAGAAGGGCAACTTCTGTTCCTTCGGCTGTTAGCGGACTAAAGACAGCCTGTGCCAGCACATCTGATACTTATATTGCAACCGCAGTAGATGGTGCTACAGAATATGTGTGGTCTATTAGTGGCGATGCTTCAGTAACAGGAAATACAAACAGTGTTACTGTAAACTTTGGCCCAACATGGACAGGCGGAACACTTTGTGTTGCTTCAAAAGTGGGATGTTTTACCAGTGCCACAAAATGTATGGCATTAACAACATCTGCAACTCCTTTAAGTACAGTTTTGGGTGGAACATTTAAAGCTTGCCCGAATGGGTCGCTTAATTTTAATGTAACAGCAACACCCGGTGTGGCAACCTACAACTGGACAGTGCCCACAAATGCTTCTATAAACAGTGGACAAGGTACAAATACTATTACCGTTGACTTTAATTCTAGTTATAACAACACAGGAAATATTTGTATGACAGCTACCAGCATCTGTGGAGTAGTTGCACCTACTAAATGTAAAAGTGTTTCTCCCGGATTGCCTGCAGTGCCTGCAACCATAACCGGTGGAACCAATGGTTTGTGTAATCAGACAGAACCATTTTCAACACCAATAATGGCAGGTGTAACAAGCTATAACTGGACGGCACCCGGAACAGTTAATGGCAATGGAAATAATGCTGTAACAATTGATTTTGGTGCTTTAACAACAGGACAGGTTTGTGTGAGTGCATCCAATGCATGCGGAACAAGCAATACACGTTGTACTGCAATTAAAGGTGCGCCAAATACTCCGGCTTCAATAACTGCAACACCCAATACATGGTGTCCAAATACAGCAGGAGTTGAGTTTAATGCCAATATTGCTAATGTAACCGGTGCTTATACTTTAAGTTGGACATATCCTGAAACATCTGCAAATTATGTTTCAGGTGGCGGTAACTCAAGCACATTAACACTTGACTGGACAACAGGAAATGGTGCTGTGATGCTGACGGCATCTAATTCATGCGGTTCAGGAACCAAGGTGTTCAATGTTGTTTTAGACAACTGCCGCGAAGCAGGCATTGATGCTACTCAACAGTTTGAAGTGTATCCTAATCCGGCAAATGATTTAGTCAATATTTCATATCAGTCAGATGCTAAGGAATTGATTAAAGTTTCACTGATGGATTATTCAGGTAAACTTGTTTATATTCAAAATATACAAGCAGGTTCAGGAATGAATAACTATTCTTTAGATGTTTCAAAATTTGCACCCGGAGTTTATATGTTAAACATACAATCAATAAACGGCAATATGCAACGTAAGTTGATAAAACAATAATAAAGATTTATTTAAAAAAGCGAGGCTGTTTCCATGCGGAAACAGCCTCGCTTTTTTTATGCCTGATTTTAAATCAGGAAAAAACAAAAATGATTAGACTGTTATTTTTTCAATAGCGTTTTTAACTTCTTTCATCAGCCAGAGTGGAGTTGAAGTAGCACCACAAATACCAACAGTATTAATGCCTTCAAACCATGAAGGATCTAATTCTTCTGCTGAAGAAATAAAATAGCTTTTATCATTGGTAGCCTTGCAGACACTGTACAGTGCTTTTCCGTTGGACGATTTTTTGCCACTGACAAAAACAACCACATCATGCAATGATGAAAACCTGCGCATCTGTGGTTCGCGGTTGCTTACCTGACGGCATAAAGTGTCGTTGGTAATAAAATCAGTTTCTTCAAGCGAGCCTTTTTGCTTTACTATGCGTTGCTGTATGGTTTTTTGCATCTGTTCAAAACCCAGCGTGCTTTTAGTTGTCTGTGAAAAGAAGTGTACAGGCTTGTTAAAATCTATCTGCTCCAGATCTTCTTCTGTTTTAACAACAATTGCTTTTCCACCTGTTTGTCCTACCAGACCATTCACTTCGGCATGACCTTTCTCACCATATATCACCACCTGACCATTTCCTGTATCTGAAATTTCGTCAAAGCTGCCTCTTACACGATTTTGTAACTTCAGCACAACAGGACAAGATGCATCTATAAGTTCAATATTGTTATTAATTGCTGTTTGATAAGTTGAAGGTGGTTCGCCATGTGCTCTGATAAGCACTTTGCAATCGTGCAATTGTTGTAATTGTTCGTGATTAATAATTTCCAAGCCTTTGCCTTTAAGTCTGTCAACCTCCATATTGTTATGTACAATATCGCCAAGACAGTATAAATGCCCGTTTACATCCAGCTCTTCTTCGGCCTGTTGAATGGCATATACCACACCAAAGCAAAATCCGGAATTAGAATCAATAGTAACCTGCATAAAGGAAAAATTATGTGCAAAAGTATGACAATAACGTTTTAATCGCCCAATGGTTTAATCTTATGACATTTCTATTTCAAATCCATCGTAGGCTAAAAACACATTTGGTGGTAATTCCTGTTCCACATCGCTGTGTTTTCCAAGCTGATGGCTGATGTGTGTAAGATAGGCTTTTTCGGGCTGCAATTCTTTAATCAACTCAAGTGCTTCTTGAAGATTAAAATGAGAAACATGTTTTTCACGTCTCAACGCATTGATAACTACAATTCTACTACCTTTTATTTTTTCTTTTTCTTTTTCGGAAATGAAGTTGGCGTCTGTTATGTAAGTAAAATCACCAAACCTATAGGCATTGACAGGTAATTTGTAATGCAACACTTCAATAGGAATAAACTCAAGCCCTTCAATGATAAATGGATGCTCATCAATAGTAATCATGTTTACCTCCGGCACACCGGGATATTTAAAGTCATGAAAAACATAGGGAAACTCTCTTACCAATGCTTCCTGAACACGCAAAGTAGCATAGATGTCTATTTTTTTTTGCAACACATAATTGAATGCCCTGATGTCGTCCATGCCTGCCACATGATCTTTATGCTCGTGAGTAAAAATCAATGCTGTGAGGTTTTTAATTTCTGCCCTCAGCATCTGTTGTCTGAAATCAGGGCCTGAGTCTATGACAAAACTGCTGTTGCCGTGTTGAATGTGAATGGAAGTGCGTAAACGCTTGTCACGCGGGTCATTACTTTGGCAAACAGCACATGAGCAGGCTATTACCGGAACGCCTTGCGAAGTGCCTGTGCCTAAGAATGTAACTTTCAATGATCAGCGTCTGTGGTATTAGGTAGTGTAACGGGCTGAAGTTCCTCATTTTCCATAGCTGCAAACAGTTCCTGTCTTTTAGTAGAAAGCAACTGTTGGGACTCCAGCAGATTAATGATTTCGAGCAAAGCACTGCAACGGGTTTCCATAGCAGAAAACTTGTTTACCATCACTAACTTTTTGGATTCCAGCAGACAATAACCGTTTTTGAAATTGCCTTTTTCGTAGCGTACTTCATATCCACTTTCCAGCAGATGTTCTTCTAACTTTTTTAAATACTGAGGGGTGAACTTAGCCATATTGTTTTTAGAGGTTCTGTAGTTACAAAATTAAAAAGAATAACAGGATAATACTGCTTATAGAAGATGTTTTATTAACAACAGAATAAGACCCACTGAAATTGCAGATAAGCTGAAAATTATTTTCTTTGCACCGCTTTCCGATAAATTGTTAATCAAAAAATTAGCTACATGATTTTAGGCGTACCCAAGGAGTTAAAAGACCGCGAAAGGCGGGTAGCACTGACCCCTGATGTTGTTAAAAGTTTAGTAGCCTCCGGCTACAATGTTGTTGTTGAAAATGGTGCCGGTGAGGCTTCTTTTTATACAAACGACCAATATAAAAATGCCGGAGCAACACTTGGTGATAAAACACAGGTTTACAACAGCGATGTTGTGTTGAAAGTTAATGCACCACAACCGGCAGAAATTGCGCAGATGAAAAGAGGTGCAGCACTTATTTCTTTTATGTGGGCTGCTACAAATACAGAATTGGTTGAAGCCTGCAAACAAGCCGGAGTTAATGCGTTTTCAATGGATGCCATTCCACGTATTTCCAGAGCACAAAAAATGGATGCACTTAGTTCGCAGGCCAATCTTGCAGGATATAAAGCTGTTATTTTATGTGCAGACACGTTGGGAAAAATTCTTCCAATGATGACTACTGCTGCAGGAACCATCCGTCCTTCTAAAGTAGTGATATTTGGTGCAGGAGTAGCCGGGTTGCAGGCAATTGCCACCGCTAAACGCCTTGGCGCAGTAGTGGAGGTGAGCGACATCAGACCTGAAACAAAAGAACAAGTTCAGTCACTCGGTGGAAAGTTTATTGAAGTAAAAGGTGATGATAGTATAAAAATTGAAGGTGGTTATGTGAAAGGTGTTTCAGAAGAATTTTTGAAGAGACAGCAGGAATTAGTAGCAAAACATATCAAAGAAGCAGACATTGTAATTACAACAGCATTAATTCCCGGAAAGAAAGCACCGTTGTTAGTGACAGAGGAGATGGTTAAGAGTATGAAAAACGGCTCAGTTATTTTAGACATGGCAGTAGAGCAAGGTGGGAACGTAGTTGGAAGCGAACTGAATAAAACGGTACAGAAGAATGGTGTAACCATTATTGGCGAAAGCAATATCCCCAGTTTATTACCGATGAATGCCAGCGACCTTTATGCAAAGAATATTCAAACTTTTTTACTGCACCTTACCACCAAAGATGGATTTAAATGGGAAATGGAAGAAGAAATAACCAAAGGAAGTTTAATAGTGAAATCTTGAATCAATTTAAGTATAAAAAATTATGACTGAAATTATCAATTTTATCGGAACGCATCAGGAGATTATTTTCTTTATCATCCTATCAGTATTTGTTGGAATAGAAGTTATTGGTGGCGTACCTACTGTATTGCACACTCCACTGATGTCGGGTGCCAACGCCATACATGGTGTGGTTATAGTGGGCGCCATTATAGTGATGCTCAATGTTGATGCTAACGATTATTTAGCGCTTGCATTAGGCTTTCTTGCAGTAGTGCTCGGTACACTCAATGTGGTAGGTGGATTTGTAGTTACCGACCGCATGTTGGAAATGTTTAAGAAAAAATAAGAGTACCGAAAAAAAATTAAAGAAATCAGCACATGACACCTGAAGTACTATATAATATCAGAACCATTAGTTACATCATAGCTTCTGCAACATTTATCATTGGTTTAAAACGTATGGGTAATGCCAAAACTGCACGTAACGGTAACCTTATTGCCGCAGTAGGGATGACCTTGGCCATTATTGCATCAATATTTATTCATGTCAACAAAACACAAACAGCAATAGGTGATGAATTTGTAAAAGTTGAAACACCGGGGTTCATTTACGCATTAATTTTTGCAGCCATCATTATCGGAACTATTATTGGATGGCTGACAGCTAAGAAAGTGCAGATGACAAAAATGCCAGAACTGGTTTCTATGTTCAATGGTATGGGTGGTGCCTGTGCAGCACTTATAGGATTAATGGAATTTCATCACAACACCGGCAATACAGGCGCATTGATTGCAATTGTTCTGGGCTTGATTATAGGTAGTGTTTCTTTTTCAGGAAGTATCATTGCATTTTTGAAATTGAACGGCACCATGAACAAGCCGGTGAGATTACCTTCTTACAATATCATCAATACGTTGGTGATGATGGGTGTATTTTCATTTGGTGCTTATATGATTTTCAGTGGAACAGAAAGTACAATGTTGCTGTATTTATTATTTGCCGCTGCTTTGGTTTATGGAATTTTGTTTACCATACCAATTGGTGGTGCCGATATGCCTGTAGTAATTTCATTACTCAACTCCTTTACCGGACTTGCAGCAGCTTTCGGTGGTTTCTTGTACGACAACAAAGTGATGCTCACAGGTGGTATTCTGGTGGGCTCTGCGGGCACACTGCTGACACTGGTGATGTGCAAAGCAATGAACCGTCCGTTGAGCAATGTAATTTTTGGTGCCTTTGGTGGAGGCAATACCACTGCCGGTGATGGTCCCGATGTTAAAGGAAGTATTAAAGATATGTCTGTTGCCGATGCTGCTGTTTTGTTGAATTATTCAAAGAAAGTTGTGATTGTTCCCGGTTATGGATTGGCAGTAGCGCAGGCTCAACATGTCATTCACGAATTGGAAATGTTACTTGAAGAAAGAGGTGTGGAAGTCAAGTACGCCATCCATCCTGTAGCTGGTCGTATGCCCGGACACATGAATGTGTTGCTGGCAGAAAGTAATGTGGACTACGGCAAGTTGGTAGAGATGGAAGAGATAAACCCTGAATTGGAACAAACCGATGTGGTGTTGGTAGTTGGTGCCAATGATGTAGTGAATCCTGCTGCAAAAACAGATCCATCATCACCAATCTACGGTATGCCTATTCTGGAAGTTGATAAAGCAAAACATATTATCGTAAACAAGCGCTCCATGAATGCAGGTTATGCCGGTATTGACAATCTGCTGTTTTACGATCCGAAAACAAGCATGCTGTTTGGTGATGCGAAAAAAGCATTGACAGAACTGGTAGCAGAATTAAAAACTATGTAAGATCTGTTTTTCCTGGTATAGGTACTTTTATACTCGGATACCGATTATCAAAACATCATCAACCTGCTCGTTGTCTCCTTTCCACTCATTGAAGTAGTTCTGTAAATAAACTTTCTGTTCACTCATGCCAAGGTGTTGAATAGAAACTAAAATGTCTTTTAGTTTTTTAGTCATTAATTTTTTGCCATAGTCACCACCAAACTGATCGGCATAGCCATCAGAAAAAAGATAAATGGTGTCGTTTTGCTGTAAATTGATTTTGTGATTGGTGAACTGATTGTTGTGTTTAATCTGTAGTCCTCCAATGGGAAATTTGTCTGCTGCATAAACAAAAAGTTCGTTGTTTCTGATTAGCCATAATGGTCTGTTGGCACCGGCAAATTCTAAACTCATTTTTTCTGCATTAAAAGAGCAGATAGAAATATCCATACCATCATGAGTTTCGCTTTCATGTTGTTTTAGCGAATTGATTATACCTTCGTTCAAAGCATCTAAAACCTCTGAAGGAGTGGTAATATTTTTTTCATTGATTATAGATTTGAGTAAAGAACTTCCGATGATACTCATAAATGCACCTGCTACACCATGACCGGTACAATCTGCAGCAGCTATTATATGTTTGTTGTCTTTTTCTGTAAACTCATAAAAATCACCACTGACAATATCTTTTGGCAGATAAAGAATGAATGATTTGTCAAGTGTTTTGTAAATGGTATTTAAGTTAGGCAGAACAGCGGACTGAATTCGTTTTGCATAAATGAGGCTGTCAGTGATTTCTTTATTCTTGTTCAGGATTTCGTTGTTTTTCTCTTCAAGCTCCAATGTTCTTTCTGTTACTTTGTTTTCCAGCAAAATATTTTGTTGAGCAAGAATATTTTTCTTCTCTGTTTCCTGCAATAAATTTTCTTCGCCAAGTCTTTTAATGGTTTGAACCTGTTCTATCAATTGAGTTTGATTCTTTCCATAACGTCTTGCCAATACAATAGCAACTGTAATTGGATAAACACCTGCACTGATTGTAAAAAGTGTATTTAAGATGTTGTCTGAAATATTTTGTTGATCAAAACTTTTAATTATTGAATACCCAATAGGAAGTAAAAAAAGCAAAATCCCTACTCCTGTACCATAAGTTAAAAGTTTTGCATCCCATTTTTTTTGCCCAAAACCTTGTACCCAATGATAGGCAATGGAGAATATAGAGTAAGAAAAAAAGATTATGGTGCTCAGGACTTTAATAACCGGCACTTCAAAGGTGCGAACAAAATTTATTGTAAGCGAGATGTCGTTGGGAATAATCAAAGCAATTAACATCACCATACACATGATGAAGAGTGGAGTTTTTGTTTTATGAATATTGTTTATTGCTAATGCCATGAAAATAGCCAGCAATTCCAGCGAAATCAAAAAAGAATAAGTAGAAATTACATTAACAACAGGAGTTTGTGGCAGAACATTGGAAAGGTATTGAATAGCTGTGGCTAAACAATATAAGCCAAAGAATAAATATTCTTTATTTCTGATAAAGAAATAAAACAAAATTAGCACTAAGGCAAATGAAAAATAAAATGTGGCAACAGCGTTGTGTCTGACTTTGTCGTTTTGTTCTGCCTTTTGATTTTCAAGTGCCCATTTTTCTTCTCCTAACCTTAAATGAAGTGAAAAAGTTTTTACATTCGGATCTGGCAGATAGAGAACCTGCAAAAGATTTTTTTGTTGCGACAATACAAAGCTTTTGTAATTTTCTTTTAAAGCCTGAAGGTCTGTATATTTTACAGAATTATTAAAAACACCATCTGAAGTAAGTGTGGTAGTATTCAACAAAACTTTTACCGAACCGGTGGTACTGTAAAAAAGATATTTCACTCTATTGAGCATATTGCTATCAACCAAAAATGTAGTAGAAAGTAAAAATGCTTCAGGTTCGTGCCTGCGGAAAAAGAAAGTGTCAATGGAAGATGTATTAAAGGAGTTTACATTACCATCTTTATTATAAACTGTAATGTGCCAATTAAAGTTTCTTAATGCATTCAGGCTATAAAGGGTATCTTGTTTGGCAGGCTTTGATCCAAAAAAATTAAGGGTATCGGTTCTTGTGTTTGCATACCCTGAAAAGTAACTGAGACTTAGGAGTATAAATAGAAAATAGCGATGAGAAAAAGATGAGTCATTAAAGTTTATGAGCATACATATCTTATTGCAGGGCTAATTTAACGTAAATTAGCAACATGAGAATAGCAAAGGAATGATAAATGAGCAGTAATGGTGATAAACTAAATTGATATTTTATATGTTTAGATAAGATGATTACTGTAATTATACCATCTCTTAATGAAGAAGAGAATATTGGAAGTGTAGTATTGTTTGCAAAGGAAAACCCATTGGTAACAGAGGTTTTGGTTGTAGATGATAAATCAATTGATAGTACCGTTCGGATTGCTCAGGATAGTGGTGCACGTGTCATTACAAGTACTCGAATTGGGAAAGGGGGCTCTATGCGTGAAGGGGTGATGTTTGCTACCAATGAAGTGGTTGTTTTTTTAGATGCAGACATTAATCCTTACCCTCATTTTACAATTAAACTGTTAACAGAACCAATTTTACAAGGTGGTGCTGATTTTGTGAAATCTTCTTTTAACAGAAATGCAGGACGTGTAACAGAACTTGTAGCAAAACCAATGTTGAGTATTTTTTTTCCTGAACTGTTGCAATTTCAACAGCCTTTGAGTGGAATGATAGCCAGTAAGAAATCATTGCTTCAAAAGTTAGACTTCAGAGAAGACTATGGTGTAGATATTGGGATACTCATTGATATGCACTTAATGCATGCTAATATTCAGGAGGTAGATATTGGGTATATTGAGAATAAAAGTAAACCATGGCAGGCTTTGGGAAAAATGAGCAAAGAAGTTGCACAAACGATCATCTTAAAAGCCTCATCATCCAACAGTCCGCACTATAATTTTGAAGAGTTTGGCGTGTTAAATGAAATTAGGTCACAAATGGATTTTGCATTGGCAAGTCAACAGGAGTCCCTCAACAAACTGATTGTTTTTGACATGGATAATACAATATTGCGAGGACGGTTTATTGATACCTGTGCTGATAAATTTAATTTTAAGACACAGTTAATGGATATTCGCTCGTCTGAAACAGATAGTACCATCCTGACCAAAAGAATTGCCAAGCTTTTAAAGAATAGAACTATTGATGAACTGATTGATGTTGCAGACAGCATAGATATTGTTGCAGACACCGAGAAGATTATTGATAATTTAAAGATTCGGGGTTATGTTGTAGGTATTATTTCTGATAGTTATGATTGCATCACCAATCATGTCAAAAATAAATTAAGGATGGATTTTTCACTATCAAACGAATTGGAGTTTTCCAAAAGCATTTGTACAGGAGAGGTAAAAATCCCATCTTTCTTTGTAAGCAATGAAAACAGCTCATGTAAGCATGTATTATGCAAAACCAATGCCCTCCATAAACTATTAGAGAAGTATAATATTAAGAAAGAAAACAGTGTAGCGATTGGAGATAGTATGAATGATCTTTGCATGATTAAGGAGGCTGGCTTAGGCATTGCATTTTGCTCTAAAGATGAGCTACTCAACCACCATGCAGATTTGATTATTCGGAAACCGGAATTTAGCGAATTGTTGAACCTTGCAAAATAGGTTGAACTAAAAAATGTAGTTGTGAAAAACGGGGGTTAAGAAATCAACAGCCTTGTTGATTTTAAAAACGATATCCCATAGCAAAGCTGAATTTCACGCTTGGAGAAACCGGAGTAGTGTCAAAACTATCATTGTCATTTTCTTCATCTTCAATGGCAGAATCAAAATAGTTTATACCAATGCCCAGATCCATTCCTAAATACAGGGTTTTAGCAATTGTAACATTTAAGCTGTTGTTGATCATAAAGCCTAATTGTGTATGGTTGTCGGAATGCTTATATCTTGTGTAGATATATTGATTTCCATTCCAAACACTTTCCGTACGGCTGTGTTCAATTTGTCCACCTGCAAAGTAGAACTGAGGCCCCACAGCATAGCGTACCACACCTTGCCTTGTTGGATACAGTTTTATGGCAGGCATAAAATAAAAAAATCCGGGATTGCGCAGTGACAAATTCACAGGAAGTTGAATGCCAATTAATCCATCGGAAACAATTCTTTCATAATTAATGCCTACTGCAACATCCGTATTGTTGTCCATAGGCTCGTTAGAAATAATTGTCATGGGTGTAATGGTGAAAATATTATTACCCAACTCCGGTTTATCCTGTGCCATTAACATAGTGGAAGTCAGCAGGAGTAATGATGCAAGTATTGTTCTCATAGATTATTTTTTAAAACGCTGTTTTATTGATGATGTTATTTGTCTGGGCAAAAATAATAGAGTTTAGCATTAAAATGCGCTTTATTGCATTTTAAGATTTTAAGGGTAATTCATACCTTTGTAAAGAACTAAAAGTGAAATTATGGCCGATCAGACAGTTATTACAGAAAACAAAGAGCTTTCATTTGGAGATTTCAGACAGGCGGTTCTAAACGATTATCGTTTAGGTCGCATTAGCCGCGAAACAAGCTTGCTGGGCCGAAGGGAGGTGCTTACAGGAAAAGCCAAATTTGGCATTTTTTCAATAAAAGAATTTAATTAGTATTTATTATATTTGCAGTTACTTAAAGTTTAAAGTAAAAATGATTTAAGAATCGTACACGTATATTTAACCTCACCCCATTATGGAACCTCTCAACAAGAAGGAAATCAATACATCATTCATTCAGTTTATTGTAATGTTTTTGCTGGCAGTTTTATTTGCAATAATTTGTGTGTTTTTTGATATAAAATTTTTCAACAAAGATTACAGTGTTTTGAAAAATAAGCTAAAAGAAAAGGAAAGTGAAATTAGTTATTTGCATTCAGTTGAAAATAAGATTGATTCAGTTAAAAAAGTTGTCTCTGAGTTAAAAGAACAGGATCCTAAAGAGTTTGATATTATGAAAGAAAATCTTTTCAACAATTTGTTGGTAATAGATTTGAGAGACACAACACTTACTACAAAAATTGATAATAGCATTCATGATATGGGGCGTCAATGGTTAAATGATAAACAAAGGCTTTTAAAAAATGCTGATTTGGAGATGGTATTACAAAGGAAGAATAAACTAATTCAAACATATGCAAATAGGCTGATGAATGATTGTGGACTTTCAAAAGATCAAATTAATTTATTAAATAATACAATCGGTGATTAAATCAAGTGTTTTTTCGCAAGCAAACAAGGTTAGATCCGCGACTAATAAAAGTGTACGGCAAGTTGCTGCTAAAACACAATTTAAGTACGTCTTGGTTTTTTGTATTATTTTAGTTTTACCAGCAGGAATACTATATCTGAATAAAGTAATTCCAACCCACATTTTTTGGGGGATGCAAATTTTTGCACTATTAATTGGATTTATACATGTATGGCAAATGGGTAAACGCTTTGATTGGAGAAATCAATATTCCTTACAAAACAAATTGATATTATCCATTTTAATTATCTTTTTTACCATGGTTTTACAAAGTGTAGTAGTCTATTTCTGTAAACCTGCCCAAGAATTATTTATTCTATTTCCTACCGGTATATTAACTTTCCTGTTTCCATTATTGATGTTTTCTGTATATGATTTTTCTACTGCAATCCCATCAGAGATTTATAAAACATGGAAGTATTCTTTGAATATTAATATGCAAGATATGGAATTAATTGATTTTAGTAATAGTTATATTGTTACTTTTCAGTTAAGAAAAACACCGGTTGACTTTAATGATGCCTATATGAAATTTAAAGCACCACTTGACCGTCTGCCTTTCGGTGATTTATTCGCACTTTACATGAATGAGTATAGTGAAAAACATAGAGAATCACCTATTCAATACCTTAACTCTTCCAACCAGCCATATGATTGGATCTTCTATCGAAAACCAACAAGGTGGTGGAATAAAAGGAAGCTAATAGATCCATCTTTAACTGTCAGGGAAAATAAAATAAAGGAGAATGATATAATTGTTTCAGAACGCGTTGAATACTAAACTAATATCTTAAATAGGCTTTCTTATGCTACCTTTCTTAAAGATTCAATCTATCAATTGGATAGATGGAATGAAAATTAACAAAGATCATTTTATATATACCGATCAGCATTTCATGGAATTAGTGAGGGATAGCCGTTCGGTTAGCCACAATTCTTTTAATTATGGTTTGGTTTATCCGAATAGTGATTATTCTTCAGGATTTAAATTAGTTCAGTCTGTTGATGGAAGTAAAATTTTACGTGCTGTATTACATACATGTCGGGCTGTTACATCTGGTGGAAATCGAATAGAAATAGCTAGCTCACAAGGTATAAAATCAAATGTATCAACAGATATATTGGAATCTGTTTTTAATGCTGAAAATAGTAAGGAACCATATTTTAGTGTTGTGGTAATAGTGGTTGAAAGTAGTAGAGTGCCAATAGGAGATCCTGATCAAGATGAAGTGCCACCAAGGATTCCTTATATTATACCACAGTATAGTTTGCAAATTTTACCTGAATCGCAATTTTCTAATAGTAACAATATTTCCAATGGACTGTTGATTGGTCGCTTTAGGAATAGTAGTGGAAAAATTAGTGTTGATGAAACTTTTATTCCGCCTTCAATGTTTGTTAAAAGTTCAAACAAATTGGAAGACGTTTATTTTAGCATAGGTAACTTATTGGGTGAAACTATAAGAAATATTTCTACCATACTTTCTAAAGTACAAGAAAAGAGTCAATCAACCAGTTTGGTTAAAAGTTGTAATAGTTTATGTGTCGAAACATCATTATTTATAACCTCTAAAATCGGAAATTTCAGATGGATTTTTTCTGAAGCACCTCCAATATATTTTTTAACTGAGATATTGAATCTCGCTTATTGCATTCAAACTTCATTAAGTCATTTATCAATTAAAGATAGAGAAGAGTTGCTTAACTACATCTGTGAATGGATAGAAGAAGGAACTGCAGAAATTAGCGAGGTGATTAATAAAATGATTAAATCAGAATATAATCATAACAACATTGCTGAAACTATTGGCAATGCTTTTGTATTTGTACAATTGATGCATAAAATATTTTTGAAATTATCACAACTTGATTTTATAGGAAAACGTAAAGGTGAAGGCGCTTTTGTACAAGAAAGAATTACACCTGTTGAAGAAGAAACCCCTAAGACACAGAAAAATAAAGGATGGAGCTTTTTGGCTGATTAGTTTGCGGTCAGGTTATAATTAGTTAATCCTTAACAACAGTCAATTTCAGATTAAAACAAACAAAAGTTATCAAAATTTGGATTTTAAATTTGATTTTACAAAAGGCAAAAGAAAATTTTGGTTTGATTTTGTTCATCCAGCTTTTAAAATTGAAGGCGGCTGCGCTCATCATTAAGTTAATGGCATCACCGGCAATGCCTTTAAAGTAATTTTTAAGCATTCGGTACTGATGTTTCATGTGTGAGATTATGGGTTCGATGGAAGCTCTGCGTCTGAATCGGTTTCTCATTTTTTGTTTTTGGTATGGTGAAGTGTTTTTTCTTGTATCGGGTGCAATGATTTGTGTGCTGTAAATTATTTTTGCGCCCCTATAGCCTCTATCCCCCAGATTATAGATTTGTTTTAATATCAACAAACCACACAATAAACGCACAGGCTTGGCTGGTGTGCCTGTGTTGGAGTATAAAGAAGAAAAACCTTCTTCCAGCTCTTTCCAGTTTATTTCCTGTGACAATAAAACCAATTCATGATTCATGTCTATAAATTCTCTCAGCAACGGCTGAAATAAATCTTTTAGTCCTTGAATAGGGGATTTTCCTATCATTTTTCTGCAACCTTTTTCTGCAAATCTCTTTTATTCTTGCAGATTTTTTTACCCTTTTCTCTAAAGTTTTTAACTTTTTTGAGAAAGTGTGATGGTGTTGTTAAGGGTTAACTAAATAATTAAAAGTACAGACATTGACGTAATTCTTGTTTTAAAATTCAACCAATAAATACCAAAATGAATTATTCAGGATTTTATTCCTATATAGTAAAAAATAAGTTGTCAGCGAAAATCAAGCGTATGATTTAAACTCCGTATAACGGTGCTATTACTGAAACAAAAGTGCAAATCGATTCGTCATAGAAGTGATGGTTTTATTTTTAAGCTATGGAACTACATTAAATCTTATTTTTAATTGTTTTTAATATCTGAAGAAACCATAATTATATTGGCTTCCTTCTTTCTTCTGTGAACATATTCCTTTTGCTGTAACAAAATTTCTTTTACTTTTTGCCAGTTGTCTATTCTTCCTGCAGAAAAAATGTCATGAATCCATTTGATTTTTGTATTAACCCCATATTGCCAAAGAACGGATACTAAAACAGACTGATTTGACTGTGGCAGATCTGCAAATGTTTTAGCTTTTGATTGGGTGTTTTCAACTGGTGTGTTGTCAAACTTTGCCGCTGTTTTATCAATATAATATGCCATGTATTTTGCTTCAAACTCTTTCAGTACATCAGGAGGAATGGTTACAGGTTGCTTGCCGAGTACATTTTTCAATTCGATGACGGAGGTTGTTTTTAAATAAGGGTGAACCACTTTAATGGCTCGGTCGCTTATTCCATACGTTTTTCGCAGAGTGCTTTCATCAACTTGTCCTAAGTCAATACCAAAACTGAAAGTTACACCACTTTTACCTATGGGAAGAAATTGGTGGTTCAATGCAAGGCACAACGATTCAGTGCTTCGTAATGCTTTTAGTTTATTTTTTTCTTTTTCGTCCTTTTCATTTTTTAGTAAAATGTTCCAGTCTTTTTTCAATTGATCCTGTTTGAAACGAACTTTTTTAGTTTCGTCAGCATAGCATCCCATAGGAACATAAGGAACAGAACGGTAGCCTTCAATGTCGGCACTGCTTATGAAGTTCTGAATGCCGTCTAAGTTATCTAAGTTTGTTGCCATATTTTTATATTTTATAATTCAGTCGGGTATCTGAGAAAGTGAGGATTATCAAAAGGGTCAAATTCGTGTTCAATCGTTTCGGATGTTACAATAAAATTTTTTTGAAACACTTCTTGTTCGCACTTATAAAATGCAATATTTCCAACAGATAATTTCCATGCCCAAAATGCTTGCCCAAGTCTGATGTCCATAAGAAAGCCTATTGAAGCATCGTCAGTAAAACTGTATTTGCGGTTCCATTCATTGTCACGCGGTGTTAGTTTAGGATACATAGTTTTTTATTTTTTAAATTAATGGTGTTATAATGTTAGTGAATAACCAAGCCGGCTGGAGTTTTTGTCAGTCTCGCTGAGTATAAAAGGGTTTTGTTTTGCAAGTATTGAAATCTCTGTTTCACAAAAAAACGGAACAAAATAATCATTCAGTTTATTCAGAATTTTGAGATTGGTAGAGCCAGGAAGATATTCAGTGATTTTTTCGGGTAAAACATTTAAAACACGTATGACAATTGTATCTAAGAAGTTATCATACCCGCCACTAAGGCAACTATCTGCCGAGAGGCGCATATTACCCAAGCCGGAAATGTGTTTATTAAATTCTAATTTGCCGAAATGTGTTTTTTCAATACTAATATTCTGGTTTAATATCATTTCATACACCTGCTGCATATAAGGTATTACACCTCTTATTTTATGAAAAACAGGAAACAGATAAAAGAGAATTCCCTTTTGGCGGTTGTTAAAAATTTTCGGCAGTCCCCAGTATGAAAGAAATTCTGCATTGTCCATTTTAAAAGAAATGGAATCTATAAGTTTCTGTTCATAGATAGCATTTGAAATACGCTGTTTGTAAAATTCTATTTCATAAGCGGAAAAAAAACGTCTTGCTTCTTTTTCTTCCAGCACCCGTTTTTTGTAATCCTCAATCATGGACGAGGCTGATTTGAGAGCAAGTGAATTTCTGGATGGCGGATTATGAAACAAAACTTGTGGCAGCATATCATATATACTCTCACGTGGAGTTTTAACAAATACAGCCTGCTGATGGTTGTTGAACTCTACCACTTCTGCTGATTCAATGTCCTTATTAAACCTGCGTTTAAATATTCCAATTGGGCAGACCAGAATATCTGTAGTTTCAAATCCCGATTGCAATAAATCAGCCACTACTACTTCCACTCGCAAGTCAATTGGAATTCCATTAATGATTTCAGCAATCTCGTATTCGTTCTGCATAGTTTACGACAGTAAAAATTTTACCTGTACAGGCATTAGCCCATTTGAAGCCGACTCTATTTTGTGTTGCAATTCCGTGGCAAGATCTTTCCATTCCTGCTCTGAAATGTGCTGTTTGTTTTTGGGAGTAATAAAAACTTCCAGTATCCTTAAAAACGATTGTTTGTGATGCAATGTTGCTTTCCAACCTTTTTTGATTTCAATTTTGCTTATCATGTTTCCTATTTCATGGTAGCAAAACATTTCTATGTCCTGACGGGTAACAATTCGGTCATGCGATAATATGGAGCGTTTGAAAGCAGTGATTTTTTCACCTTCTTCCATCGGCATTTTTCCTCCTGTGGAAGTGGTCATCAATAGGGCTGTATCTGGAAGCACCGAACTACCTGATTCTAATGTAAGCCGTGATCCTGCTTTTACCGAATTTCCTGAAGTACCATTGGTTGACCAAAATTTGATAAATACATTTTCGTTCGGTTTTTGCTGGTTTAGGATGACAAAATGTGAGGGGCGTGTATGCTCGCCTTTGGTTGAAAGGCGGTTTTCAATCATGGCAATAGCCTGATTTATCTGATTAATATGCAAATTTATAAAATCTTTTCCCATAGAACTGAATGCAGCATTTTCATCCCGCAACAAATTAATGGTAGAGTTTAAAAACTCTGTTGCTTGTCTTCTGTCAAAACGTTCTATGCCTCCCGAACGTAGTGTATAATAACCTGCTTGGTTATTAAAGCCGCTTTCTAACGGATTGGATTTAAAGTAATACCCATCTGAATTTTGTACATTAATCATGTCAAAAAACAAATCATCTGTCTTGAGGGGCGTTATGTTGAGATTATTTCGAAGCTGATAGGTTATTTTATTCACCTTACGGTTTATTACCGGAAAGGTGTTCATGGATAAATACAAATCGTTTAATGCGGCCGGTTTCATGGCTCCCGGAAAAACCAGTTTTAACCATATGTATTTGGAACTGAATTTAGCCAGTATGCTTTCAGAAAACACACCTTTAATTTCTTCCGGTATTTCCAATTTCATTTCTGCTAATGGTTTATTCAAACTCAGCGTAATAAAATTTTTTTCAAAAATTCCGTTTACAACATTTTCAATACGGTACGACACATTGTAATGGTCGGAAAGCGTAAACTTATCCGACAATTCTTTTGAAGAATTTATTCCGGCTGCGGCTGTCATTGCAGTATCTCCTGCATACCATTTTATTAACGGTATAAGGCTCAGGTAATATTCTTTTTCAGGGTCGTTTTTCCAGTCAAAATATACCGGTAAGCGATCAATGGATTTTATTTTAGGATTCAGTTCAAGTGCTATGTAAACATGTTGATGAGGAAGATATGCTCCTGATCGCTCTTCGCCCAACGGAACTTTAGAATACGAATTTTTGTATTCATATATTGTTTTTCCAGCAACCATGTACTTAATGTCGCCATCAAAAATTTTTACTCGCATGGCAGGTGAAAAATAAATATCCTTAACCACTTCTTTTTGTTCTTCGTTCAGTATTTTTTGCTGAGCATAAAACTGTGTTTCTTTAACAAGAACTGTTTCCGGTTCTGATGAGCGTGCATGAGCAATGGCGTAAGAAGGTTTTGCCACGGTGTAAGCATCGGGCGACAAAAGGCGAGCAAGCCTTTCCAAAATACGGGTTTGAGAATCAAGAATTTCGTTATTGACTTTGTACAACTCAAAAGCGCAAGCCTCAATGAGCATGGCAACAAGTGGGTCAAAGGTGGACTCTATGTCTTCGCCTTCAACACCCCATATACGAGCAGCATTTTTGATCATGCGGCTGCGTATACTCTCTTTGCTTAGCTCGTTCAAGTATTCGTCCTGCATATTTTTTTAGTTTAATCAATCCAGAGAGGGCTTACATACAGCGTTTCCTGAAAATAAAATTGTTCGTTGGTTTTTTTAAGGTTAGCCTGTATGTGTATGTCCACTCTTTTTTTATGCGTTTAAGCGTTTGCTTTTCTTTATTTATCAGTTCCTCTTCGGTAACATCCAATACCGCCTTAACATTATTCAAACGTGGCTCATAGTTGCCAACGGCTTCTTTTATAGCTTTTGACATGGTGTCTTTCCATGCGGTAATATTGGGTATGTTTTCAAAGTCTAGCTCCCACAGTAAGTTTCCGAATTCGGGGTCATAACGGCATTCATTCAGGTTGGTAATTAAAATGAGATGCAGCCTTTGGGCAACAGAATCTTTTAGCGTACACGAAGGGTGTTCCTTACCCTGCATAAGCAGGGACGGATTAAGAGGCTGGGTGTAATATTTTTGCATTTTATCTCACAAACATAAAAAATTATATTGTTTCAATTACATAATAATTCTCTGCACGATTTACGTATTTTCTCATCATTTTTAAATCAGAATAAATGGTTCTTGCTTTAACCATTCCCTGACCATTCCACTGATCGTAAACCCGAATACCGTCCTTCCCATGAGATAAGTAAACAGCAGCGTGCCGCTTACCGGATTCCAATGGATATTTGCCGGTTGAGTCAAAAGTTGCAATAGCCGTTCCTTTAGGAATAGATCCGACAGGAGCATCCATTACTTTGATTCCTTTTTTCCAACTCGCAGTGTTTGTGGCGCCTGTCGCCTGTTGTACAAATACAGCACATTCATGATTTCCTTCATCGTTTTTAAAAGAAGCATTGCCTTCAAGTTCTTCGGTAATATTTAAATAGAATGACATAAGAAATATAATTTTAGTGATACATAACTACTTTAATCAGGATTTCTGGTTTCAAGTTTTGAGCAAAAATCAGGTATTGTTCCCACGCAATCTACATCGTATTGCATGTGGAAGTTAAACTTTGTTTGGTAAGCATTAAACTCAGAAAAAAAACCAAACACGGCTTTTTCAACATCTGCCTTTAACATGCCTTTTGTAAGGTTCAATTCCGGTACTGCGTTACTATTTAAAAAACGAAGGGAAAAACCACTATGCTGTGATTCATGAAACCGTAATGACTTATTACCTGCTGAAACATCATCAATTGTTGTTCCTCTGCCGTAATTTTGATCAAGCATATCAATGGTAGAGCCTTTACTTATTTTATAGGAGGTATAAATTTTTAAGGCATACAAAACTGAAGGAAAAGATTCCAGTTTGTTTTTTTTATCCGCCTTGTCCAATTTATAAACCATTAACCTGTTTAGTTTGGATGTATGATTCAGTTTCATTTTCCTTTGTTTTGAATCCATTGCATACATATATAAGTCGCAATGCGTAACGCCTTTTCCGCTGTAATAGGTAACACCTTTTTTTACAACTGTGGGTTTTAAGCTAACCTTATCATTGCTTACGGTAACATTAATTAATTTTTTGCCCGATTCAATATCAAAACTGACTCCCTTGGCAGAATTAACAATATTTTTAGCAAATGAAGGGACATCGGTAGAAATGGACATGCCTGAAAAGATTTATATTTGTTAAAATCAAAAATATATTTTAAATCCTTTGATACAAATGGTAAGTATATGCCGGTGTATTTTTTATCATTTGGGCATAATTGAATGAACGAACCGAGCCGCTGCCAACAGGCCAAGGATCATTTACACGTACAGTAGTTCCATTAGCCTCGCCATTCCCTCTTATCCCGGTAATAACTACCATGTGCCCGCTACTTCCAACTCCTCGTGTGTATGAATCAGTGTCCCACAGAATATTAGCCATTGCAGGTTTTCGTTTGAGCAAATCATATAAGCCGTCAGGCAAATAGGACTGAGGAGGATGCCATTTTAATCTGAAATGATTGCAGTAAACCATCATGTTTTGAGGATTATCCAATTTACTGTCATTTAATAAACCACCTTCGGAAACTAACGATTCTTTCAAATGCTCCGGTAATACTACAGGAGAAGGCTGCCCCAGCAGCATGGCTGTTGCTGCCGCCCAGCAAGTTGATGAAGTGGGCTGCGGCACTAAGCCGATAGGGTGAAACACTGCATATTTTTCATTGCCTGTAATGCAATTCCATGTACAGGGACCTACTATGCCATCACCGACAAGCCAGTTGTTAAGTTGAAACTGGACAACAGCTTTTTTTGTCTTTTGACCAAAATCACCATCAGTGGCTAACCTTGTGCCTCCTGTCAACTTTTTATTAAGTAGGTTTTGCAAATCAGTAACCGATTTGCCTTTTGATCCGATGCGTAAGGTTGGGTAACTCATAGTTTATTTTGTTTAATGTTTCTTTTTTATGTTATACCTTTTGTTTAGATTGCTTTTACTTTATGCTGTTTTATTGATAGTCTGGAGCAAGTCCGATTGCTATCGGACTTGCTCCAGAGGGTGTTCGCTATATTAAAGTATCAAGCGGATCGCTGATTTTACCTTTAAAAATTTTCATTTAAATAATTTTCAAAATTATTCTTCTGCTTTAACTATCTTTTCCATTCTACCTTAAAAGGCATTTTTTTTAACTCTTCATCGTGATAAGGCCTTAATGCTGGAGCACCGCCACGCCAGACAATCGTCAATTTATTTTCTTCAGTTTCAATAATTACGGTGTGTATTACCGGATTGGCTTCCTTTAATTTGCCATTGCGACCGTCAACCCAAATCCGGGGTATGTCATTTGGTAATTCTAATAGAAAAATTCTTTTTTGAGGATGTATATTCACCAACCGGATAGATTCGTTACCTGCCAAGTATGGATACTGTAAACCCGGTGGAGCCCCGTTCGCTAACCGCATATTAAGTTTTTCCTCCATAGGTTTTTCACTCAATACATCGGTATCTGCCCATTTTCTCTGTATTTCAGTCAACTCATTCTTAACTGCTGATCTTACAAATAAAGGTAAAATTCCCCAGTAAGCTATGCGTGGAAACCAAGCCATATTTACCCAATCGGTGGCTATTGGGACAGGTTGGTTTATCCAGTTTTCAGGCAATCTTACAATTAAATTATCTGGTGTAAGGCGAATGAATGGGTCTTCTAAATTGGGAAGCTCAAAATTTTCAAAAGCCTCATTATTATTCTCAACAATATAACCTTTGCCACAAGGGTTGCGGGGATAACGATAAATGCTGGAATAATCCCAATCTACATCCGGAAAAGCTTTCACATATTCTTTTGGAACCGGGCTTAATTTTTTTTCTGCAACAGAATCAAACCCACCATACGCCATGTCATATCGCAATGGAATTATATCAATAGCTTCGGGCTTTGTAAATAAAATTTTACCCGTTGTGTCCTTGTATGCAAGGCGTTTACCAAATACAGAAATCTCAAATTTTTTATGCTCACCCACCTCAACGCTTGCATTCATCTGACCCAATCCATTTATACCCTGCACATTTCCTTTAACAATGACATCAGTATAAGGCTTGTAAGGATATAGTTCATGATCCGCCATCATCAATTCTCCCTTTGGATGGTAATATTTTGTGTCCAAATCAAAGAAATCATCAGATGCTGATTTTGTACACTTTCCGTTGCTATCGAAGTAATAAGTTCGTTTCGCTAAAACATTTAAAAAATGTTTTTCAAATATCCCGCTCCCTTTAGTAAAGGAAAGCTGAACCTGATTGAACTCTATAGAATTATTACTTAGTGTATCCTGCATGGTGAGCGCGATTAAAGGGAATTTTCAGCAGGCTCCGAAAAATAAAATGAGACAGCTTCTGGTACATCCGAGACAACGCGTGGGGCAGCAGCAGCCCAATCTTCAACCGGAGTTTCACCCATAGCAATCCCCGTCAAGCCACTAACAAGATCGCTTCCAACTTCTGAGCCTATGATGCTTGTTACTGCGGGACTGCTGCTTGTACCAAAATATCTGCCAAGCGCATTAGTAAGTGGCGTAGCTACGTGAATATTAGAGGTTACCGAACGCATAAATAATCTCGAAGAGAGTTGGCTTATAGATTGATTAAAGCTTCTGCTAATAGGCAATCCTGAGGCAAAGGGTATGAATTTAAGGAGCGCAAATTCCACAATCAATTGCGCTATACCAGCCCATACACCTGCCAAAATATCGCCCATTGACATGCCTGCCTGCACTGTACTGAATGAAAAAATACAGCCATTTGGATAAGAAACTGGCCAATTGCAGTTTAAATTCATATTTACCATTACGAGTATTGCTGCTGAGGTAGGAGAGCCGTTCATTTGAACCGTACTGGCTGCAAATAATGATTTAGACGAACTGAATGCAAGTATTAAAGGATATAAGACATTAGCAAGATTACCAAGATGAACATCAAAGTAACCTGTATCAGTCCCTTGCAACATAGGTTGTATGCTCAATGTTAATATTGGATGCTTGGCAAGTGTTTCAGGGGAACCGGAAAATTTAGATTTACTGGCAATTACTCCATGACCTAAAAAAGAGCAATGCATATAAGGAAGTGGCACAGGAGCGGGACTTGGGGGGATTATTGCATTATGAATATCCACAGAGACCAAAGGGTCAGTCCATTTCATTACATTGAATCCAACCATATCTTATTAGTTTTCAAAAATTGTAATACATCTCTTTTCCAATGGGCGAATTGTATAATTAAATGAATAACGATAAGTAATAAAAACAAAATTGTGCTTAGGTTCTACTCCTATCTGATCAATAACCGGAATACGCTCATAGCTGTTATCACCCATTTGAATCAATACTTTAATCTTTGTCTCCGGAACTGCGAACTGGAACAAGGAGTTGTAATTAACACCGGTTATGGATATTATCTCTCCTTCTTCAACGCTCGTTGCAATCATTTCATTAAAAGCAGAGTTAAAATATTTAGGATCCAGCTTCACCATTTTGCCCTTATTATCAAACTCAACAGAACTCCTGATTCTTTCTTCGCACATAGTGATAGGAACCATACCTACAGGCGATGGCCTATCGTTCCATTTCCTTATTCTGTTAAATGAATGTTCAATATTAGGCAAAGCTTTACCATAGGCATTCTTCTTTTCCCATATAAACCCCTTACCAATCGGATTATTGGAATATGGCACAATTAACTCATCCCAAACGTCCGTACCACCATAGGCATTACTTAAGGTTAACGGCATTTCTAAGAATGGCTCGGCCTCGCTGATTTGTAATCCCAAAAAACTGTTTTCCCAAAAACGGTTTCCGATTACACACACGGAATGGTCAATTTTATTCTTAATCTTAAAATTGACCATCATTTCTTTTGTAGGTACACCAAATGGTGCAATTGCAGACCCAAAAAGAAGCAAATCAACCCCGCCTCTTTTATAAACTGAATCACTTAAAATTTCACCATATTGGCTCATCCACGGCTTAGGAGATAAAGGCCAGTCACCTTCTGTAGTACACTTTAGGTTTTGACCATTTAATTTATAAAAAACACGAACAGCAATGGACGCTGCATTCTTATCTGATTTCTCAAGAGCCGTCCTAAAGAGTAAATGAGAGTATGGTGTGTGATTCAAGACTTCCATACTAATCACAGTTTAACAATACTCTTTCACCTTCAACCTTAAAATTATCATTAGCTTTCATCTCAATGTTTCCCAAAGTAGATGTCACTTTTTGAATTCTTGCTATATTTTCATTATCCCCGCGAACATGTGTAACCATACTACCATCAATCTCTGAAATCAGATTACCATCTGAAATAAGAGACAATTTTTTTGATGCGTGGATATTAATTTCTTCACCTGATAAGCTTAATTGTTCGCTTACATTTATTTTTAAGTTTTTCGCATTGATAGTAAGCTCTAGACCATTTTCAGTAAATGTAATAACAAGATGAACAGTATTATTGCTATCAACTAATTGTACTTCTTCCTTCAGATGATCAACCCTGACATGGCTCAAGTTGTTTAACTTCAAAATATCCAATGAGTTTGTTTTTTCTAAAATTATAGGAGATTTATTTTTCATAACTGATTAAATTAATTATTGCTATTAACCATTTAATTTTACAATTGCCCCAATAACATCTACTGTAGCTGTTGCATTCACCTTCGCAGTCATACCATCTATTTTGGCCTCGCCAACAGATGCAGTCAGAGAAGCTCCACCAGATTTTGCTGTGGCTGTAAGCCCGGTTGCACCCTCTAATTTTAATTTCGCTGTTTTACTTATCAGCTCAGCATCTTTTTGTGCTTTGGCGGTAATATTAGCCGTTTCGGTTTCAAGCGTGATATTGTTCTTCGCTTTAAGGATAATATCTTTACCCGCCTTCAATTCAATATCATTTTTTTGAGACTCTATTGTGATTTTCTTTTCTGAAAGAATTGTAATATCACCACTTCCATCAATTTGAATAAAATTTTGGCTTTTATCTATTAATGTAATTTGTCCAAGTTCATCATCAAATTCAATTAATGCACCACTTTTTGATCTAATACTTTTTTTATAATTATCAGCATCGCCTCCACCTGATTTCGCCTGACCGCTGTATATAGAATTAACGACAAAAGGCTTCTCTACATCTCCTCCTTCAAAACACACGATGACTTCTTCTCCCTTTTCAGGAATGAAATGCATCCCTTTTCCTCCTCCTGCGTGTGGAGTGGCAAGCCGTATCCATGGAGTCATATCATTTTGTTTTTGCCAAAAGAACTGTACTTTTAATCGGTTGATACCGTCAGGGTCATGGTTTTCTTTAACAATGGCTGTTTGCACATCAGCTTTTCTAAACACATGAGGATTGGTGTAAGGCGGTACTTTTACACTTGCAGGCACAGCCTGAAAAGTGTTTTCATAGTGCCCCACTACGTTGGACAAGTGTATGACATGAGTTGCAATATATTCATAACTGCCGTTTGATTTAACAGTAAACTTACATCCCGGCTTCAAACCTCCGTGTTTGCTTTCTCCTGTAGCAAACAATAACTGTGCAGCAAGTCTTTTCATTTCCAGTTCAGCAATACTTTCCGCCATACCCTTATTTATAACATTAAAATTGTGCATGGGTCTGTCGGTTGCACGCGAATAAATTTCTTTTGACTTATCAGCTGTGGCAGATGAAAAATCATTTTGCACATCAGACGAAAAACTCCCCAATTCCTTGTTGACCGGTTCGCCTTTATGATAATCATAACTACGGTATGAAAATTTATTGGGAACAATATTTGCTTTTATAGTATAACTAGTAAGGTTACTTCCGCTTTGTAGGGTAGCGCCTGAATCACCCGAAGATCCGAATATTAGTTTAGACCCTTCAAAATAAAACCATTCTCCATACCGTGAGGCTAATCTTTGTAAAAACTGCCAGTCGGTTTCATTATATTGTGTTATATAATGATGTTCATCTTTTGACTGAGGGGCTATATCTTTCTTAAGTACATTGCTGGGTATTCCTTCTAATGTTGAGTTAATGATTTTTTCTAAGTTCTTTTTATAATATGAAGCTGAATGAGGAATGTCGTCTAAAAGTATGGTGAGGCTTTGCCCCTTAACAGTAAATGATTGTGTGCGATCTGTTTGCTCGTGTACCGAAATTTGTGTTATAACACCCTGAAAAGTATTGTCATCAATTTCGATAGTTACAATAGAACCAATATTGTTTTTAATAATATCAAGTTGAGAACTTGCGTCATGATTAAGCGTGCCAACGTTCCATATAAAACTAAAATGGTGGTGATCATTTACTGCCTGGTTTATGACCAAGTTGCGATAAACCACAGTACCGCTATGATTTTGCATACTTACAGTAACAGTTGGAATGGAAACAGGCATAGTTTTGCTATAAAAATATTAGACTTGGTTAAGAAATAGGGTAATAAGAAAAAATATACATCAGCAGCAACCCGTGCTACTGATGTATATGGTACGGCACTTTATACCGGCCAATCGTTTTTATGTTCGGCATTACCCATTTTAATTTCTTTAGATGTAATGACAAAGTGTTCGTTCATTGGGTTTTCGCCTTGGTTGGTAAACGCCTCTGAGTAGTTTACAATGTACCCGTTTTTGAAAGAGAGTTCTTTCATTTTTTGGTCGCTGTTGCGTTGGAAGAAAGTAACTTTTCCGTCCTGCTCTTTAAAGGCATCAAATGCCCACTCAGCCAGGGCAGTATCGCCTGTTGATTCTACTTCAAGTTGTAATGTGCCTGCACGCACGCCAGAAGATGGACGACCGGTTGCGTCAGTATCCTGAGACATGGTGTAAGAACAATGTAGTACTCTGTACTTTTTTCCGTTTACTTCGAATTCTGCTTTGAATGACATAATTTTTGGTTTTTTAAATAGTTAGAATTAATATTTGTTAATTATATAGTTTAATTCCATTTTGGGGATGTTTGTTATCATCCGTTTAGTATTTTTTTTAAATCTTTATGCACCTTCGGGCCAACTCATGTCATAACTTGTCATCACACCTTGTGATTCATATTCATATTTTTTAGCACAAATGATAAAGTTTTCAGTCATAGGAATTTCACCCTCACTTTGAAAGCTAACATGGATTTTAACCACATGTGCTTCTTCAAACCTTAATTCTGTAAGCTTTTGAAAACTATTTCGTTGCATAAAGGTTATTTTACCGCTTTTTACTGCATAGTTTGTGCTTGCCCATTGGTGCAATAAAATGCAATTAGGAGAATGTTCAACCATAAACTCCATTACGTTGCCATATAGTTCGGACGTAGGGCGTCCAAATTTATCAACATCACGATTAGCATAATATTTAAAAGAAAAAACCCGAAAAGTTTTATCTTCAATCGTTAGGGTCGCTTCAAATGCCATTAAAATAAGTTATTAAATAATGTAAGAATGAATGACACATAATTAATGAATCATTAAAAGAATATATCTTTGCTTTCAGTTTTTTGCATATTCTGCTAACCACTGCATACCATCATCTCCTTTTTGTCCGTCCAGTTTTATCATAAATGCTTTGGCTGGAAAATAAGGTGTCATGTGAATATCAATTAAAACTCTGTCCTTTTGGTTGGGGTCTTGTCTTAATTGTCCTATTCTGAAACTTTCAATCAGTTTTCCGGGTCCTGTAACACTGTCTAACCATTTAGTGATCTGGCTGCGCAAATCTTTTTCGGTCTGTGAATTCCAATTTTCAAATGCTCTGCGATTCAGAAAGTCAATAAGTACCTTTGTTACATAATCAAATACTCTAACTACTGAATATGTTTGCAAGCCAAGGTTGTCGCCATTAAAAAGTGTTTTGGCAGAAAATGCCATTACTTTTCCATATTCATTAACCATGGGAACAAGTCCTAATTTTTCAAGACTTGCAATTTCACTTTTTTTCAATTCAAATTTCACACCGTCCACTTCACTAAGGCCTCCGTGTTTTTTACCGGCAGCTACCTGACTCATCAATGTTTTATAAACTGTTCCGGCTAATGCACCACTGGGTGGAACATACAAATCATCATCTTCGCCTACTTCTCCCACCTTGGCTCTTCCCACAAGCCAGTTACAAGCCATCATTACGTTAGAGCGGTATATATCTCCACCGGAAAGGTTTGCTGATTCAAAAAGTTCCATTACATCGTCAGGAGTATCCAAATGTTCAAAATCGGTAACCAACATTACTTTGTTGGCATAAGCCATCTTTGCCCATTTCTCAACAACGGCATTGGATCCTAAATACCCCGGAATTACCATTAGTGAATAGTTATCACGTAAATCAAGTCGGTCATAATTCTGTTTCATTTCTTCTGACACAGTGTCAAAGAAAATAGGGTTGTCCAAATCTTTAATCTGCTCTAAAGAGGCATTCATAAAAGAAACGTTCTTTAGTTTGTCAGATTCTGTATTCTTAAAAAACAATGCAACGGAACGATAAGATCTTTCTAAATCACCAGTTGCGTCCAATGCTTTTTTAAGATTGGATTTAAGGGTTTGATCGGCACTTTTGGTTTTGGTTTCAGCTTTTTCAATCATATCAGCCACTGATGTAGCTTCTGATAAAAGCTCAATCCATAAATTCATGGTCTTTTTAAGAGATTCACGTTCAACTTTTTTGCCAGATTCGGTTAAGAATATTTTTTTACGTGCTTTCTTTTCTGGGTTAAGGTTTTGAGCACCATCAACCACTGCTTCTAATAAATCAAATCCGCCAAATTTTGCTAGTGCATTTGAGCTTTGCTCTAATGTTTGTGATGCGTTATCGAAACGTACCTGCTCGCGTTCTTTAAAACCTTCGGCTTGCGAAGCAGCCTGATCTTGTTCTGCCATATAGTTGTATGTTAAGTATAGTTAGTTTGTGTGACTTAAGAATAAAAAAATTATTTAGCATCCTCAATTTCCTGGCTCATGGCCTGCAATGCCTGCATAAAAGATGCTTTGGTCTCAGGATTTTCAAGAACTGTTTTTAATGCTTTGTTGGATTTTAACTGTTTAATGATTTTAGCGAATTCATTTTTTTTCTGTTCCATATCTTTTAAAAAACCGCTCTGATTGGTAATACCCTTTGCTCCAAAATCGCCTAAATTGGCAAAGTTGAGTTTTTCTGACTGAAATGCACCATCTTCCTTTTGGAACTCTACTTCTACTTGTGGTTTGAAGTTAGCAAAAACCTCATCAACGGTTTTTAAACCCTCAACAATTTTTGGTTTTATAGGATCATCAGCAGTAAGTTTTTCAAGCATTAAGGTGCGATTCATAGGAATGTCAGCAATACCTTCACTAGCGTCTTTAGGAACTTCTTGTCCCCCTATTCCATAGTTAAACATATTTGTTAATTTTAATATTAGTCACACAAAGTAAAACACTATTTTTTTAAAAAGCAAATTTTTTTGCTAATTTTCTACCATGATATTTAGATTTTATGGTAGAATAAAAAAGTAATAGAATTTGTATATTTACCCCTAAATTAGCCAATATGTTTAGAGACCCTCTCAACAGACATAATGATAAAGTTTTTGATAAAAATGATATCAATTATAAAGCGATTTACACGTCTTGTTTTCCTATAGTCAGAAGTATGGTTTTGAAAAACTCTGGATCACTCGATGATGCAAAGGATGTATTTCAAGAAGCTTTAATAGTTTTATTCCAGCAGTCGGAATTAGACACATTTAAATTGAATGTTTCTAATTGCACCTATTTGTATAGTGTTGCTCGAAATAAATGGCTTAAAATGTTAAAGCGCAAGTTTAACCATTCTTCGTTAGATGAAGATGAAATAATAAAGGATACAGTAGCATTGGCTGATGATGATGAGTTTAAGCAAAAGCAACGTATGTTAGTTAAATATATTTCTTCCATGGGCGATCGGTGTCAGCAAATAATATCTTTGTATTTTGAAGGTGTTTCTGGTGAAGTAATCGCAAACAAGTTACAGTTTTCTTCTTATGACTATTATAGGGTTGCAAAAAACAGATGTATAGAGAATCTTAAGAAAAGGATTCAAGAAGATCCATTATTTAAAGAATTAATTCAGATAAAATGAGTGATGATTTTAACCTTTTGGATAAGACTATAGAAAATTATCTAAACAACAGACTCCTTGAGTATGATAGAATAGCGTTTGAAAACAAGTTGCAACAAGATGTTGTGCTTAGAAAGAATGTATTAGAATTAATTGCATTAAAACTACTTTATAATAAAGAACTTTATAATCTACAACAAAAAATTCAAGCAATAGAGAAGGAGCTTTCTAATGAAAAGTTTTTTGAAGATTAAAAAGATTGATTACTCCAAATCAATTCGTTATTAGAATCGATAGAGAGATTTACTTTGTCTCCTTTTTTAATTTCACCGGAGATTATTTTTTTACTCAGTGGTCGTCTTATTTGATTTCGAATTACACCCGAAATTGGTCTGGCACCATATTTTGGAGTAAATCCTGATTTTGCCAAATATTCTTTTGCTTTAGCCTCAACCGCCAAATCTATTCCTTGAAGGTTGAGTATTTTTATAAAATTATTAAGTTGAATCTGGAAAATGTTTAAGACAATTTCTTCTGTTATTGGTGAAAAAGGAACAATTTCTGTCAATCTGGCAAGAAACTCCGGTCTGAAATATCGTGTCATAATTTCCATCAACTCTGTGGTGCTTGGTATTACCTTTTTGCCAAAACTTTCAACTATAAAATCAGATCCAACATTTGAAGTAAATAGAATTACTGCATTGGAGAAGTCACCTTCTTTTCCAAGTCTGTCGTGAAGTTTTCCTTCATCCATAATTTGTAAAAACAAATCAAACACAGAAGGGTGGGCTTTCTCAATTTCGTCAAAGAGAACTACAGCATAAGGCTGCTGTCTGATTTTATTTACTAGCATTCCACCTTCTTCATAACCCACATATCCAGGAGGTGCACCATAAAGCAATGCAGCAGAATGCTCTTCTTTAAACTCACTCATATCAAATCGAATAATAGAGTTTTCATCGTTAAATAAAAACTCTGCCAATGATTTTGCAAGTTCAGTTTTTCCGGTTCCTGTTGGACCTAATAGAAAAAACGATCCAATAGGTTGTCCAGGCTTACTTAAACCAGAACGTGATTCCAATATTGCTTCACAAACTGCTTTTACAGCATGATCTTGCCCCACAACTCGTTTCTTCAGTAACTCATCCATATTCATCAACTTCTCTTTTTCCTGAGCTTGCAATTTTCCTAAAGGAATACCGGTTTTATGAGCAACAATTGCAGCTAAATCGGTTTTTTCAATTGTATCGCGTTTGATGTTTGAAAGCTCTTTGAGTTTGCTTAATATGCTGTTTAAGTGAGTTTGTAATTCTTCGGAGGTGCTTAATTTAAGTTCATCGGTGTTGTTTTCCAACTGACTTAATAGTACCGAGCTTAATTTACTTTTCAGTAGTTGGGCAATCCATTGAAGCTCTTTTAATTGATCTTCTTCAGATAGTTTAATTTTTTGTTCTTGTAGCTTACTAAGCTCTTGTTCTATAGAACTGATTCCTTCTGCACTAGTTTCACTCATCATCTTTATTGCAGACATGGTTCTGTCAATTAAATCAATTGCAGAATCAGGCAAAGAGCGTTCCTTCATATAGCGTTTTGCAAGACGGACAGATTCAAGCACTACACCATCTGCAAGCTTTACTTTGTGGTGTTGTTCAAAATAGGGTACGGTAATATTTAACATTCTCGCAGCAGTATTTTCATCAGGCTCTTCAATTTTTAATAATTCAAACAAACGATTAAATGTCTCATCGGATTCAATATGTTTCCGATAATTTTCATTTGTTGTAATACCAATAACAGTAAGATCACCTTTTGATAGTTCGGGTTTTAGAATATTTGATAATCCCGGGGTTGCTCCGTTTTTATCTAAGAGCGTATGAATGTTATCTATAAATAATATTGCTTTTTCATATTGCTTAATATCATTTATTATGCTCTTCATTCGATCTTCTGCCTCTCCTTTGTAAGAAGCACCTGCGATAAAAGCTCCGGTTTCCAGTTCAAAAACATGTGCATTTTTAATATTCTCCGGAACTTTACCTTCAGTTATTAAGAGCACAAATCCATTAACCATTGCTGTTTTACCTACCCCCGGATCACCAGTGATAATTACGTTTGGTTTGGACCTGCGACCTAATATTTCAGATATCATTCGCACTTCCTTATCTCTACCAATTATTTGCTCTAATTTTCCATCACGAGCTAATGCAGTTTTGTCTATACAAAATTTTGCTAATGCACCTGAATTAACATTTTTTTGTTTGTTATCAATTTTCTTAGTGTTTAAAGCATTTGTCAACTCATTATTTGCTAAATTTTCAGACATAATTTCTGAAATAGTGATAGGAAATGTTTTAAGTTGATCGTATGAGAATGCAATACCGGGAGTGCAAATTGATCCTAAAATCGAAATCAAATCAATTTCATCTTTAGCTAGTTTGATCCGTATATTTTCTGCCTCTTCAAATAATTGCAAGATTTTTTCGTCTCCTGTTGGGGTTTCAACTTTGCTTGCTTTGGGATATGATTCAATTCTAACTTCAGCCCAATCTTCCATAAAGTAAAAATCTTTACCGGCATTTTCAAGATATTGCCGTAATGGTAATTCTTTATGCAGAGACGCTAATAATAAATGAGCGGCAGAAAAGTTTGAATTAGAATTTTCTTTTGCAAGTGCTTGGGCAATTTGAATGCTTCGTTTAACTTCTTGTGATAGATTGTCTGTTATGTTCATATTGTAAGAATTAATCAGCGATTATAGATTAAATCGCCAGGAGTTTTAGATAATGTTTTATTGATATTGAAATAGGATACTAAAACAGTTATTGCAATTATAAATAAAAGTAAAAGACCAGTTGAGATATCTATAAGTATAAAATAATTGGTAAGTTCTTCAAGGTTAAATCGAGCTTTAAAAAAGGAGTTTATGATTATACCTAAAATCCAGGAAAGTAATAGTGCACTGAAGATTCCAGAAAAAATAAATCGTAGCATTATGGTAAGATAAATTTTGGTTGCTTCTTTATTTGAAAGTCCAAAGGCTTTATAAGTTCCCAAATTCATTTTAATTTTATTCAGATGATTGCGAAGTAGATTTGATATAAATAGGCTAATGGATAAAACTGCAAAAACAATTAATAAAAAAGTAATGATCAAGGTAATATTCATTAAATATAAAAAATTTTTTTTGTCTTTGACTTTAGCAGTGTCTAATTCAATAACATTTGATTGCTCGCCTTCATCTCCACTATTTAGTTCACTACTAAAATAATTTGCAAAGTCTTCAACATGGTCAAGACTGCCAAAATTAATACTCAAATAGTCATACTTGTAAATTTTACCTTCACTATTAAATAGAGCATAATCTAATATTCGTGTGATTTGAGTTTTGTTTTCTTTGAAAAATGAAATAGATTTGATTTTAGAATCTAAAGAGTCTGTGATGGTGTAATTTTCTGGCAATTCATTTAGTTCAACAGATAGGAGATAACCAGATTGATAAAAATATTCACAAGTGTCGATAGATATTGAAATATCATTTCTTTCTTTTTCAGTTAATATTTTTTCAATTTGAATTTTAGCCTGTTCTACCAACTTATTATCACCTTCAACAAAGTACAAGATTTTTTTACGATTATCACCAGAAAAATCAAATCTATTATCAGTTGGTGCAATATAGGCTTTGTAAAAGGTTTCAGTGCTGATAAATTTATTTTTGTTTGGAAGATCTTGAATTATGGCTCGTATAGGAACAGGAGCTTTAAATTTCTTATTTGGATTAATATCCAAATCTTGCTCATTATTATCAATATAAATCACACAAGTATTCTCAGGGTAATTTAAATAATTTAATAATTGTTTAGTAACTACAATGCCTATGTCTTCTTGACTTTTAAAGTCTTTGTTTCCTTGAAGAAAGTTTTTACTTCCAAATATGTCTGTTTTTATTGGGTCAGGATGCCCATCTATGTCATCCATTAAAAGTCGGCCTTTGATATATTTTACTTCATCAGTGGGAGCATTATTGGATTTATCAAACGCGTATATTGGAAGTGTGAATTCCTTGTAGGAAGTAACACTTTTAATATTATACTTTTGTTTTACCGTTTTTTCATTTAAACTTGTTACAAACTCTTGTACTCTTTCAGATTCTCCCTTAGAAGCAGGTATCATCACCGCCAACCAATTGATAAAAGCATCATTGCGTTTTTTATTCAAATATTCTAAGGCACCATTTGAAAAGCCAACTGCTATGAATGTTAGAACAAGAATGGATACTAAGAAGAGCCAGTTTATATTTCGTGCACCGTATAATACAACTGACTCTTTCTTAAGAAATAATTGACGATAGCTATCATATTTGTCGGGATTAATACTTTCTTTTACTTCTTGCCCCGATTTTTTCTCAGAGACAAATTTTGAGATCAGTGAGTTTTTAAATTTTTGTTGGTCAGAAGCTGTCATTGTTAACCAATGATTGCTATCATAAATATGTTCTTTTAAAATTTCGCCATATCCGCCAGCATTTTGGGTTAATAGGACAATTCTATCGGCAAAGCGTAAAGCAAGGTTTACATCATGTGAAACAATAATTGCAGTTCGGTTCGTGCCTATATTCTGTTTTATCATTAGCATCAACTCACTGGCGTTAACTTCATCAAGATTGCCAGTAGGCTCATCGCAAAGTAATACACTGAATTGATTATTTAATGCCCTTACAAAAGATACACGCTGACGTTGTCCACCGGATAGATTAACAGCAACAGTATTATAGTTTACTACTGATGAAGGTAGGCCTATCTGATTCATTAATTTTTTTGCATTCTCGATAATCTGACTCTTTTTCTCACCGCCTTTAATCATTTGTGATAGGCAGATGTTTTCATAAGCTGTGAAGTTATCCATCAGATTTGTGTTCTGAAAAATAAAACTCAGCTTTTCTTTTCTTAAATCATTAATTTTTTCTTGATGCCCTTTTTGCCAAAGCTCAGCGAAGTCATATTGGGATTGGGTGTCATTCCACAAGATATGCCCTGAAGCGATAGTATTATTCATTAGTCCCAATGTTTCAAGCAAGGTGCTTTTTCCGCTGCCGCTAGAACCAAGTAAAAAAATAATTTCCCCTTTTTCAATTTCTAAATGGTCAATGGATAACACTTTATCACTTGGTTCAAGTGAATAGCTGCAAATCAGTTTATCAATTTTTATTAGCGTGTTATCGTTCATGCATTTTAATCTTTTAATAAATCGGGTCTAATATGGAAAATGTTTTCAGGAACCCAATAAAATGTTTCATCATCTTGATCCATTTTGTACATTGGATTTTTAGAAAGTTTTTTTAATTCTAATCCCATATTAATAAAAACCTTTTTAAGTTTTTCAATATCTTCATCAGAGGTTTTTTTGCTATCTTCTAAATCATTGATTGTTTTTTTGAAAAGGGGGTTGTTATTAGGTGGTAAACTAGTGATTAATTTTAAAAAATCATTTGAACTGAATTTATCTAGCTTTTTAGCATCTACATTACCTCCTTTATACACTGTAATAATGTCTTTATATGCATTGATAAGTCCAGTTCTTTGACTTTCTGAAGAGCCTTCTCGTAATTTATCAAAGACTTCAGTCATTCGTTGAAATTCTCTATTACTTAAAAAAAGATTACGTATAAGCAGTTGTTCTGTTAACTTGGGTGTTTTAAGGGGAGCGTAAGCTTGTATAAATAATTGAAAATTATTTTCATTTACCAATTTTTCACTAATGTTATCCGGAATATCTAAGTTTTTAAGCATCAGTAATAAGCGTTTTCTGTCTTCATCTGTAAAATCAGAAGCAGACCTTGCTCCAATTGTTGTTTCATCATACAAACTGAGAAATGTTTGAACTTTATCATTAATTTCAGAAAATAGCCTTTTAAGTTTTTTGTTTATTTCGGCTACAGAAAAAACTTGTCCTTTATCTTTGGTGTATAATGCCCCTGGAATTGCTGAATTGACTAAAACATAATCATTGTCGAGCTCTTCCAACCTAGCTCTTTGAATAGTCTTTTTCGTTAGGTGGTAATTGAGTTTTTCGTCAATTGCATTAGACGAATTTTCAAGCAAGTATTTAAAGTCTCTGATATAATCATCAAAAATATTCTCACCGGAATTACTAATCTGATATACGTGCATCATAACTTGTTTGTTAATCAGTGCTTGCAATACTTGTTCTTTTCCTGATTTATCAATACTGGATGCTGAACCCGAAAAAACAATTATGTTTGTTGTGTTTTCATCATTAAACATTGAACAGGCTGTTTTTAAAGCTTCAAAAATTTGAGAACCTGTTTTTTTGTTTATTGGGCAAGGGGGCTTATTACCCTCGCTATTTAATATACTCACAAATGATTCTTTATTTGCTGTTAAAGAAATTTTCTTAAATGGCTCAACGCCACAGCCGGGGTCGTTAAAAACAATTGCACCTAAACGAAAATCAGACCTTGACCTTTCAGAGTTTCCTATAAATGGATTGTCCATAATTGCACGTGCTGTAATTTTAATATGTTCGCGAGAGCTACCATCAAGGACAAATACAATATTGATTTTTAACCTTTGCCGGGCACCAGTTTCATACAGTTTATTGTACCCTGCCTGATCACGAGCCTTAAAAACAGTTTTATTGGATTTACTTTTAGTATCGGTTATATATCCGGTTTTATATATATTTCTATCCTTGGTTGAGTCAATTATTGGAAAGCCATAGAAGTAAGGATTGTCCTTAATGTTTTCATCTGATGGGTCTGAATAAAGGAAAAGTAAATTATTTGCAGCAGATCCCTCATTACTGAATTTTTTAGCATCTTCAAATGTTTTAAAAAATTTTACATCAATATTTTTTTCTTTTCTTTCAGCAATTGCCTTAAGATCCAGATTGGTTCTTAAACACATTGCATTATTCCATAAATGAAGTTGATTAACAGATACCCATCCTAATATATCTACAGTGGCAGACCCTGTATAAGTACTAATTGTTTTAGAAAGTAAGAATGCACCGTTTTCTTTATCTTCCTTAAACACAAAGAAGTACTGAAACAGCCTTACATCTTTCTCAAGGAGTGTTTCTTTGCTAAACTTAGGATTGTTATAAATATCCAGAACCCCTTTTTTTAACAGCGCACTATAATCTCCGTTATCTGGCACTTTTTTTACGGAAATAGCTTTTATCGAATACTTTGTAGATTTATCTACCAGACAATTTTGCCAAAGCAATAAATATTTTTTCTTAATCCAGCCTTTTTCATACGCAGTACTTTTAAAGATTGCTTTTCCTCCTTTTATTTCAAAAGGTAATTCTGCACCATCATATGCTATTAATCTTACAGCATCATCTGTTTCCTGTGCAACAATAAATGCTTCAAGAAAGTTGATAGTTCCAAGCTCTTGAGTACAATTTTTGTCTGAATAAGTTTTGTTATTTTCCCGATCTGAAAAAACGAACCAAATCGGATCACCGGATTTACTTCTCTCAGCTTTTGCATTTAAAATATCACCATTAGGTGTCTTAAAATCAGCCGGCATTCTAATAGCTGTTTTACCTTTTATATTTCCTCCTTCAATAGATTGTGCTAATATTGTAAATGGAGATACAAGAAATAAGAAAATCAAATAAAGCTTAGTTATCATCGTTTTATTTTGTTTTTTTAAATTATATAGATTTCAATAGGAAACTCGATATTTAGTTCCTTATTACAAAAAGTAAATTGCTTTTTCAGTTCGGTTGAGTATTCAGCATTGTCAGTGTAAATATTTATTTTAACTCTAAAATTATTTCCTTGCAAATAGGATAAAATTTCATTATACATTAAAAATGGTATAGGTAGTTCATCAATATTATTAATAGCTTTCTTAACAGCATTTGATGATAAGTAAAAATTAAGTTCTACACTTTGTTTTATAAACAATGGATTATCTGTAAGTAATTCGCGTATTACTTTTTTATCAAAATCATAATCGCATGGTTTTGATGGTCTTGAAAAATAGGTATTCAACAGGATGGAATTCGGATCCACCAATTTGTTTAAATTATATTCAGTTTTATAGTTATTGCTATTACTAGCGAAGAATAATAAATAATTTTCAGTCCTACCCTTTAGTTTATGTAAGTTGATTTTTAAGGTGTTTACAAGGTCGTTAGACATTGGTGTATTATCACCGCCTGCACTATTGTCTAAGTAATAGAAAGTAAAATTATTATATGTTGAAACTTCTGTATTAGCTTGACCTAGTAATACTGTTCTGAACAGAGTACTGATTAAAATAGTAAATATAATTTTTTTCATAATCTTATTGACGTTTAAGGGTTACTTGCATTCCACTTACGCAGTTATGTGAATCTTTTGATGTAATAATTGCGGACTCTACTAAGAAATTATCTGCAATCATAAATTTTCGAAATCCTTCGATGTTTTTTGTCTTAAATAAACTGCCCTCAACAAATAATTCAATTTTATTTACAGTACAAAACTTTGACGCTACATCAGGCCATTTTTCACTGCTGGTTGCTAACATATTTGCATAGTTGACAAAATCCTGAATAAAAACTGATTCATCAAAATTGATTTTTTCTACTTTCGCCTTCTTTACCGGAGAAGCTATTGGTGAAAAAATTATTTCTTTTGGTTCTTCTTTAATAACAACTTTTTTCGGTCTGTTAACATTGATTGAGAATGTTGTATCACCTTTGAAACATTTTCCAATAACTGAGACGGTTATAGTATAAATACCACTCTTTATAAATGTCGTACGAAATTCATTAGCAGTTGACAACTCCTGAGTTTGCTCAACTTTCCATTGTATGCTTTTTGTTAATTCTGTTTTATTGGTAAATATACATGGTTCATTTTCTGTTATTGATTCAGGAACAGCTATTAAAGGAATAATACTTTTAACTGTACAGGGTGGTTTCACATCAATCTCACGGATTTTTTCGCATTTATCATTAATCACAGCTTTAATAATGGCTTTGCCTTCTTGAGTAAATACATAGTTAAGTTGAGATGATTTGCCTAAATTCTTATCGTTTATAAACCAGGTGATTTCTTCATCAGACTCACTTTTAATAATGACACTTTCACCAACTTCCGGCTGTAAATTATTTATTTCTATTTCAGGTATTTCACAATCATGTAATAATATACGCAAACCGATAATAATTCCTAAAAGAATTAAAAGCGCAATAAATAATGCAAATATTCGCTTATCCATATTTTTTTACTTTTTTTAAATTCCTATAGCTAATCCTAAACTTATTCCCCATGTAAAATAATTTGATTTGGCATTACTTTCATATATTGAAGTGTATTTATCAGATATTCTATCTGAAATTTTATAGCTATTAGTCTTATTGCTTAAATTGGCATAAATGACAGCAACACCTGCTTTAGCAGCAATCTTTGATGATAGATGATACAATAAATCCAGATTAGCGTTCAGCGAATAGCCTTTTCTTTTTGAAAGTTTACGACTGTCTTTTTCATTAAACACCTTGTTTAATCCAAAGTCGTAACCTGAAGAATTTTGTTGATACATTGAAAAGGCATTGTCAGCAATTGAATTGTCTTTTGAATTAATAGTTTCACCAACTAAAATCCAATCTGTATTTTGTTCGTTATAATTTTGTGAGTATTCAAACTGTTTTGTGGCCATATTATATTGATAAATGCCTTCATAATCTACAGTTGCTTGGTACTGATATTTATTTAGAGAGGTAATATACCCGGGTCCAAATCCTATTTCTGTTGCAAACCTTGTGTTTTTTAACTTGCCTCTATATTTTAATTGTAATGCAAAGTTTAATATAGAGAAAGTAATATTTTCATTAGCCTCTTTTATAGTAACTATTCTGCGATAGTCATCTACACCATCATTGCTTTTATAAAAATATTTTATACCAGATACTTGATAATCATCACGATAGTTGTTTATAAACAAGTTTGCTGAAACACCAAAGTTCTTTTTGAATTTTCTCTTACCAAAATAATAGGCTAAATTAAGGTCAAGAGCAACACTTGGTTTAACACCGGGGTTTTTAACTTTTCCAAAAGTGGATTTAACCTTATCCATTTTTTCATAACTAAAACCAGAGGTTGGTACACTTAAAACATGCTTGTTGAGGTGATATGCTAATGAGCCTGATAGAACAATCGAATAAGTAAAGGTTGAAGGTGGGCAGCCTTTGTTGGTAGGTGAGCCAAATTCTCCTGGGCAATCATCATCTTTATCAGGAATGCCATCATTGTCCTGATCCGGACACCCTTTAAGATATTGTTTACCTCTTATGTCTTTGCAGTCATCTTGCGTATCTATTATGCCATCCAGATCAGCATCGTTTATCACTTTTATATTATTTATTATATTTAATGAACTTATATCACTGATCTTAACTGTCAAATTCGGTGCTATTGATAGTGTTAGTAAGAGGCTGTCATGATTGAAAATTTTGTATTTTTTAGAATGACTAGTTGCATTTATTATACGTTCTAAAGCTACTTTAATAATTCCATTGTCCTGATCTTTATAAGAGATATTAATTTTTTTATTTAAAACAATCAAACCCTTTGGAAATTCATATACCAATCCTCTGAAATATTCCTGGAGTGGTTTTTTAGTTACTTTGTAAGGATTGGTGTTAAATTCAAGTGAATCGTATGTAGGCAATATGTCATCATAAATTTTTGCATCTTTTGTAAACAGTAGTTTAAACTTACTCATTATCTCATTACTCTGTTTAATGCCGCCCGGTTCTATTAGATTACTCATGGTCAAATAATCTTTTAATAATGAATCTACTCTGACGTGAATAATATTTTTTTGTGATAAAGTATATTTTTGACCAAAACTTTCTAAGCCTAAAAGGCTGAAAATCATAAATAAAATTGTAATTGTATATTTCATATTTCCGGGTATTTAATGGTTAATTCTTTAAGGATATATAACTAAAAATTTAGTAGTCGTTCTTTCACCGGTTGTTGCGGTAATATAAGCATGATACAATCCTTGATTTAATTTTAAATCTTTAAATGTGAAGATGTATTGCGGTGAGGTTTTTTCAATATTTTGAGAATAGACTATTTGTCCCATGGTATTAATGATCTTTAATTTGATATCACCATAGATTGCTCCTGAAAGGGTTATATTAAAATTCCCATTATTAGGACTTGGAAGAATTTGAGTTATTATTTGATCGGGAATTTCTGTTTCTTGATTTTTTTGAATTCGGGTTGCAAATGGACCGTTATAATAGACCTTTGTAAAACAACTTCCATAGCGTGCCCTTACCCAATAGGCATAATTTGTTTCATCAAGAGTATTGTCTAATAGAATAAAAGATGAATTTGGTGAAAATGCCTGATATACCTGCCCTGGAATATTATTGGGTTGCAGATTTGCGATAGAATCGAATCCCCACTGATAGCCATCGGCAGTGTGATCAAGATAGACCAGTAAATTACCAGGCTGTTTTTTTACAATGATAGCTTCTGCAATGGAATCAATTTGAGCAGCTACTGCTATTGTAATTGAAGTATCATTGGTGCAGCCTAATGATGTAGTTAACACAGCATGTATCGTTGCTGTATAGTTTACTGACCCATTGTACATTGATATTACAGTATTTGCTACGGAATCTTTTTTTAATTCAACCAATCCGGGAACTGATGGTGAAGTTGTAACATCCCAGGTGATTAAATTGCCACCAATATTTGTAACATTAAAATTTAGATTTTCAACTCCTCCACAAACGGATGTTTGTATTGTTCCACCTGAATTTGTCTGATTTGTAACTACAGGGGTTAAAGGAGTTGGCAAAACGGTTATATTGACAATAATGTCTGTTCCAGAACAACCAGCGGCAGTACTGTGTACAATAATAGTAGCAGTAACTGGAGAGTTAGTTGGGTTATTAGCCGTAAATGACGGAATGTTGCCAGAACCACTTGAGGGAAGATTAATAGTTGGGTTGTTGTTGGTCCAGCTTATAGTAGTACCAGATAAAGATGAGACTAAATCAATTTCGATGGAACTCTCATTATTACATATTGTTTGATTATTGGGTGTTGAAGTAATATTGGGTTGTGGATTTACAATAATAGTACCAGTAGCATTTACATTGCTGCAACCACCCGTGAGGGGAATGGAATAATTAAAAGTTCCACTTGCAGACGGAGTACCTTGAATGGTAATAGTGTTACCGGCAAAACTTGCAGAAACACCGGCAGGCAAACCAGAAGGAGAAGCAATACCTGTGGCTCCAGTGGTTGTATGAGTAAGAGGAGATAAAGAAGTGTTAATACAAAGTGTAGTTGTAGTGCCTGCTGTTACGGTGTTATTAGGATTTACAATAATAGTACCAGTAGCAATTACATTGCCGCAACCACCCGTGAGTGGAATAGAATAATTAAAAGTTCCACTTGCAGTAGGAGTACCTTGAATGGTAATAGTGTTACCGGCAAAACTTGCAGAAACACCAGCAGGCAAACCAGAGGGAGAAGCAATACCTGTGGCTCCAGTGGTTGTATGAGTAAGAGGAGATAAAGAAGTGTTAATACAAAGTGTAGTTGTAGTGCCTGCTGTTACGGTGTTATTAGGATTTACAATAATAGTACCAGTAGCAATTACATTGCCGCAACCACCCGTGAGTGGAATAGAATAATTAAAAGTTCCACTTGCAGTAGGAGTACCTTGAATGGTAATAGTGTTACCGGCAAAACTTGCAGAAACACCAGCAGGCAAACCAGAAGGAGAAGCAATACCTGTGGCTCCAGTGGTTGTATGAGTAAGAGGAGATAAAGAAGTGTTAATACAAAGTGTAGTTGTAGTGCCTGCTGTTACGGTGTTATTAGGATTTACAATAATAGTACCAGTAGCAATTACATTGCCGCAACCACCCGTGAGTGGAATAGAATAATTAAAAGTTCCACTTGCAGTAGGAGTACCTTGAATGGTAATAGTGTTACCGGCAAAACTTGCAGAAACACCGGCAGGCAAACCAGAAGGAGAAGCAATACCTGTGGCTCCAGTGGTTGTATGAGTAAGAGGAGATAAAGAAGTGTTAATACAAAGTGTGGTTGTAGTGCCTGCTGTAACAGTGTTAATAGACGTTACAATAATAGTACCGGTAGCATTTACATTGCCGCAACCACCAGTGAGGGGAATAGAATAATTAAAAGTTCCACTTACAGTAGGAGTGCCTTGAATGGTAATAGTGTTACCGGCAAAACTTGCAGAAACACCAGCAGGCAAACCAGAGGGAGAAGCAATGCCTGTGGCTCCAGTGGTTGTATGAGTAAGAGGAGATAAAGAAGTGTTAATACAAAGTGTAGTAGTAGTGCCTGCAGTTACAGTGTTAATATTTACAATAATAGTACCGGTAGCAATTACATTGCCGCAACCACCAGTGAGGGGAATAGAATAATTAAAAGTTCCACTTACAGTAGGAGTACCTTGAATGGTAATAGTGTTACCGGCAAAACTTGCAGAAACACCAGCAGGCAAACCAGAGGGAGAAGCAATACCTGTGGCTCCAGTGGTTGTATGAGTAAGAGGAGATAAAGAAGTGCTAATACAAAGTGTAGTAGTAGTGCCTGCTGTTACAGTTTTATTAGGATTTACAATAATAGTACCAGTAGCAATTACATTGCCGCAACCACCAGTGAGGGGAATGGAATAATTAAAAGTTCCACTTGCAGTAGGAGTACCTTGAATGGTAATAGTGTTACCGGCAAAACTTGCAGAAACACCAGCAGGCAAACCAGAGGGAGAAGCAATACCTGTGGCTCCAGTGGTTGTATGAGTAAGAGGAGATAAAGAAGTGTTAATACAAAGTGTAGTTGTAGTGCCTGCTGTAACAGTGTTATTAGGTAGCACAGTAATAGTACCTGTCGCAACACTATCAATAGTGCAATTAGTTCCATTTAAGACAATGCTATAATTAAATGTGCCGGAAACAGTTGGTGTGCCACTTATAGTAATCGTATTAGATGAAAAAATAGGAGTAATTCCAGTAGGTAACCCTGTAAAGGTACCAATCCCTGTGACACCTGTCGTGTTGTGCGTAATAGAAGGAGTTAATGCTGTATTAATACATATTGAAGGTGATGATGAAGCTGCACCAACATTGCATTGAGCAAATGTATTGTTGTAAAATAAGACAATTAGTACAATAAATTGTACTATTAATCGAAGATTTTTTAGTTTCATGTTTAGGCAGGTTTTACTTATTTGATGCGAATATAATTAATGTAATGGGAATTTTTAATTATCAGGAAAATATTTTTTTATTAACAGTCTTATTTTTTTTCTGCTTATTGGGGATAACATTTTTTCATTTTCAATCACAGTGTTTTCAATCTGTTTTGATGACAGGCACTTTTCAAGATGCTCAAGTGCTTCTTTTTCTTTATTTTGTTGTGCATCATAGCAAGAATAAACCAAATAATACAGCCCTATATTATTGTCATCACCAATTCCTTTTTTTAAATAGGTTTCACATAAAGCATATTGTTTTCTGTAAACCGCAATATATGCAAGCCATAAATTGGATGGAATACTATAACTTGTTTCACTCGCATTTTCAAAAATTTTAAGTTTATTTTCTGCATTTGCAATATTAGCATTGTCTTCTGTTCTTATCAGGCAAATTGATACTCTAAAAGTGCAGGTATCTCTATATGTTGGGGTGTTAAAAAGTTTTGAATACTCATCAATAGCTTTAAGATATTTCTTGCCTTTCTCGGCATTGTTAGCCGACCAATAAATAACTTCTTTATTATTAGAATTAATTTTTAATGCATTATCAAAATTATCAGCTGCAGCCTTGTAATTGGACATTTCATACTGAGCTCTTGCAACTACATAATAACTTTCCCAACGTTTCTGTTTTGATAGATCAATCGCTTTTTCGCCATATATAATTGCCTGAGCATAATTTTTGCTACCAAATTCAGCCCAAGCACGGTTAAATAAAGCAGAATCGGATTCGGCTATTGCATTAGAACGTTCAAAACTAGTTGCTGCATCTTTGAATTTATTTTGTCTCATTTTTGATAAGCCTATATAGTAATGTGCTGTTGCATTTTGAGGATTGAGGGTTAACTCTTTTTCAAAATCTTTCATGGCTTCATAATAAAGCTCTTTTTCAAAATAAACTTGACCTCTTGTTATATAGGTTTCTTGAATATTTTTATTTTTCCGGTCAAGAGTATTTAAGTCACTTAATGCCAGGTCGTAATTTTTCATTTTTAGATATGTTTGTCCGCGTTTTAATAAACCTAAAAGTGTGCTATCTAAATCAATAGTCTTTGAGTATTCAATTAAAGCATCTTTCAGGAATTCTTTGTTTTTAAATTGGTCGCCTCTTGCAAGAAAGCTATCTATTACATGTGAAATATATGTGTGATTATCTATGGTAATTCCACACTTTACAGCTTCTCGGAAGTCTTTTCCCGCTTCAATAAATTTATTTTGTTCTATTCTGCATTTAGTTCGTAAGAAGAGTAATAGGCCATAACATTTGGTAGCTTGTATACCAGCAGTACAGGTTAGCTCACAATTTGAATAAAGGGCATTGTTAAATTCCAATTCTGCTTTTGCATAATACACTGTTGTGTCTGATGTATGGAATTCAATTGCTTTTGCATAATCTTGTATGGCCTTGTCAAAATACTTTTGCTGAGTATAAAATTTTGCCCTAAAAATATAATAATATGCTTCTCTTGGAGTGTACTCAATTAGTTTGGTAGCATCACTTAAAGCACGAATAAAGTCACCAATATTGAATAAGATGAATGCTCTTAACTCTAAAGCATCTAAATGTTTATCCGAACTTAACTGAACGCTTTCATTTAGTGATTTTAAGATTTGTTTTGTTTCATCCGGGTTTATAACATAAATTGCTTTAGCAAATTGATAATATAAATCAGATTTGTATAATTTATTTTTAGTAGCATATTCTTTTTTTACCTCATTATTTAAAAGCGACTCAACTTCTTTTGTTGATTTTAAGTTATAGGTTGCCTCAAAAGATGCAATAGCAGAACTTAGCCCACTTAAATCATTTTGCAGATTGGTAACAGTCGTATCTTTTACTTTGTAGTCAATAACTAGTGAATCACATAGTATTTTTGCTTTTTGAAACTTGCAATTGTCAAGATAGGTTTGAATTTGCTCCTTATCAGCTTTAATTTTTTTTGACAGATATTTTTGATAAGCCTCTTCCTTAAGTTTTTTTTCGATTTCTTTTCTTGAGTGTTCAAGTTTGTTTTTTAGCTGTTTGTCACTTGAATTAATAATATAGGCTTCTCTGTACTTGTCACGAGCCTTTTCATAATCACCGGCACTCATTGCATCATCGCCTTCTTGTACAAAACGGGTTAAAACTTTTTGTTCAGCTATTTTTTGTTTTTCATTTTCAGAAAGTAATTCATTAATAATTTTATTAGCATCAATTTCAACTTGAACAATTTGTTTAAAGTCATTCAAAGTGTCATGATCGGTTACTCGTGCAAAACGAATAGTTTGAATCTGGAGTTGCCATGTTGAATCTCTGTTAACAATTACCTCAAATACCCTTTCTGTTGGTTGAATAAAGGAACTATTCTTTAAGGCAGTGTTGTACTTTAGTTCTGTATAAACTTTGTAGTAATAAAAGCTTCTTCTCTTTAAAGAAGAAATATTCTTGATAGTAATTGAAACACTGGTTTCATCTTCTTTAGCTTTTTGTAATTGAGTGTTAACAAGTCTTAAGTAATCTCCCACAAATAAATCTTGAGTGGGAAAAGTGGTGTCTGCCCCAATAAAAAGGTCGTTTTCTATTAGAGAGTTTTCATTGTAAAAAAGACGGTTTGGATACTTTAATTTAGCTTCATTCGAAATATTTCCAAGAATCCTTTCACAAAGGTTTGCTTCTGTAGATTCATTGGATAATAAGTTAATTAGGTTTTCAAATTTTGGAATTAAAAAATTTTTTATTTGATAGCTAAACTCAAGGGTATCTCTTGTAGTTATAATATCTTTATTAACGGTGTTTGTGTTTTGGGAATAAGTAAGCAGAGGAAGAATAGTTCCCGAAAAAACTAAAACGAGTAAAAATTGTAAAAAATATTTCTGCTTCATTAAAGGTTTTGTTTGAGTTTTAAATAATTACAGATTCAGCATATTAAGAATTTGATGTTTATATTTTTTTTTTGATTCACTTGTGGCAGTTTGTAATCTGGAAATTAGCCATCCCGAATTTTTTGATGTGCGGTTATAGTATTTTATTTCAAGTGCCCATCCGGGGAGTTGAAGTAGGTGATAATTAATTTTGTCGAGATTAATAAATTTAATTTGTTTGTTGTTTATTAAGATGAGCAGTTTTTTTAGCTCAAACGGAATAGGTTTGGTAGTTACATAATCAAGAGCACTGTTTCGGTTTTCAAAAAACTTAAAAAGTTCTGAAAATTGTAAAGCATGACTTACTGGAGAGAAAAATTTTGTTCCTCTGTGGTTTTTAATAAACAAACTATCATTAATGACAGCAATACTGTCGTTTACAAAACTTGATTTTAAAATACCTCCTTCAGCAGCAATTATTGACCATTTAAATGCATTTTGTTGTGTACGTTCAACCTTTAGAGTTAATTCAATAGTTGAGATTTTCTTTTTATAGAGAACTTTACAATAAAGTTTTGCATACCAGTTGTCATCAAAATAGCTTAAATATAGTGGGTGGATAGAATCAATACAACTTTTAACAAATAAAAAAGATGTTGAAATATCCTTAGGCTCTTTAAAAATTTCAAAGTTAAATAAACTACGTATAAGTACATCTCTTGTTAATTGTATATCTGGTTTTTGGTTTTGAATATAATTAAGAACTGCCATTTTTTTTGTGTAATTAAATCTGTCGAAAAACATATCTAATGTATGAACTTTATAGGCAAATGATTCATTTAATAGTGATTGATTTTTAAAAGTTTGAGCATTGGTTTTATTGAACACAAGTAAAAAGCATACAAATAATAGTCTATATCTTTCCTTCATAGGTTATTCTGTGTGCTCAACGCTGATATCACCTAAAAACACATCCCAATTTTCTTCAGAATTTCCATTAATAGTCTTTTCATATTTCTTCAGAATTATTTCCGCTCTTTTTGTTGTGATGTCTTTATAAATTGGACGACCATCCTTATAACCTTCAAAAATCTGAGATAGAACAACTGTAGCTCTATAAGTAGTATCAGGAGCTTGATAAAAATCTGATGTATAGTTTATTTCTGCCCATTCAATTCTTACATCATCATATTGCAATGCATTTAAGCTTTTAAGATAGTTAATTATTTTTTTACGTTTCTTAATCTCAGAATTCTTTGTCGAAACTTCTACAAAACGGGTATCTGGGTCTTGAAATAGGTTTAAGGTACTTTCAATTAGTTGATTGACTGTAAAAGCATCGGTCTTATTATTAGAAATTTGTTGAATATAACTCTCTAATTGTTTTATTTTAAGCAATCCTTTGTTTTTAAAGTTGTCAAGTTCTTGTTCATTAAATGTTTTAGTACCGGAATTGGGTATGATGGTGGTTGAGGTTTCTTTTATGACGTTACTTTCTGTAGAGTTAGCATTATCAGTCGAATTGTTTGTTGTTGGTTGTACTTCTTTTTCTATTGATGTTTGTTCAGTTGTTGTTTCGGATATTGTGTTTTCATTTTTAATAGTAGAAGTGCTATTATTAAGTGATTGTGTTTCTTTCTTTTCATTTTCAGATATATTATTTTCTGAAGGTGCTTCTATTATGGATTCAGTTTTTTCTTCAGTTGTTGTTGGGTTATCATAGCTTTTTTCTGTATGGGTGTTTTCGGTTCTAACAGAATCTTTATTCTGACTATCATTATCTGAATTCGAGGGGTTAGATTTTAAAGTTGTTTCTGATTCTGAACTTTTTATTAATACTTCCTTTTCTTTGTTCTTATTCTTTTGGTTGTCTTTAGGAGTTTCTTTATTAATTAAAGAAATATCATTGTCAGTATTTTCATTTGATATTACATTACTTTTTACCGGTTCCGGAACATTCTGAGATACTTCTTTTTCTACAGATTCAGGTTCTTTTTCAACCTCTGGTGTAGTCTGAGTTATAGTGGCTTCATTCTTTTTTGTTTCAATAACATATTTTAGACCTTCATATTCCTCTGAAATAAAAACCCTTTCCGGTTGAAGAGCAACTGCTTGTTCCATAAACTTTAATGCTTTTTGCAAGTCGTGTTTGTTTAGGGCATCACATATGCTATCTAAACATGAATTATATTGTCTATAAGTACTATTATCGTCAGTGAGTTTTTCAGTTGAATATCGATCATAATCACAATATTCATAATTTGTTTGAGCGAAAATCACTTTGCTGAAAAGCAAAAGAAAAGTTAAGGTAATTATTCTTTTCATATTTTTTTGGTTGATTGTTGACTGCAAGTTTAACAATTGGTTTCCTAATTTACAAACAAATATTTGTTAATAAAATCAGGTTATATTAATGGCAGAAATAATAATTAATGAAAATAATAGAAATCAAAAGTTCTATAGGTATTTGCAAAAACACTATAAATCAATAGAATGCGCACCTTTGTCGGAGTTTTGACACATTCGTTACCTTTGTAACTATTAATTAGCGGAATTATGTCAGACCAAACCCCAATAATGCAAAACAAAGAGCTTTCGTTTGAAGATTTCAGGCAGACAGTAATAAGTGATTACAAAGTAGGTCGCATCAGCCGCGAAACAAGCTTGCTGGGCCGAAGGGAGGTGCTTACAGGAAAAGCCAAATTTGGCATTTTTGGTGATGGAAAAGAGATTGCACAAATAGCTATGGCCAAGGTTTTTCAAAATGGAGATTTCCGTTCCGGTTACTATCGCGATCAGACTTTCATGATGGCAGCGGGCTTACTCACAGTTCAGGAGTTTTTTGCTCAGCTATATGCACACCCTTCTATTGAAGCAGAACCTGCAACAGCCGGTCGCGCCATGAATGGGCACTACGCTACTCGATTGCTGAATGATGATGGCAGTTGGAAAAATCAAACACAATCAAAAAATTCTTCTGCCGACATATCACCAACAGCAGGTCAGATGCCACGGTTGCTGGGGCTGGCTTTAGCCTCAAAATTTTATCGCAATAATCCCGAACTCAAGTCTGATTATTTTAAAAACTTTTCTGTTAATGGCAATGAGGTTGCTTTCGGAACAATTGGTGATGCCAGTACTTCAGAAGGTTTGTTTTTTGAAACAATCAATGCAGCAGGTGTATTGCAGGTGCCATTGGTAATCAGCATTTGGGATGATGGTTATGGTATTTCAGTTCCTAATAAATATCAGACAACAAAACAAAGTATCAGTGAAGCATTACAAGGTTTTGAACGAACTCAGGAAAAACCCGGTTATGAAATAATCAGAGCTAAAGGATGGGATTATGCAGAGTTATGTGATGCTTATGAACAAGCTGCAAAAATTGCACGTACAGAGCATGTTCCTGTGATGGTGCATATTCAACAGATGACACAGCCTCAAGGTCACTCAACATCAGGATCGCATGAACGTTACAAATCAAAGGAGCGTTTGATGTGGGAAGAAGAATTTGATTGCCTCAGAAAAATGCGTGAGTTTATGTTGCAATCTGCTATTGCAACAGAGCAAGAGCTAGATGCTATTGATGCAGAAGCTAAAAAGTTTGTTAATGATGGTAAGAAGCAGGCATGGGATAGCTTTACTGCTGAAATTAATACTGAAAGACTACAAGCACTATCACTGGCAGAAGCTGCAATAAGTAAAAGCTCCAATGGTGTTTTTCTCAACAAGGCAGTTGAAGAGATTAAGAGTACCAACAATTGTGAAAGAAGAGATATTGCGGTTTTTGTTCAGCAAGTTTTGTTTACACTACGTGGTGATTTTAGTGCTGAGCAGGAAAATTTGAAGCAATGGTACCGCCAATGGCATCAATTGAATTTTGATCGTTACAGTTCTCAACTTTATACTGAAGGTAAAGGAAGCGCATTGGGCATTGGCGAAGTTAAACCTGTTTATGCTTTAGAGGCAAACATGGTTGATGGTCGTGAAGTGCTTCTTGCAAATCATGATATTCTTTTTAGTCGCTATCCCGAATACATCGCCTTTGGAGAAGATGTTGGAACAATTGGTGGTGTTAATCAAACTTTTGCTGGTATGCAGGCAAAATATGGCGAACACCGGGTTTTTGATGTAGGTATCCGTGAAGCAACAATTGCCGGTCAGGGAATAGGAATGGCATTGCGCGGCTTACGACCATTTGCAGAAATTCAATATCTCGATTATCTGGCTTATGCAATACAAATTTTATCAGATGATTTAGCCTGTCTTCGTTATCGCACCAAGGCAGGACAGAAGGCGCCACTCATTGTCAGCACTCGTGGACACAGGCTGGAAGGTATCTGGCATTCAGGTTCACCCATGCAATTTATTCTTGGCGCCTTACGTGGCATGCTTGTACTTGTTCCCCGCAACATGACACAGGCAGCTGGATTTTATAACCTGTTGTTGCAATGTGATGATCCTGCATTAGTGATAGAACCGTTGAATGGCTACAGGCTTAAAGAAAAACTTCCGGAAAACTTAGGTGATTTTACTATTCCTGTAGGTGTACCTGAAATTCTTGACGAAGGCAATGATGTAACTCTGGTAACCTACGGATCATGTGTTAGAGTTGCACAGGATGCAATGAAACAATTGCAGCAATGTGGCATTAGTGTGGAGTTGATAGATGTACAGTCACTCATACCTTTTGATATTCATCATATCATTGCCGAATCTATTCAAAAAACAAATAAAGTTGTTTTCTTTGATGAAGATGTGCCTGGTGGTGCAACGGCATATATGATGCAGCAGGTTATTGAAAATCAAAAAGCATTTGAGTTTCTTGAAGTACCTCCTGTAACCCTAACGGCAAAAGAACATCGTCCTGCATATGGAAGTGATGGAGATTATTTTTCGAAGCCTAATGCAGAGGATGTGTTTAATACTGTATATGATTTAATGCATTCTGTAAATCCACTGGCATATCCACTTTTCAGATAAGGAGAATAAATTTGATTGCACTACCCGATTAATTTATCCGGATTATCTGAAATAAATTTTTGCCAACCTTTGCTTCCTGGAAATTGTTTTTGTCCGGTATTTTTCTGAAAGTGATGACATACTGCAGCAGCCAGCCCATCAGTTGCATCAAGATATTTTGGCATTTCTTCAAAGTGCAACAACTGTTGAAGCATTGCTGCCACTTGTTCCTTAGTGGCACTGCCATTGCCGGTGACAGATTGTTTAATTTTTTTGGGACTGTACTCAAATACAGGAATGTTTTTGAATAGTGCAGCAGCAAGTGCAACTCCCTGCGCCCTCCCTAACTTTAGCATAGATTGAACATTCTTACCAAAAAAAGGTGCTTCAATAGCCATTTCATCAGGCAAATAACTTTCAATGAGTCGTAGGGTTTTCTCAAAAATATGTTTCAACTTCAGTGGATGATTGTCAAATTTTTCGAGATGAATAATGCCTGCTGTCTCTAATTTCATTTCTGTTCCGGAGACAAGAAGTACTCCATATCCCATCACATTGGTACCCGGGTCTATTCCTAAAATTATTTTTTCGCTTTCTGACATGAATGTTGTTACTGCATATTTTTTAAACTTGCACTATAATCTGCAATTGTTTGGAAGGTTCAAAAATAAAAATTAAAAGTGTGCTAAAGCTTTTGCTGAAAGCAGCAATTGCATTGTTTTCTCTTTGGTTTATTGTTCATAAAGTTGTTCACCGTGAAAGTGAGGTGTCGTTTTTTAGTTTTGTGAATACACGACTGAATACTGAAGGTGCTTATCCCATACTCATATCTGTTGTTATATTGATGGTGTTGAATTGGAGTATTGAAGCAATAAAGTGGAAGGTTTTAATTGGTAAACTCACCAAACTAAGTTTTATTCGGAGTCTAAGTGCTGTTTTTGCAGGAGCAACGGTAAGCTTTTTTACGCCTAATCGTGTAGGTGACTATGCAGGCAGAATGCTTTTTTTGCCATCATCTGTGCGTATAGCATCTTTGCTTTCAACTTTCGCTGGAAATATCAGTCAGCTAATTGTTACATTATGCTGTGGGCTTGCTGCATTGGCTTTGTCATTACAACATTATGTCAGTTGGAATGAAAATTTAATCGTAGCAGTACGTGTAGCCTCAATGGTTTTCGCCTTGATGCTTTTTGTTTCTTTTCCTTATATAAGAATTGTTTTCAAAATGCCCTTGCTGAATTATATACGAAAGAGATTTCCTGAATATGTTGTGCATCTTGAAAATTATTCTTACAAAGAAATGATGCAGATTCTTTTTCTATCCTTGTTACGTTATTCTGTTTTTGCTTTTCAGTATATATTATTATTTCTGGTTTCCGGCATTCCTGTAGTGCCAACAATGTTTGTCATTATAGCACTGATCTTTTTTATTCAGGCTTTGGTTCCCACTCTTGCACTGACAGAGTTTGCCATAAGAGGTTCTGTAGCGTTGATGGTTGCAGCGCCTTTTATTCATGATGATCAGGCTGTTCTTATGGCATCATTTGCGCTGTGGCTCATCAATCTGGCAGTGCCGGCAGCAATAGGTTCTCTGATGATTTTTTATTTTAATTTTCGAAAAGAGTAACACACACTATTTAATTTCCCAAACAGAAATTGTAAGTTGTTTATTACCAAAAGTACTTACACCCCAAACTTTTTTTTGTTTGATATTGGTTGCATAATCTAACTGAACGGCTTCGTCATGACCTTCAGCCAATGGCCATGTTTGAAGCGTGTGGTTTTTAAAATCTTCAAAGTATAATGTCAGCGAACGATCAAAATACACAGCGGTTTCTTTTTCCAGATCAACTAAAAGAGGCTTGCATTTATTTGTTAGTCTGTCGCTGAACCAAAGATCGCTGCGTTTTAATGCAAGATAGGTCTTTCTGTTGCCAACCTTCTTGATAAAGTTATAGGCAAACTGATAGATGTAACCATCCTGATAGTTTAACCACAGGTTGTAAGAGTAATGAAACCTTGTTTTATAAAAATCCTGATAATAGTCGGGGTTGTTATAGTATGTAGGGATAGAAGCTATTTCAAAAAAACGATAAAAGTGATTCAGGCTTTTATACCAGTCTTCAGGTTTGTTATAAGGAATGATTTCCATTTTTTTTGTCTTTCGGACATATTTAAATATACGAGTTTCTTCGTTATCCATCATCATCAGATTGTCAAACTCATCAAACTCCATATTGCGCAGACAACCTTCATAGGGAAGTTTAATTTCATCAAGTATGGTTCCCTGATTGTTAATTAAAAAGACATACGGCTGATTACAGGAGTTGAAGGCAATTATCTCATCTGCATCTACGGCAATTCTATAGGTGAAAATTCCGCCATCAATTACCCTGTCGCGTTCAAGTGTAAAAAGATCTGTCTTAACAAAAGGCCCACGCCTTTCCTGACTATAAATGTATGATGGAAATATTATGATTAAAAGAAAAGTAAAATAAAACCGCATTCAATAAAAATTTACGGGTGCAAAAGTCAGCTTTTTATACATGCAAACCGAATAAAATAATAACTTGACTTTATGTATTACTTGATGCTAAAATGCAATTTATTCCTTTATCAGTTTTACAGGCTGTATGTTTGGATCAGATGTAGTCAAAAAATAAACACCTTTAGATAAATCCGAAGTTGATAGTGACCCTGAAATTGAAGAGAAGGAACCTTTTGAAACTATCCTTCCGGCTACATCTGCTATAAAATATTTTATGGAAGTGTTAGCAGACTGAATATGCAAGACGTCTGTAAATGGATTAGGATACACATTGAATTGTGATGGCTTTTGTTGTTGAATGCCAGTAGTTGAATTCAGGTAATTACCAAGATAAGAATATAAACTGAATTTGTTCAGTTTTGGCGCAATCGAAATTGGCCCCTGAACTAAGCTTTCATTGGTTAAGAAATAGTCGAGTCCATTTTCACTAGCTATTCCCTCAATCTGATGAAAAGGTAAGGAGATATTTATTTTTCTCTTATTACCATTAAAGAAGGCATTATCCTGATAATCGTATAATAGATATAGGAATGGTTGCACTAAGTTGGTGTAACCACAAAGTACGGTTAACTGTTTTTGTTGTAATGTTACAGCTCCGGTTATTAAACCTTGTACATTATAAGTGGTTATTGAGTCGGCAACGTAGGTTCCCGGAGTTTTGGATAATGCATACAAGGTTGTTTTTTGTGAAACCCACTGTTTGGTAAAAAGATAAATACTGTCAGTAGTGAGTACCATTGCTTCACAGTCAAAGTTGGTGTTGTTGGCTCCTGCAGAAGAAAAATTTGTTTGATCCGGATAAGAGAACATAATACTGTCTATGATTGGATTTCCGGCAATCAAAGAAGCTTTTTCTACTCTTATTATTTTTAAGTTAGTTCTATTCCCTGCTACATTATTGCCAAAATCGCCTATATACAAGTAGGCAGTATCAGCATCTAGGTCTTCCCAATCATTATTGACAGCCCATTTTACATCATAGTCTTGCAACAGACTGCCGTTGCTGGTGTCAATGGCATGTAGGTGGGTGTCTGTATCATCATTGTTTGTCCATAGTTCATTGTTCCACCATAAAAGCCCGGAGGTTTCACTTAGCTGTGGTGGAAGTGTAAAAGTTGTACTCGGACTAATGGACACAGAATTATAATGACAACTACCATCATTAATGGTTGCTGCAGCATTGTAGTTGTTGGCTAGCGGATCGGTGCATCCTGATTGTGCATGGGTAGCTGTTGCCAGTGTGCTCACTATAAGGGAAATGATGAGTGTAGGTGTTTTCATGTTAATTTTTTAAAATGTTATTTTTTAAATAGTACGCATTAAATCAAAAACTAGTTAAAGTGCATTTAGCAGACATTGTACTTAATGCGTATAATTTTTTTTATAGATGGTGCTTCATCAAAGCGAGCAAATGTAAAATCAAGATAAGAGAATTTACTTCTGAAGGAACAATTTTTTATAAATGTGTAAAATGGCCTGTAGGTTGAATTCAGCTACTAGAACTATGGCGTTGAAGGTTACCGCACCGCTTTTGGTTTCAAAAATAATAAATTATTATCAAAACCATTTGACTGATTCGTTTCTATGGTATGGTAACAAGTCCTAAGTAATAAATCTGTTTATTATATCACGGAAATGATGACCTTTGCAACTATAATGAAATTGATTGTTGTCATCCTGTTTTGGGTCTCATTGATGGGTCTATTACATACGTATGTTATTTTCCCATTGCTCATGCGTTTGTTACTTATTTTAAAACTCAGAGCCAAAGCAAGCGATAACAACATTCCTATCAGGCCTGTTGTGAGTATTTTAGTAGCAGCACATAACGAAGAAAAGGTGATTGCTGAAAAATTGGAAAGTGTCATGCAAAACGATTATCCGGCTGATAAACTGGAGATTTTTGTTGGGTCTGACAATTCTGATGATGGCACAGATTCAGTAGTAAAAAAGTTGTCGGAAAAGTATCATCAAATATCGCTTATAAGATTTGAGAGTCGCACCGGCAAACCCGGAATCATCAATCAACTGGTAAAGCAATGTAGTGGAGAGTTGTTGATTATTACTGATGCCAATGTGATGTTTGAAATGAATACCATTAGTGCTTTGGTACAGCGGTTCGAAAATGAAAAGGTGGGTTTGGTTGACAGCAATATGGTAAATGTTGGTATGCTGCAAAGCGGAATTTCTGTGCAGGAAAAAAAGTATATACAAACTGAAGTGTTGACTAAGTTTGCAGAAGGCGAAGTATGGGGAAGTATGATGGGCCCTTTTGGAGGATGTTATGCAGTAAGGAAAAATTTATTCAGTGATATTCCGGCAAATTTTCTGGTTGATGACTTTTATGTCTGCATGAGAGTGCTGGAGCAGGGTTATCATAGTGTAAGTTCGTTAGAGGCTATTGTTTATGAGGAGGCATCGCATAATCTTTGGATAGAGTTCAGGAGAAAGGTGCGTATAGCTACCGGAAATTTTCAAAATCTGGCAAAGTTTAGTAAGATGATTTTTAAAGGCAGGGGCATTGGTTTTTGTTTTATGTCTCATAAAGTTTTAAGATGGATTGGACCTGTTCTAATGTTGATTTTATATTTCTCAGCTTTTACAGCCTGGTGGTTGTCAGTTGGTATAAATCCGGTTTTGTGTTTGGGCGTTTTTGAAGCAATATCTCTAAGTTTTCTGTTGTTTCTTGCAGACAGGTTACTCAATTTGTTTCAAATACATGTAGGATTACTCAGGCTTAATACGCATTTTTTAGCCATGAACGCTGCAATGCTCAAGGGGATGTTTAGATATATTAAAGGTGTAAAAAGTGGCGTTTGGCAACCTACAAGCAGGACGCAGAAGGCATAATAAGATATTATAAAAATTATTGTAGGTTTGTATCCCATTTGACACTAAAAAAATGATAACAACACCATTAAAAATATTTATTGTTGATGATGATAATCTGATGTTGGAAATGCTTCGTGACAGAATAGGTCAGCATTCATCACACACGGTTTTAACTTTCAGCACAGGCGAAGATTGTTTGAAGCATGTTGCAGAAAATCCAGATGTTATTATTCTTGATTATTATCTGAATTCAAAAAATCCGGATGCATCTAATGGTATGGAAATTTTGAAAGCGATTAAGAAGTACAATCCAAATATTCACGTAATTTTTCTTTCAGGACAAGAACGCTATGGTGTGGCTATGCAAACTTTACAAAAGGGCGCAGAGTATTATGTCATTAAAGACAATGAGGCATTTGGTAAAATTGAAAAAATATTAAGCGGTATTACTGTAACATAAATCCATTTTGTAAAAAATTGATATAGTTATTTTTTGAATATAGCTCACCTATCGGTTATCGTCAATACACCACTCCGAATAAGAAGTTGGGGTTTCCTCCAGTTTTAAATAAACCAATTTTATTTTATCCGTAAAATAGGAAGCAAGTTGGTTCTTAAAATGCAACAACAGATTTTCACAGGTTGGTTGCACATCTAAATAAATTATTTTTTCAAACTGCTGTGTAAGCACAGTATCAAGCAGCTTATGTGGCGAATTGTTATTGAGGACTAAGGCGTGATCAAATTTCCGGATAATTTTTTCGTGTACAATTTCTTTCAATGCAGAAAAATCAATAACCATTCCTGCTTTGGGACTGCTGTTGTCAATGATGGGTGTACCCATTAAGGTTACTGACAATTTGTAGGTGTGACCGTGAATATTTTTACATGGACCGTCATAACCGAACAAGGCATGAGCCATGTCAAACACAAAAATTTTTGTTACCCGAACTGTTTCATTCATCATTAATGGCATTTAAAATACTCAAACGGCTGACTGCATTCATTGCAATACCACAGTGCCTTACAAGGTGTAGAGCCAAAACGATTCAGAATTTTGGTTTCTTTACTATTGCAACGAGGACAGGTAACCGGTTTCTGTGCTGCAAATATACTATCCATTCCGGTTTCATCTTCAGGGGGTGCTATGCCGTGAGCTTTCATTTTTTCAAGCCCTTCTTTGCTTATCCATGCTGTAGTCCATGCGGGAGATAGTACGGTTTTTATTTCTGATTGAAAACCTGCACCATTTAATACCTGTTTGATGTCTTCTGTAAAAACAGACATGGCCGGACAGCCCGAATAACTTGGCGTAATTGTAATAATAGCTTTTTCGTTTTTCCATTCAACATTGCGTACAATACCTAAATCAATAATGCTGATGACAGGAATATCCGGATCAGGAACGGTATGCAGCAAAGCCCAGATTAATGATTCTGTTGCATTGCTGCTTTCAGTATTTTTTACTGATGACATGACTGTTTATTCTACCATTTAGCATCAGGATAGGCTCTCTGCAAAAATTGCATTTCGCAAAGCATGATACCTAAATGCTCTGTATGAATACCATTGTAACCACCGGTAATGGTGTTGTTCGTTTCGGGAATGTTAATGTTCGCTGCGGCAAATATTTCATTTACATTTAACTGCCACTTCGCTAATAGCGTGTCCGTAGTAAAGCTAATGCCGTTATCAACTAAAGCAGTGTCGGTATCATTCATTACAAACATATCTTGTGTAAAACGCCATAAGTTTGTGACAGCCTGTTGCACACGCTTTTTGCTTTCATCAGTTCCATTACCAAATCTGATGAGCCATTCGCTGCTATGTCGCAAATGATATTTTACTTCTTTAATTGCTTTAGCGGCAAAGCCGGAAAGCGTTTCGTCATTGCTGTTCAGCAGGGATTCGTACAGTTGCTTTGCAAAGGCTGAGTACAGAAACACCTTCATCATAGTTTGGGCAAAGTCACCATTTTGCTGTTCCACCAACAAACAATTGTAGTATTCTCTTTCACTGCGTTTGAAGGCCAGTTCGTCAGCACTAAAATCATCTGCTGATAATGATGATGCATATTCATAAATCATTTCAGCCTGGCCAATCATATCCAATGCCATATTAGATAAAGCAATGTCTTCTTCCAGAAAAGGACCTCTGCTGCACCATTCAGCCAAACGCTGGCCATGTATCATGTTGCTGTCTGCCAATCGCAGGCAATAGTTATATAATGCTTCTTTTGTTTTCATTCTTACAGATTTTTTGTCCCTTGCGGCATTTTATAAAAGTTGGGTGTGCGATAAATTTTATCGTTTGCCGGATCAAAAAAATCAGCAGCATCATCAGCAGTAGTTGCAGCGATACTTTCAGTAGGAACTACCCAAATGCTGCGTCCTTCGCTTCTGCGTGTATATAAATCTCTTGCATTCTGAAGTGCCATTTTTTTATCTGCAGCATGCAGGCTTCCCTGATGTTCAAAAGGTCCACCGTTTTTTGTCTGTATAAATACTTCCCATTGAGGAAACTGATTGTCGTTTTTCATTCTCTGATTTTTTAATTTGATATGGACGAATTTTCTTTCTCTCTGTTTTTTTCAAATGCGTTTGCACAGTCACGAACCCATTTTCCTTCGTTATGAAATTGTATATGATGGCTCATTCGCTGAAAATTGCAAGGGCCATTACCCTTTACCACACTCCAGAATTCATCCCAGTTGATGGGGCTTATTTCCCAATGCATGGTTTCTTTGTTGTACTTTAAGTTCTTATCAGGTATGGTAAGTCCGATATGATGTGCCTGTTCAACAGTTCGGTCAATAAATCGCTGACGCAGGGTGTCATTACTTTCAACTTTTATTTTCCATTTCATTGAATCTTTTGAATGCGTAGATTCAGAGTCATGCGGACCAAACATCATCAGTGATGGTTCCCACCAACGGTTCAAGGAGTCTTGTGCCATGTTGCGTTGTGCCGCAGTTCCATTCATCATCTTTGCCATTATTTCATAACCCTGACGCTGATGAAACCCTTCCTCTTTACAGATGCGGATCATTGCACGCGAATAGGGCCCGTAGCTGCATTTCGCCAACATGGTTTGATTTACAATTGCTGCTCCATCAACAAGCCAGCCAATTGCACCCATGTCAGCCCAGTTTAATGTTGGGTAATTAAAAATGCTTGAATATTTTGCTTTTCCGGAATGCAAGCATAGCTATCATCTCTGTTCTGTCAATACCAAATGTTTCGGCAGCAGAATAGAGATAAAGTCCGTGCCCGGCCTCATCCTGGATTTTTGCCAGCAGAATTTTTTTTGCACGTAATGATGGTGCTCGCAACAACCAGTTTCCCTCGGGTTGCATACCTATAATTTCCGAGTGTGCATGTTGCGATATTTGTCTGAATAGAGTTTGTTTATATGCTTCAGGCATCCAATCACGAGGTTCTATTTTTTCACCTGCATCAATTCTTAGCTGAAACTGTTTTTCTTTTTCTTCTTCTGTCATAATTTTTTAAATTATAATGTTCCTCTTCTTGCCTGTTCGGCCTCTATGCTTTCAAACAAGGCTTTAAAATTTCCTTTACCAAAAGATTTGGCTCCTTTACGTTGTATAATTTCATAGAATAATGTTGGTCTGTCTTCAACCGGTTTGGTGAATATCTGCAACAAATAACCTTCTTCATCACGATCAACCATGATACCCCATTTTTTTAACTCTTCCAAATCTTCTTCAATAATTCCAACACGTTCTTTTACTGTATCATAATAGCTTCCGGGTACATATAAAAACTCAACACCGCGTTTTCGCATTTCTGATATAGTATGCACAATGTCGTCAGTAGCTACAGCAATATGCTGGCATCCTGCACCTTCATAAAAATCCAGATACTCTTCTATCTGCGATTTCTTTTTACCCATGGCAGGTTCATTAATCGGAAATTTAATGTATCCATTACCATTTGTCATTACCTTACTCATCAATGCAGTATATTCCGTAGAAATATCTTTGTCATCAAACGTAATCAGGTTATAGAATCCCATTACTTCAGCATAAAATTTACTCCAATCATTCATTCTGCCCAACTCAACATTGCCAACCATGTGATCAATATATTTTAACCCTGTGGGTGCAGGATTGTACTCAGACTGATATTTTTCGAAGCCCGGTAAAAAAACACCGTTATAATTTTTGCGTTCAATAAACAGGTGTACCGTATCACCATAGGTGTGAATGCCCGACCTGCGTACTTCTCCGTCTTTATCTTTGATGGTTTCCGGTTGCAGATAGGGTTTAGCGCCACGTTTCACTGTTTGTTCAAATGCATCATAAGCATCGTTTACCCATAGTGCAATTACTTTAATACCGTCACCGTGTTTTTTTATGTGTTCGGCAACCGGACTTTGCGAATTGAGAGGTGTAGTTAAAACTAATTTTATTTTTCCCTGTTGCAGAGCATACGATGCGCTGTTACGGACACCTGTTTCTAAACCTGCATAGGCAAGGTCTTGAAAGCCGAAAGCAGTTTTATAATAATGTGCTGCCTGTTTTGCATTGCCTACATAAAACTCTACATAGTCTGTTCCCAACAGTGGAAGGAAATCCTGTGCCTGCGAAAAAATTTTTGTTGTTTCGGAGTAGTTGAAATTTTTTACTGCTGTTAAATCGTTCGTTGCCATTGGTTGTTTGATTTAAATACCCCCGAAACTCTGCTCTCCTTGGTGGAGGTGAAAAATGAGAGAGCAGGAGTAGGGGTATGTTGCTTCTTTATATTGCTTCAGATTCGTGCATGCGCCACGACTGATAATATTCTTCAATTTCAATTTCTGTTGCTGCCTTCGTGATTTTTACCGGATTAAACGGATCAATCATTACTGCCAATTCATTGGTTTCTTTTTTACCTATGCTGCGTTCAATGGCGCCCGGATGCGGACCATGTGATAGACCACCCGGATGCAATGTTATTTGACCTTGTTTAATATTGTTTCTACTCATAAAATCACCATCAACATAATAAAGCAGTTCATCGCTATCCATATTGCTGTGATGGTAGGGTGCTGGTATTGCCTGTGGATGATAATCATATAATCGGGGCACAAAAGAGCATACTACAAAATTGCTCGACTGAAATTGCTGATGTATAGGCGGAGGCATGTGTATGCGTCCTGTAATGGGTTCAAAGTTGAAGATTGAAATACCATAAGGATAGAAACATCCGTCAAATCCTACTGCATCGAAAGGATGCGTTTCATAGATGTATGGATAAATCAAACCACGTTTCTTGATGTTAATCAGAAATTCGCCTCTTTCATCATGTGTCTCTAATGAATGTGGCAGCTTAAAATCTCTCTCACAGAAGGGAGAATGTTCCATAAACTGTCCGTACTGATTGCGATAGCGTGCAGGCGTTTCTATAGGAGCATGAGACTCTATGAAAAGCAACTTATTGTCGGCAGTGGTAAAATTAATTTGATAGATGATACCTCTGGGAATGATAAGGTAATCGCCATATTCAAAATCAATTGAGCCAAACATGGTTTTCAGTACACCACTTCCACGATGGATGAATAACATCTCATCGGCATCGGCATTTTTAAAAAAATAATCTTTAGTACCTTTTGTTGGTGAGGCCAAACCTATCTGCATGGCATCATTTACAAAGAGTACTTTTCTGCTTTTAAGATAATCGTTTTCGGGAGCTACTTCAAAGCCCAGAAAACTCCTTGCCTGAAGGTTGTCTTCAACAGCTATTTCCGGTCTTACACTGTACGGCTTGCCATGATCTTTAACCATGGTGGGTGGATTAAGGTGATATACTAAGGACGATATTCCTGAAAATCCTTCTGTACCAAAAAGTTCTTCGTGATACAGGCTGCCATTGTTTTGACGGAAAACTATGTGTCTTTTATTTGGGGTCTTACCCTGTCGTTGATAGAGTGGCATTGCAAAATATTTCTGCAAAGAGGTCGAAAATCCTCGTTTATTGATATGATATTTATCAGTATGTAGGGTGATATTTTGTTTGTAGATGGTTTTATTGAGTTTTGTTAATATTGTCTGAATATGAAAAAAAGAGAGTCTAATCAGGAATACAGATTAATAACACTGCCTAATAAAATTATTAAAGTGTTGGCTGACGGAAAATTTTCGCAGCTAAACACTGTGGATATGGAACAACTGTTTCATGCCTTAATGTTTCAATTAGCCTATCCGCAGTCGGTGAAACAAGAAGCGTTTACTTTAAAGAAGTTGAAGCTATTAACTGCTGCCATTAAAAACAAAACGGCTGCATTTAAACATAAATTACAGAACAGTGGATTGCCTTTTACCATTATGTCAGTGCAGTTTACACATGATTTTCTTCAATGGCTGTTGCAGCAGAAGGAACTAAAATTAAAATTTCAGCAGTTTGTAAATAAAGAAGTAGATTTAAATGAGTTGCTAAAGCTGACGTTAAACCCGGCAGAGAAATCCGAAACTACTGCAGGCCGTAGTAATGACGATTTACTCCAATCACTTGGGATTAAACAGCATGAAGTTCTCAATTTTCTTGTGAATGAATTTTCTAAAATTTACCAACCTGAAGTAAAAGATTACTTGTTTGACAGTTTGAGTTTGCAATGTGACTTAACACCACTAAACGAATTTTTTTCATTACCCTTTAATCGTTTCACAAGGAATAAAACATTCTATCACGATGAGATTTTAAAAAAGTTTGATTATAAAACTGTTTTAGATTCTGAAATTAATGCTGCCATAAAATTAACCGAGCCAGACAAACTTAAACTGATTAAGACAATAAAGAATGCAATGGCACTTACCAACCGCGAGACCGATACAGTTACCTATATGGATGAAAATACCTTACGCTATTACCAGCTTGAGCGTGGCATTTCGGTAGCAATTTATGGTATGACTTCGCAAAGGCAACTACCGTTTGAATCTTATATCGGTTATACTTTGCTTAAAAACGGATTCCCCTGTGCCTATGGTGGTGGATGGGTGTTTGGTAAACACGCATTGTTTGGGATCAATATTTTTGAATGGTTTCGGGGTGGCGAGTCGGGCATGGTGCTTTGTCAGCTGCTGCGTGTTTACAGGCAGGTTTTCGATATAGATTATTTTGAAGTGGAGCCTTATCAGTATGGACTTGATAATCCAGATGGTATTGCTTCGGGAGCATTTTGGTTTTATTATAAGTATGGCTTCTGTCCTGTTGACAAAGAGCTTAAGAAAATTGCTGAACGTGAGTTTCAGAAAATAACAACCGATAAAAACTATCGAACACCGGAAAAAATATTATTAAGATTTACGGAAAGCAATATTGCACTTGCCTTAGAAAAAGTGAATCAAAAAACTATTGTTGAGGTAACTTCTCTGATATCACGAATGATTAGAAAACAATTTAGAGGTAATAGAATGTATGCAGAGAAGGAGTGCATGAGCTTGTTTTTGCAAAAATCGCAAAGGGTTGTCAATGATGCGGAATATAGTGAAGCACTTCTGGAAGTGGCATTGTTGTGCGAAGCATATAAAATTAAAGATGATGAAACAATAAATTTACTCTATACCATGGCGCAAACCAAACCTGTAAATCCTTACGACTATCAGAGCATGTTGTTGAAGTTTTTGGAAAAAGTTTCAGTGTAATTTTATTTTTTAATGATGTGCGGCAATAAACAGAAATAAAAAAGCCATTGCATTTTGTACAATGGCTTTTTTATCCTTGGTTAAGCTATATTATCGTCTGATAACAATTCGTTTATTTACTGCCTGTCCGTTCATGTTAATTTTTAAAACATAAACACCATCAGGCAATTCAGATAGATTTAAAATAGTTTTGCCGTTGCTTTGTATAAAGTTGAAACGTTTTACTTCCTTTCCAATCATATTGATTACAGCAATTTCAATTGCTTTTCTTTCGCTGCTGCTTTCAATGTTTAAACTGCCGGTTGTAACTGTTGGATAAATATTTAAAGCACCTTGCTCAATGTTATTTAATCCTACAGGACCGTTTGAAATAGTAATGTCATCTAAGGCAACATTAAATCCAAGTGAGTCTTTAGTGTATTCAAACTTTACCTGAATGTCAGTTGTATTGAGACTTAGTGTATAAAATGTTCCTGACAATGGAACCGGATTGTAGGTTTGAATATTGTTCCAGTTAGTACCATCAGCAGTAGTGTAAATTTTAAAAGGATTAGGTTGTGTACTGCCATTGCCTTTCATAAAAAACTTTAAGTGGGTTGCATTGCTGAATGTTGGTGAAATGATTGTGGCACCTGTTATATTAAATTTATAAGATGGACAGGAGGTGGCACATGATGAGCCTGTTGTATAAAAAGTTTTACCGATAGCAGAAGTATCGTTGTTTGTAATAGTCCAACCGGAAGGTATGCTTGTTACCAACCCATCATATCCGGTAAAATCGTATGATACCAATACCTGTGAGAATACGTTAGTAGTGATTACGGCAAATGCAATTGTGAGTAGGCGTTTAATCATGTTTTTAAATGTTTATGCAAATATAGCTATTGAAAAGTAATAAAATGCGCAAAAAATGACTAAATCATTCAAAGGCTGCACATATTAACACTTTGTTTGGGTAAATGTTTGTTTGTATTTTACAATCTATCGGGCTACCATATCATAATGACAATGGCTAAAGTCGGTGCTGGTACTCAAGGCAGACATATTGTCGGTACGATAAAATTTGGTGTAGCCCAAAGAGCACAATAAGCTGACTAATGCTAAGGCACTGCTGTTGTTTTCTTTCAGATTATTATCGTCTAATTCTATAAAAAGGAGTGGTTTGTGTTTTTGAATAGCTTCTTTACCGCCATTGATGACTGCATATTCAAATCCTTCAACATCAATTTTAATAAAATCAAGATGCGTAATATTTTTTTCTGTTACAAACTGATCCAGCGTATCAACATTTATTTTTTTAAAAGCAATAGCTTTCTCTTCGCGGATTATTCTGTTCATTCCCGGATTGTGTTCATTGACTTCATACAGTTTCAACTCCTCCTTTTTTTCACCAAGACCCAGGTTTATGAGATTAATATTTTGGAAGGTGTTAAGTGCAATGTTTTCCTGTGCACGGATAAAAATATCGGGATGTGGTTCGAACGAAAAAATTTGCGCAGTACTATTCATGGATGCATAATACAATGATGTGTAGCCTATGTTTGCCCCAACGTCAAATATTACTCGTGCATTTTTCAGTTCTTTTTGCACCGATTGATGTGCTGCATCTGTCAATCCCCAGTAGATAAAATGGTCAACAACATGGCTGATGTCTAATTTGTATTTTATGCCATTGCGCTCCACCATACGAATACTTCCTTTTTTAAAAAGATAGTCTGGTGGTATTACTTTTTGCAATAGTTTATTGTCCCATTTAAGAGTTAGGGTAAGCAGCAATTTTTCAAAAACGGGTATGGTGAAAATACTTCTGAAAAAATTTAAAAACCTGGTTTTTGCAGATTGTTTTAAATGATAATTGTCCATGTAGATGCTGTTTGGTGTGGGCCTGCTGACTTTATTTGTGGTGTCGAAACTACACAATGTTTGCATATTTCATGCCATGGAATGGTTCGAATTAGAAAAGAAGTCTCATAGAAGAATATAGTTGATTAGTGTAATTTTATTTAAAATTGGTTTCGACATTATTTATTAAGAGCCTCAATATTGAGGCTCTTAATAAATGAAAATAGTTATTTGGTAACGGTTAAGATTTTCGAGTCAATTTTTTGACCATCAACTTGCAGTGTATAAATATAATTCCCTGCAGGCAATGAATTTGCGGATACATTTACAGTACCAATACCTATTGATAGATTCTCAAATCGTAATACAACCTGTTGATTTAAGTTGTAAATATAAATACTTGTTTTTTTTGCTTCATCATGCACAAAATATTTAATTGTACAGGACGATGTAAAAGGATTAGGTTCGTTTTGATACAAGTACGACATGTCATGAGTGGACACTTTTTGTTGTTGTTTTGCGGAATTTATGCTGCAACAAGCAAGTGCCATATTTTCAATTTCTGATAACCTTGACTTTAACTGAGTTATTTCCTTTTGTTGTTCTTTCATAGCTTCAACGACAATTGGTATAATTGCATTGTAGTTTACAGCATAATTACCATTTTGGTCTTTAAAAACAACTTCAGGCACAACTTTTTCTAACTCCTGCGCCAAGAATCCAATCTGTTTATGGCTATCAAAGTTTTCAGCAGGATAATTTTTTCTATCCCAATAATAGCTATATCCATTCATAGATAGTAATTTTTCAAGTGGAGAAGTAAGTTGTAGTATGCTTGTTTTATATCTTTTGTCGGAAGATACAACCAATGTATTTGTAAAGGTTAAACCATTTACATCAAGCAGTGCTTTTGTACCTGACAAAGCTGGGCCTAAGTTGGCAACATAAGATGAAGAGGAATTAAACACTCTAATGCTATTAGTGCCAATACCCACCGATCCAGAAGTAGTGTTTACCGTAACAGGGTCAATATAAATTGGACTTAAGCAAGTTAGTCCTTGTGTATTCCAATAAGGCACATAGTTGTTTGTTGTTGGAGAGCAATTATTGTAGTTGGTCGGTATGTTCAATTGTTTAACAAAAAGGCGTGTATCATTATTGGTTGACTTTGGACTTCCTGCTGGGTTTTCAATTACTAAAAAATAGTTTAAACTGTTATTTAATGGTAAATCTGAAAATCTAATATCTGTGGAACCAGGTAGTCCGGACATATCGCTAATCATAAAATTCCCAACAGGGTTAGAGGTTCCAACTCCAACACTAAATTTTCTTGAAATAGAGCCATTTCCTAGAACCATACAGTCGTTGCAATCTGCAATAGAGTTTGCACCAATTGCGGTTGCAAAATCATGGTTAGTTGAGCCTAAACCAGAATTAGCCCCAAAGGAGGAACAATTTGTGTGATTTGCTCCTGATATACCAGCATTTACACCAAAAAATGAATTGTTTTGACCATTGGTATTTGAAAAACCCGATTGTAATCCAATAAAAGTATTATTGGAACCAGTGTTGGTATTATCGCCACTTGAAAAACCCATAAATACATTGTTGGATGCAATAGTATTAGAGAATCCGGAGCGAAGTCCAATAAAAATATTGTTTTGACCACTTAGTAAATTCCTGGCGGAATTTATTCCAATACCAATATTGTTACTTGCAGTTGTGTAGGTTGCTCCGCTCCAATGTCCAATAAAAACATTAGAAGATCCGCTTGCTTGATTTTGTGATAAACCACCAGCTTCCATACCAATAAATAAGTTTTGAAAGCCACTGATATTGTTTAAACCCGTGTTTGTTCCAATAAAGGTGTTTGAATAGCCGGTTAGGTTAAATTCACCACATCTAGCACCAATAAATGTGTTATTAGTTCCAGTGGTTGCACTACCTGTATTGCTGAAGCCGGATCTAGCACCAATAAATGTGTTATTATTGGCAGTTGTGTTTGCTCCTGATTCAAATCCAACAAAAGTGTTGTTGTTAGAATTTTGTGATAAACCACCAGCAGCCATACCAATATATACATTTCGAATACCAGTGATATTGTTTAAACCTGTGCTTGTTCCAATAAAGGTGTTTGAATGGCCGGTTAGGTTAAATTCACCACATCTAGAACCAATAAATGTATTATTATTTCCAGTGGTTGCACCACCGGTATTACTGAAGCCGGATCTAAATCCCATAAATGTGTTATTATCGGCAGTTGTGTTTGCTCCTGATTCAAATCCAACAAAAGTGTTATTGTCAGATGCTGCATTCAATTGTGCTCCAGCAAAACTACCTAATATAGAATTGTTAAAACCTGCATTGCTGTTCCCAGTACTCGCTCCAATAAATAAGTTGTTATTTCCTGCTTGACTAGAAGCATTGGTGGTTTGAACTGGAGACTGAGGGAAGTTGACTTGTGCAGCTACAATGCTGCTAAACGTGCTGAACGTTAATAAAAACATTAATTGTTTCATAATATTGATTTTTTAGTTTATTAGCGTAAATTTAATGCTTATTTCTTTCTGAACTGCTTCTTACAATTGAATATTTCAACTTTAGACTTAAAAATGGTTTTTCGAAATATTTGTATGATAAATAGGCTATTGATATAACTGCTATAAAAACCACTATATAAATGATTAAGTAATTAAGTGGAAGTTGACTGTTTGAAAAGTGAATTGCCTTGGCGAGGTAAAAAATAACCAACGGGTGGATAACATAAATACCGTAAGATATCTTTCCAACAAAATCAAAGACTGGGTGGTTTAAATTAACGATTCTTTTTTCTGTTTTTATTTGCCCAATAATCACCACAAGGGTAACCACACAAAAAATTTCATTGTCCAGAAAAGAAATAATATGGAATTGGTTGACAGCGGCAAGTACAATGGCCAGCCAAGCTATTGACTGTACAAAGTAATTGTTGGTGAGCATCAGAAACCATTTGTTTTGTTGAAAATACAGAATGGCACCCACGGCACCAATGAGCATACATTGAAAGCGTGTAGTATGCAATATAGAATATGCTAAACCAATATTACCATTATTATATTGAATGTCATAAATGCGGATGGCAGTTTTCAGAAGTATCAATCCGGCACAAATCAACACTGTCATTATCAGTGTGTTACCCCCCCCCCTTCTGATCAGCCAGGGCCAAAAGGAATAAAATTGTTCTTCAACACCCAGAGACCAGTAGTGCGAAATAAAATCAATGGCTGTTCCGATAATAAATGGAACGTTAGCTGCTAAAAAAATGTAAAACAGAATAGTACTGTTTATAGTTTGTTCTGTAAATTTAATTAAAGTAAGCAGGCTTAAAATCATATAGGCATAGTACAAGGGCCATATTCTAAGCACACGCCTGATGTAAAAGTTTTTGACAGAAATATTGCCGGTTTTTTTTTCTTCCAGCAGCAAATAGGTTATAAGAAAACCGCTAAGTGCAAAAAACATTGATACACCCAATCCTGCAAGTAATGTTGCTTTGGGATTACCATCATCATAAGTACCGAAAATAAAAGCATTGAGACCAAAATCACCAAGCATCATTGTAGTGTGAGCAAACAACACTGACAAAGCTGCAATAGCACGAATACCGTTTAATCCTTTAAAAAAAATTGTTTTCTCAGCCAAAAGAATTTAATTTTTTGATTGGGTAAAAGTATTGTATTAATTCTATAAAGAGAAGCCTTTTTGGTGTGTGGTTTTAAGAAATGTTGTTTTTCAAAAAAGGTAATAAATCTTGTTTCTGGCGATTTTATCTTTTATTAAAATCATTCATAGTTCGGTTTACTCCATGACCAATAAAACTTTTAACTATCTCTTCTGCAAGTTTTAATTTTTCAGGGATAGCGGCAAGCTCTTCTGAGTCCCAACTTCCTAAAACATAATCAGCCTGACGACCTTTTGGGAAATTACTGCCTACACCAAAGCGCAGTCGGGCATAGTTGGTGTTGTTCAAACATTCCTGAATGCTTTTAAGTCCATTGTGTCCGCCATCGCTGCCTTTAGCACGCAAGCGCAGTGTTCCAAAGGGCAAAGCAATATCATCGGCAATGACTAGAATATTTTCAATTGCAATTTTTTCGGCTTGCATCCAGTATTGTACGGCTTTGCCACTAAGGTTCATGTAGGTGGTGGGTTTAATCAAAAACACAGGCTTGCCACGATGACGCCATTCGCAAACATGAGCATAGCGTCCGCTGTTGAAACTGAATTCATGTTGTTGCGCTATAAAGTCAACAACTCCAAAGCCAATGTTATGTCGTGTGCCGACATACTCTGCACCAGGATTACCCAAACCAGCAATCAAAAATTTAGACATTGAACATAAATATTTAAAAAACAAAGAAGCCGGATATTGGAATACCCGGCTTCATCATATTAATAAAAAAATTATTTAGCCGGTTTGGCAGCAGGTGCAGCAGCAGGCTTGGCAGCAGCAGGTGCAGCAGCAGCAGCAGGACTTTCTTCAACCACATTTCTTGTTGTTCTTACAGCAACAATGATGTTGTTTGGTGAGTCAAGTAATGTAATGTTGTCGCGCTGAATATTAGAAACTTTAACTGCTTGTCCTATACCCAAGGTAGTGACATCAATTTCAATAGCATCAGGTAAATTTGCAGGTAATGCACTGATTTGCATTTTGCGCATTTTCTGAATCAGCTTACCACCTTGTTTAACACCTTCTGCGCTGCCTTTAACGGCAACCGGAACAGCTATAGAAACAGCTTTGTCCGGATGTAATTGCAAAAAGTCTACGTGTTGGATTTTGTCCGTCACAGGATGAAACTGGATGTCTTGCATTACTGCATGAAACTGCTCTCCATTTACATCGAGATTAACCGTGTAAACTTGTGGAGAATAAACCAGATCTCTCAGTTCAAGTGCCGTTGTGCTAAAGTGCACATTTTCTTTCCCACCGTATAACACGCATGGTACATTACCATCGGCACGGAGTTTTTTCAACTCTTGTTTTTTAAGGCCTACTCTTTTGGTACCTTTAATCGTTAATGATTTCATTGTAATTGATATATAAATTTAAGATTTAACAAATAGATTGCTGATAGAAGAATATTCATAAACCCTTCTGATAGCATAAGCAAAAAGTTCTGCCGTTGATAGCTGTACTATTTTTGTTGATTTTTTTCGTAATGGTATGGTATCAGTTACTATCAGTTCGGTCAGTTTGGAGTTTTCAATAGTTTCATAAGCATTGCCCGAAAGCACAGCATGTGTACAGAAAGCCCTCACGGAGCTGGCTCCTTTTTCTATAAGCAAGTCGGCAGCTTTGGTTAATGTGCCTGCTGTATCCACAATGTCGTCAACCAATATCACATCTTTACCCGTAACATCACCAATCACCTGCATGCTGGCCACTTCGTTGGCACGCTTGCGTTGTTTGTCGCAAATAGCCATTTCGGCATTAAAGAATTTGGCATACTCGCGGGCACGATAAACACCACCCATATCCGGTGCTGCTATAAGCAGGTTGGGCAGGTTAAGGTTTTTGATATAGGGAACAAATATGGAAGAGGCATCCAGGTGATCTACCGGAACATCAAAAAAACCTTGAATTTGCGGAGCATGTAGGTCCATGGTCATCACACGGGTAACACCGGCAGCAGTGAGCAGGTTGGCAACTAATTTGCTGGCAATAGCCACTCTGGGTTTGTCTTTTCTGTCGCTGCGGGCAAAGCCAAAATAAGGTATAACGGCAGTGATGTAGTGTGCCGAAGCACGTTTGGCAGCATCAATAAGCAGTAGCAGTTCAAACAAATTATTTGTTGGCGCAAAGGTTGACTGAATGATAAACACATCGCAGCCACGGACCGTTTCGTCAAAATAGGGCGAAAATTCCCCATCACTGAAATGCGAAACAATGACATCGCCAAGGGGCAAACCATAACTAAGCGCAATATTATCAGCCAGATAGCGTGTTGCCTCACCTGAAAATAATTTGACTTCTCTTGCCATAGATAAAGGGGATTCTGAAAGGGCTGCAAAGAAAGGAAGTTTTAGGCAATTTTCAAATAGTTCATTTTGAATATTTTTTTAGTGTTATCAAAAATGAGCTAACGTATCGCTGAAATGTGTAATCGTAGAAATTTAAAAGGATTATATGCCTGCAATTTTGGAGATGTCTCGTCCTAAAATAGGTTTACAAAAAAAATGCCAACAAATAAAAATCCCTGGACTAAAATATTAGCAGCATATAAAACCATGCGAGCTACTCTGGCTGATGACCTCAGCCGCATGGGCAGTAGCAGCACAAATGGTGGCCGCATAGGTGTTAACTGCCCTGCAGGGGCAACAATAGAATATCAGGTATGGGCTAATCTTGGCAGTGTGGGAACCTCGCTAATGGCAAAAGGAATTGACAGCAGTGGCGCAGAAAGCAACACCGTGGCTTCTGGCGGAACTGGTGTATCAAGCTTCGCGTTTTTTATTACCGGCAGCATTAAAACAGGAGCAACTGCAGGCACCGTACAACTCAATGCAAGAAGCATGGCAGGAGGTAACTCTTTCTATATATATGCAGGAGCTGCGGTAAAGGCGGAAAGGATTAATTGAAAATCAAATACACTATAAAAACCGCAACCAGCAGCAGTATAATCATCATAACTTTTCCTGCTGTGTTTTTTTCTTTTTCGGCAGTGCGTCCTGATTCATTTAAGGCTGATTCTTTCTGATAGCGATTAATAAAATTTGTGATTAATTTTTTATCTCCACCGATAAGTATTGTTTGTGGCGAGTGAGTTTTCACATCCCAATAGTTTATGATAAGATATGTTTTGTCTGTAATTTTTTCGGATTTATTTATGCCAGACAAACCGCCAACGATAGCTCCAACACCTCCGAATACAAGTCCACCAACAACTGCCCTGCCTATTACGGATTTATCGGCAGATACCAATTCGCCACGAGTTTTCACATTGAGTGAAATGATTTGTGCATTGTGTATTTCTACTCTATGAGTTAATGACGTGGACAGCGTAATGCCATGCGTGTGCAGCATTACATTTATTTTTCCCGAATCCAAATTGCCAATTACATTTTCATCTCTCAGATAATCGCCTTTAAAGTATGAGTCCTGCCCCCAATTAGTTATTTGCTTTCCAATATTCAAATCAGCAGGCAAGTCGGGAAAGGCGAGCGTTTGTTCGGCTGCGGTAGAGGTAACAACATGCTGCTGTTGTTTTACAAGCGGAAAGGCGCAAGAGGGGCAAACGGTAGCTTTATCGCTTACTTCTTTGCCGCATTCGGGACAGTTAATGAGTGCCATTGTATTAATTATTTAGGAGTGATAAAAATAACTAATCAAAGTGTATTTTAAACCAACGTCCAAATCTACATTAATAGAAATTTGTTTGGCTTAGTAGCCTGCTCAAAGACGAGCAGAAAGCACGACTATCTACAATAGTAGATGTGCTAGTAGCCGATAGAGTAGTTTTTAAGTGACATCTACAATAGTAGAAATTTGTTTGGCTTAGTAGCCCGAAATAAAATACTAATAGGTAATCCATCTACAATAGTAGAAATTTGTTTGGCTTAGTAGCCTTAAACATTTCGCCCAGCCATTAGTTTATCTACAATAGTAGAAATTTGTTTGGCTTAGTAGCTGCATCAAATGTAGCCGATCAGGTAATCTACAATAGTAGAAATTTGTTTGGCTTAGTAGCCTCAGAGCGGAAAACATTGCAGATGTAAGATCTACAATAGTAGAAATTTGTTTGGCTTAGTAGCCTTCTAATAACATGTCAACAGACGTTAAAAATCTACAATAGTAGAAATTTGTTTGGCTTAGTAGCCTATTATTGAAGACTTCATAAACTCTGAATCTACAATAGTAGAAATTTGTTTGGCTTAGTAGCCAATGGTTAGGCAGCTTGACGCATCCACAATCTACAATAGTAGAAATTTGTTTGGCTTAGTAGCCAGCCGCAGTACATTGCTGCACCACGGCTTATCTACAATAGTAGAAATTTGTTTGGCTTAGTAGCTTTTCACAAAACAGAGATTCCTGAAATATATCTACAATAGTAGAAATTTGTTTGGCTTAGTAGCCTATCGCTGCCAAATGTAGAAAATTTTGTCTGAATGCCAATATGTTATAACTAAGTGAATTCTGGAAGTTAAACCCCACCTACTGTATGATCAAAGTAGTTAGGTTTGATTTCCAGTGAATTACAATTTCCTTTTAATTAAATATACCTGAGTTTTGTGTTTTATCCAACTATAATCAGGTTTTTGTCTACCAATTCAGCACTTCCATAGCGTATGGTTTCTTCATGATTGGCTCTAAAAATATAAATGCTGTCACCCGCTTCAAATCTTTTTTTAAATTTATTTTCAATAGCAGTGAGCACAATATTTAACACACGATTTGAATTTTTTATTTCAAATACAGAAAATTGTACACGCATACCATATTTTTCCAGATACTTAGAAAAATGTGTTCTTAATTTATTATTCGTGATATCGTAAGCAATGATTATAACGTTATTCATATTTAAATATTGGAAAGGTGATGGCACTTTTTCGCCCCATAAAACAACGGTAATATTGTTGTAGGTATTTATAGATTTGACTTATGTTCAATGATGGCTTCAAAAAATGTTTGCATGTATAATTTTCTTAAATCAGGTTTTAGATAATAAGCATTTTTCTTTAACTCAAAATCTGATGGCTTAAATGTTTTTAATTTTAATGACTTACGGATACGATGCTCAATGATGCAGCGAAAGGGCTCCATTAAGTCGCAACCAAGCTTTTTGCTAACAAGTTGATGATAAACGCCCATATAGGGATCAAACCCAAAAAGACGTGTCATACATTCTATATAATTAAAAAGCATAGTGTATCCATGTCGAGTGTTATCTTTTTTATTAAATTAAATTTTAAAAAAAGATTAACTATATAAGTTTGCAAAATCTTTATAAGTTTTAAAACTGTTTGGTTTCTTTTGTCAGCTGCGTTAATGAGTGAGCCTCTTTCTTTTTTTAGTTTTTGCAAATCACTTCGCAGTCTTCTTTTTTCATTATCATTGGTAGATTGGTTGAGTAACGTTGCTTTTTTTTCTATTTCGTTTGTATGTTTTTTATAGCTATTAAATTCTTGTTCTGAAATGGTATTAAACAAATAAAGTTCATTATTGGCTTTTAAATCTTGATAGCTAATATCCTGTGTCATCAACTCATTAAAAGCAGCTTTTTGATGAGCCTTGATGTTTTTGAGTTTCTGCCGTAAGGCATCTAAATCAGTAATATTGAGTTGAATATTCGATTTTATTGTTTTTGAAAAATTAGTTCGTTCAAACACTTGCCTTTCCCAATCAGTTATTTTCAATTTAGCTTTTTGCTCTTTTATTTTTTGAGCGTAGTCCACCGGTTTTTTGTTGATGGTGTAATAATTAAAACTCGCTTTCGCAATAGGCAATCCTGCTGATTGTTCTGGTAAACATTTTTGAATACCTGCCAATAATTCTTGCTGCAAAGCTTTGCCTTGTTGTTTTAGTTGCACACTCAAATTATCTTCTTCCTTTTTGTCAACGGTGTTTTCAACTAAATCTACAAAATAAGATAAGCCATTTTTGTTAACTAACTTTTTCAGTAAAAGCCCTGTTTGTGCATTTCTCGCTCTTTCATTAAGTTTCACATCCGCATCGTTTGTTAAAGCTTGATAAGTGGCTTCAAGTTCATCAAATCTATCTTCTATTTCCCAAGTTAATCCTCTAAAATCAGCAATCGCTTTGGTTTGTTTTCTTTTACTTTTATCACGTACTGCTTCGCTATCATGAAACAGCTGCTTAGCATATTGTTTCAGCCATTCAGTTTTTATAGACAATGCACTTTTTGATATTTCATCGCCACTTTTTGCTTTAAAAAAAGAGATATTTTTTCAATTTGCTTTTGAAATCTCCCAATTGAACAACGAAAGACGTTAATTCAAAAGAAATATTTTTTACTTCTCCTACCTTTTGCTGAATAAGATTGTTGTTATCGTTTGATTCTAATTTGAATCGGATTGCTTTGGTTAGTTTGTAATTTTCCATTTTTTATATGCTTATGAATTTCAATTTTAGCTATTAAAATGAAATTATTTTTTCTTTTTTACCACTTTTTCTATTTGATTTAAATTTTCTAAATATGCTTTTTCTACTTCACTCAAGGATTTATTTTGATATTCTTTAAACTCTTTTCTCGCTTTCTCCATCGCTTGTTGATGACTTATTTTTCCATTATCTGAAAGCAATTTTCTGTTAGAAGAATTTAGTAAACTGTCTAATTCTTCAACATAATCTTTCATATACATGGGCTTTTCTTCGAGTGCATTTATTTCTGCCAAATCAAAGTAAGCCGACACCAAGTTGTTCAGAACTTTTAATTCCTTTTCTTCTAAATAATTTTTTGCAATTAAAGCTTCGGAGGCTGTAGGTTGTATTCCTTTAAAGTTAGTTAAACCGGCAAAAGGTTTATCGGAATCAACCCTAAAATAAATAACCTCAGCAGCCGTGTTTCCATGAGCTGCATAATGCAGTTTATTTTGCACCATCTTAAAAAATAAAATACTTTCCGAAGATTTTGGATCATAATCTTTTGCAGTGGCATACAAATCCAATACCTGCCGGTACATTACCTTTTCGCTGCTTCTAATGTCACGTATAGTATCTAAAAGTTCTTTCCAATAATTACCGCCACCCAAGTTTTTCAAACGATGACTATCAATGGCAAATCCTTTGAGTAAATATTCTCTCAATCTTTGGGTAGCCCATATACGGAATTGCGTACCTTGTTGGGATTTTACCCGGTAACCAACAGAAATAATTACATCTAGGTTATAATACTTCACTAGTTTTTCCTGTGTTTTTCCTTCAATAGCACCGTGCTTAGTGGTATGTCGGAAATCCCGACACACCACTTTTTCTTCCAGCTCTCCTTCTTTAAAAACATTTAAAATATGTTCTGCAATGGTACTTCTTCCTTTTCCAAACAATGTAGCCATTTGCTCTTGCGAGAGCCAAACAGTTTCTTCTTCAAATTTTACATCTATTTGTACCGAATTATCTTGGCTTTGATAAATAATAATTTCGCTCATAATTGTTAGTTTTTGCGTTGTACAAAATTCAACCAGCCTTTATTGGTATTTTCAAATTTTAAATTTTTCCATTCCTTACCTTCAAAATCATGAATTTGTTGGATCCACATCAATCCTTTTTTAGCAATATGATAGGCACCATTAGCATCAGCATCTTTGGGTAAAGTGTCATCAGCTTTTCTGCTATCATAAAATGCTCCTTGGGCATTTTTTACAGGCGAAACCAAATAATCTACTTCGCTATTGGTGACGCTGTTTCGCATTTGCAAAGTAAGTTTGAATAAATCCATCAATACCTTGAAAAATTTAGCATTATTTTGTGCAACTATCTGCGATTTGATGCAAATTCCATCGCCATAAGTAATTTGATATTTGCCCAATAAGTCTTCAAATTCTTCTGAAAGTTTTATCTCTTTATTATCCCACTCATTATTTTTTTGAGGATTTCGGAAGGTTAAAATTCTTTCTCCATGAGTACAAACCGTCCATTTGGTTTTGGTGTCTTTGGCTCTTTCTGTAAAATTGTCGTAATCAAAAGCAAACTCAAAATAGTTTTCTTTTTGATTAAAATGGATAGCATCAAAACTGCTAAAGAATTTTTGTGCTTTTTCTACGCTTTCGTATTTAGCAAAAAACAAATTGACAAAACCCGTGGTAGGGTCTATTTTACTGGTGTTCCATGCCGGGACATAAAATAGGAAACCACTTTGTTTTCCCATTTTTTGGAAACTTTCAAACTTGTTGGTCAATTGTAAGGCATTGTATAAATAACCCGCTTCATTTTCTTTTGCATCTTTAAATACTAAATAATTGAGCTTATCAATCAACATTTTCTCTAATTTTTGATAGACTTGTTTTTCTACTTTAAATCTTCCCCGCTTAAAGCCCATGTTCAAATCTTCCATCACTACAATAGCATTGTACTCTACCATTAATTTTGCTATTTTGTGAACCACTTGGGAGATGTAGCCTTCTTTCAGTTCTTTTATGTTTTCAATTGTTCCCCAGTTTTCTCTTGCAGCAGCTCTTTCTTTTTCCTTTTTGTCCAACAAGTCTTTATAGCCTGTTTTATAGGTTTCTCCTTGGTACTCGTTTACGATATCATTCAGAGAAAACTGTTGTAGTATTTCTTCTTTTTGATTGATAAGGGTGAGGTAAATTAAATGCCTTTCGCCACGGTCTAAACCGATGATGTTGACATCGGGATTGTTTTTGAGATAGGTTAAAACATCTTGATTGATATAATCATTTCCTTCTGCTTTAAAATTTAAAGTAATAGGAACATGGAACTGGAATTTGTCCACCGTAAAACGTTTGTCTTTTACCAAATCGTAGGTAAACAAACTTTCTTTCTTGGTATTGAGTGGGTTTTTATTAGCAACTTTTTCATTGGCTTTATGAATGATTTTTTTATCATCAGTAATTGATTTTTTACGATAAAAAACTTCTGCTTGTCCATTGAGCTTATAAACAACATCTTTTAAGTTTTCCTCATCAAACAGGGCTTTCCAGTACATTGTGTGCATATTGGGCATACCTTTGCTATATTCAGAAAAATCTTTGTTGTAGATTTGAAATAGGTAGAGTTTACCTACATCAACCAATTGATTGATGTAGGTCTCATCTATTGCTGTGTATGAAATGGTATAACCTTGGGCTTCCACTTCTCTATAAAACTCATCAATTGAATCGTAACTTTGTGTATCCGAAAATTCAAAACCAAATAATTTCCATTCCGGATGTTTGTCAATTGAAGCTTTGAAAAAATCAATCATCTTTCTACAATCACTCAAGCTGAAATCCCTTTTCTCATAACCTTTTTGAGGCTCTCCACCTTTGGTATGTGTACCGTAATTTCTAATCGTTTCAATTTCTTCTGATGGATTATAAAAGCCGATATTTCTTGCACTAAAAAATACTTTAGGTAACATTTTACTTGCACCAGGAAGCAGTTTGTAATTGATTTTTGAATAAGTATTATCTGTATTTGCTTTGGGAGGATTTTTAAAAATTCTATTGTGATTTTTATCCATGATACCCAAGTAATACAAATTACCTTTTTTGAATAATACGGAAGTATTATCCGATTCTTTGTTTACATCCCAACCTGCCAACAAAGTGCTGTTCTCAAAATTCAACTTAATTTTTTCAGTATTATAAGCTTTTTGTGTAGCAAAATTTCTCACTTTATTGTAAAGCGGAATAAGATGTTGCAGTTCTTTATAATATGGTTCTAAAGTGTTATAAAAGTTTTGGTCTTTTTCTAATGTGCTGTCGTTAGGCAACATTAAGGGTTTTACAAAATGTAAAATCAGCATTAAGCTATCTAAAAACAATTTGATATTGTCAATATCTGTTTGCTCTTGGTTCAGTTTTTTATCTTCTGGATAGTTTTCTAAAATTCCTTTTACACAAAGGTATTTTGCATCAACATTTGACACTAAATCATATTCCTTATCATTTACTTTGGTTTTGAAATTATTTTTAAAATAATCTGAAATGGTATTGGATTTTAAATCTTTCAAAGCATCGTTTTCATCTTTGTATTGCTGCAAAGCATTTTCAATTTCAGCTATGGAAAAATAATTTTGCTTTAAGTACCTCTCCAAACTTTCTTCTTGTTTTTTACTCAATCCCTTCTTAGTAATTTCCAATCCTTTTAAAAAAGAAAACCTCATTGCCTCTTTTATAATGCTAAAATCTCCAAAAACTGCTTGTGAAATATCTGTTATGGAGCGGTCATTTCGGATATAGACTTGGGAAAGATTATAGGTAGTCAAGTCTGCCAAAAGCTCTTTTATTCGCTCTAGAACATTCTCGGTTTCGTCTTTTTCAGAGGATTGATAAGAAATTAAATTGGCGTGGTAATAATCGTTGATGGCTTTGAGAACTTCTTGACTATTATCAAATTTTTCTTGTAAAAAAGAGATACTTTCGCTATCGCTCAAAATCATTTTATAGAGCGGTTTTAATTTAGGTAGGCGGTATTTTTTATCCTTCTGCTTTTGGTTGTATAGGTTGATGTATTCGTTTAAACCTTGGATTTTTATTTCATTTTCTTGAGATGTTCTTCCTCCGATAATGAGGTTATAAACATCAATTTGTTTTTGAGTTAAAACCATATTGTAATAGTCTAGCTCAAAAACTTCATCAATGGAAATTATATTTAGATATTCCTCAATTTCTTTGTAAAGTTTCTTGCAATTTTCTTGAAGTTCAGGCACCTCTTTCAGTTTGTCAAACACCTTCATATTATCCAGAAACTTGGGTAAATTCTCATGTATCAAACGATAAGCAATGGCGGTACTTTGCTCTTTATCGGAATACATGTTTTTTCGGTTTTCATGAAACCCTGTGAAGTAGGTAGTAAAGGTTTTAAATTCTTCTACTTCGTCTTTTTTCACTTTTTCACTGAGCCAATTGGGTAATAGCTCGGTGATTAATTCCTTTTTATCTAAAGCAGAAAAAATTTCTTTGGCATTTCCGGTTTTAAATCCATTTACAATTTCTTTCCTAAGCTCGGTTTGTATTTTTTCTAATTCTTTTTTAAAACTTTCTTCTTTTTTCCGTTCAGCAGAGGCATTAAATAAAGCTTGATAATCTTCTAATTTGCTTAACCGAACTTTATCCATCGCCAATTCGATAAAATATTTGTGGTATTCATCAATGATTTTTTTGACGACTTTGTAGCTACTAGCTCTTTTTTCATCTTGCGTTAATAAGCCTTTTGTTTTGATGTGGTCTTTGGTTTTGCCAATGGGTTTGAGTTCAAAACGGAGTGTTTTACTTAAAGCGTATTTGTTGTTGAATTGTTGCATAGAGGTTTTATAAAATAGTGAAGGTTAAAAATAGAAATTTCGTACTGTATCATTGCAATGTGTTTCTTTCAAAGCAATCATAAAATGTGTATTGTATTGAGGTTGTTTAAATTAAGTTTAATTATAAGATTCTTTTTAATCGAATTAGAATAAGGGAAGAAATTTAGACCTCACTAATAATATTAGACAAATTGATTTTCCCTAATATGGCAAGAGCAATCAAGTAGGGACATGTGCCATTGCATTAACTAAAGTTGTAAGTTGTTTATTAAAATTATGTGGTTAAATTCGCTATGGAGTTACTTGTTGTAGTTTTATTATTGGTAAACATCTTTTGAAAGCCGTACTTTTTTTGCAGATCAATCTCATTTAAAATAGGCATAAAAAATCTTCTTCACTCATTTGTATAAGTTGAAATTTTGTATTTTCGCAGCCTCGTTTTTTGAATAGAATATACCCGGATGGCGGAATTGGTAGACGCGCTGGTCTCAAACACCAGTGAGCTAAACCTCATGCCGGTTCGATCCCGGCTCCGGGTACCAGTAAGCCCTCACAATGAGGGCTTTGCTTTTTAATCTTTTATAGCTATGGCAGCACCCGGTTTTGATGATATATACATGGATCTGGCAAAAACACTTGCCTTAAAATCGCATTGTGTTAAAATGCAAGTAGGTGCAGTATTAACAAAAGATACACGAATTATCTCTCTGGGATATAATGGTCCACCTTCCGGCACGCACAATTGCGATACAGAATGGCCTGATGAAGGGTGCCCGCGCGACAGCAAAGGCGGTTGCTCTTTAGCCATTCATGCAGAACAAAATGCTGTTCTCTATGCTGCAAAAAATAAAGTGTCGGTAGAGGGGGCAACGCTATATGTAACGCTTTCGCCTTGCCTGGCTTGTGCAAAGGTGGTGTTTACAGCAGGTATAAAAAAAGTGATTTTCTTAAATTCTTATGCCCGGTATAAAGGCATACAGTCGGATGAAGGAGTGGACTTTTTAAGAAAATTTAGTGTAGAAGTGCAACAATATCGTCCTGAGGCTGTTTTGCCTTCAAAGTAATTTCAATGGATTCAAAAAGCAACAAAAATTTTCAGCCTATTGTTTATGCTTTGCTCATTACAGTAGGCATCGTCTTAGGAATGTCGTTCAATAATTCATTTAAAGGAGGTCAGAATATTCTTTTTAGCCGTGGCTCTTCTGCCGGGTTCAATAAAATAAACGATGTAGTCAACTATATCCGTCAGGAATATGTGGACACTATTAATCAGCGGGAGTTAGTTAACAGCAGCATAACACAAATACTGCAAAACCTTGACCCACACTCCTCCTATATTCCTGCAGACGAACTGAAGTCAGTTAACGAACCCCTTGAAGGAAATTTTGAAGGTATAGGCATAGAGTTTCACATACAGTACGATACCATCATGGTGGTGTCAACCATTGCAGGTGGCCCATCAGAAACTATCGGGCTGCGTCCCGGTGACCGCATTGTCGAAGTAGATAAAAAGAAAATTGCCGGTATAGGCATAAAAAACGAAGACGTGTTTAAATACCTGCGCGGCCCCGAAGGAACCAAGGTTGCCTTGAAGGTTAAACGCAGTGGTATAGAAAAATTGCTCGACTTTACCATTATAAGAGGTAAAATTCCTATCCGCAGTCTGGAAACATCTTTTATGGCTGATGCAAAAACCGGTTACATAAAAATTTCGAGATTCTCTGCCACAACCTACGATGAATTTATGGAGGCTGTAGCAGCATTGAAAAAACAAGGCATGGAAAATCTTATTCTTGACTTAAGAGGAAATCCGGGAGGTTATTTAGATGCAGCTACCATGCTTGCAGATGAGTTTTTGCCCGATAAAAAATTAATCGTTTATACAGAAGGAAAAGCACGTCCGCGAAAAAATTATTATGCCACGGAGAAAGGTGATTTTGAAAAAGGAAAAGTTTTTGTTCTGATTGATGAAGGCTCTGCTTCGGCATCAGAGATACTGGCAGGTGCCTTGCAGGATTGGGACAGAGCAGAAATTATTGGTCGCAGATCATTCGGTAAAGGATTGGTTCAGGAGCAAACATTGTTTCCTGATGGCTCTGCTATGCGCCTGACCGTAGCACGTTATTATACGCCTACCGGACGTAGCATACAGAAGCCTTACAAGAATGGCTACATGGCCTACGAAGAAGAAGTGTTTGATAGGTTTAAGCATGGCGAAATGGTGAATGCAGACAGTACACACTTTAACGACTCATTAAAATATACAACACCCGGAGGTAAAGTAGTTTATGGCGGAGGCGGCATTATGCCTGATTTGTTTATTCCTATTGATACGACTGCCGACAATGAATTTGCCCGTTCTGTTTTTGGGTTGGGGTTGGTAAGCCGCTTTTCGTATGATTATACCGATAAGAACAGAAACAAACTTAATGCCTATAAAAGCATTGACGATTACATAAAAAATTTTGCTGCCGACCAGCGGCTGCTAAGCGATTTCTTTGTTTACGCCATTGACAATAAAGTGAAACCGGATGAAAAAAGTATTCATGCATCGAAGCAGCTAATTGCCAATCAGCTTAAAGCAAACATCGGAAGGTTGTTATTTGGCAATGATGCTTTTTATCGTGTTGTATTGTCTGATGACAAAGCGTTTAATGCAGCATTACAGCAATCGGAAAGCACAGAACAGGTTATGGTTAAAGAGGCAAAAGAGAAATAATTTTTACACCTTATTCTGAAAAGTATTAATTTTTTCCAGCACAATCTTTTTTATCTCCAGCACATCCTCTTTATAAAAACCCGTAGCTACAATAGCACCTTCGCCTGTTGTGTTGATGGTGATAGACGAAAAGCCAACTAAAGGCGTGTTGACTTCAACAGAAGATATTCGCGAAAAAGGAATAGTTTTTTCTTCTCCGCTGAATACACCCGGTATTCTGAAAGTTATTCCATCATTGTCTATTCTTATTTTGTTAGGCAATACTTTATTCCCTTTCGACATTCGTGATGCTTTATACTCTTTCATTGTTATTTGAATAAGGTCAAAGTTATGTAACATTCATAGATCTTTCACAAAAAATAAAATAGTGGCATCTGATTTGCGTTAATGTCATTACCGTAACACAGAAAATAAGGAGTTTTTCAGGTTAGTTTTAGGTTAGGTAAAAGGGCTGTCTGCATCAGACGGCCTTTTTATTTTTCCATCAACAATTCGTGAATTTTTAATACCTGCGGCAATAAAGGCGCTGTGCCATCATTTTTTATCAGATAGTTACAAAGCTTATTGCGATCTTCTTCATTAAGCTGTCTGGTAATAATTGCTTTTATTTTTTCTTCCGTGGTGTTATCGCGTTTAATGGCACGTTCAATTCTTAGTATTTCGGGTGCAGTGACACAGATTACAGCATCTAAATCTTTATTTGCTCCCGATTCAAACATAATAGCTGCTTCTTTTAGAATATAATCAGCATGTTGCTTAATGCACCATTCATTGAAGTGCTTGGCAACTTCAGGATGTACTAAGGCATTGACTGTTGCTAACTTTTTTTCATCGTTAAAAATAAACGAAGCTAAAACGGAGCGATTGAGTTCATCATGCTCGTTGTAAATACTGCTGCCAAAAAGTTGTTTGAGTTTACTGCGTAGTGGTTCATGATTCATTAATTGCTTTGCTGCTGTGTCTGCATCATAAACCGGTATGCCTAATGTTTTAAAGATATTAGCTACAAATGTTTTTCCTGAACCTATGCCCCCTGTTATGCCAATTTTTTTCATCAGCGCTCTATAAAATAATTGACTGTTGACGGAACAATAGATGTTACATTTATACCTTGTGGTTTACGGACTAATTCAACGGCCAGCTGACCTTCTTTTAAGTATCGTTTTGCAGAAACCATTACCTGAAATGAATCTGCATTTAGTTGCTCATAACGTTTTAACGGTACCTGAACAATAAGTTCTGCATTTTCAGGAATGAGTATTACCTTACCGCTTCCGGCAACAGAATAATTTAAGGTAACAGGAATTTTTTTCTCGATAAACTCTTCAACAGGTATAAAAATCTTTATTTCTTTCTGTGATAAATTAACTTTACCGGCAGGTGAAATTAATGAAAGGGTCGCTTTTAAATCACGGTCAAGGTTTTCGTAGGTTGCTTCAATAGTTTTTACTTCCTGAACACCGTCAAGCTGACTTTTCTCTCCCGAAATGGTAATGCTGTCAGGTATCATGCTGACTTTTCCTGACAACCCAAAGTTTTTCTTTATAGAATACGTGAATTGCATAACTACAGGAACCGTTTTCAGGTACTTGGATGAAAGATATAGCCATACAGAATCCGGTAAAGTGGATACAACATCCATTTCTTTAAGCCTGTTTTGATTCTGATTTCTGAATTCGCTTTGTAAACTAATGCCTAACTTTTCATTGTTTACTGCGTATTTTTTCAGATCAACAGTTAAGTCTCTTTCACGGTTTCTGATTAAAAACCAAAACAACTCAAATCCTCTTGAACGAAGTGTTACGTTTACCTGTTGGGGTATTTCGCTGATGACTTGCTTTCTGAAAGGCGTATTCTGAAGGGTAATGTTATAAGTTACGGGATAAACATAGTTCTTGTTTAATGAATATAAAATCCAGAAAACTAGTGACACGAAAACACAAATAAAAAATACGGGCAATGATGCATTGCCTCTTAACCTGATATTTTTAAAAATATTCAAGTGTAAGGCTTTTTATTTTTTATCTTCAGTTTTTTTATACTGCTTGGAAGCTTCTGCAGAAACTGCGCTTTTGTCAATTTTAACTCTTACGTTGTTGTCAATCTCTAGGATAAAAAATGTTTCGCCAACTTCAGTAATTTTTCCATGAACACCACCAATGGTAACCACTTTATCACCTTTGTTAATACTTTCTTTGAATTGTTTTTCAACTTTCATTTTTTTCATCTGTGGCCGCAGCATAAAAAAATACATGATTACAATAATTAATCCCAACATGAGAAATTGCTGCATGGCCATGTTGCCTTGCGATTGAAGTAGAATGGTTAAATACATTATTTGTCTTTTTTAGAAATGTCTGCACTAATGGTTAAAACTTTTGTGTTTGGAACTGTGTTGGCAAGTAATGTTACTGTCTTACTGGTCATGCCATGTTTGCCTTCACTGTTAAAAGTAACTTTGATAAATCCTTCCTGCCCCGGTGCAATAGGATCTTTTGAGTATTCGGGAACGGTACAACCACAGCTGGCACTTGCTTGAGTAATAATTAATGGTGCCTTGCCCGAATTTTTAAATTTAAAATTGTATGATACGATTTCGCCTTCGGTAATAGGGCCGAATTCGTGATTATCACTTTCAAAGTCGAATTTAGGTAAAAGAGAAGTGTCTGCATCTGCAGGCTCTGCACTTGCAGGGTTGTTTATCATTTCAGGTTCTATGGTTTTCTTTTGCTGGTCGGACGTGCATGATACAAATGCAAAGCCGATAATACATAAAACTAAAAAAAGGTGTTTCATACTGTAACTCAATTTTGCTGCGAAAGTAAGGCTAAGTTACTTAAGCAGCAAACTGTATTTTCGACAATTGCTATATTATCAGATTTTTTTCAGGCTGCTTAAAAAGTCTTCTTTCTTGCGTTGCGATACAGTAATTGTGCTTCCATCGCTCATCACCACATAACCACCACGGCCGCTTTGGTACTTTTTTATACAGTCAAGGTTCACTAAATGTGAGTGGTGAATTCTGAAAAAATTATATTCGGTAAGTAAGTCTTCAAACTCTTTAAGGTTTTTGCTTACCAACAGTTTCTTGCCGTCAGTAAGAAAAACAGAAGTGTATTTTCCGTCAGCTTCGCAACGTAAAATATTTTTTATTTCAATAAACTCAAGTCCTTCACCAGAAGTCAGTCCAATTTTCTGATGATTGCTGCTTTTCTGAACGTTTGCAATAAGCGTGTTTACTTTTTCTTTATTGTTCTTGCGGTTGCGGTTTTCTTCCGCACGTTTAATGGCTTTAATTAACTCTTCTTCGTCAACAGGTTTAAGAATATAATCCATTGCCGAAAATTTTATAGCTTTAATGGCATATTGGTCAAAAGCAGTAATAAAAATCACATCAAAATTTACCTCATCAAATTTAGAAAGCAAGTCGAAGCCTGTGCCACCGGGCATTTCAATATCCAACAGAACCAAATCGGGTTCACTCTGAAGAATCATTTGATAGGCTTCTTTAGTATTTGATGCTTCGCCAATTACTTTAACCTCGGGGCAGTTGGTGGCAAGAATCATTTTAAGCAGCTCTCGGCCACGTTTTTCATCATCTACTATTAATGTTTGTAACATCTTGTTTGGTTTTAAATCGGTATGGTAACAATTACACGTGTTCCTGCTGCATTATGCTGTTCATCTTCTTTGTCTATAATCTGAATGTCAATATGCTGTTCTCGTATGCTGTTTAATGTTTTAATTCTGTCGTCAATTAACTGTGTTCCTCTTGATATATGTTGTGATGTTGATTGGTTTTTTAATCGTGCGGCCTCTGCTCTTCCTATTCCGTCATCATCAATAATGCCAACAATACATCCGTTTTTTTGTTCAAAGATAAGTGTTAAATTGCCTTGTCGGCTTAAATTTACCAATCCGTGGTTTATGGCATTCTCAACAAAAGGTTGAAGCAGGGTAGCCGGAATCTCAGTGTTTTTAAAATCAATTTTATCATCAACCTGTAAATGGAAGTTAAACCCTTCATCAAAACGCATTTGTTCAAGTTCAATATAAAGTCTGAGCATGTTTATTTCTTCCTCAAGTGTGATGCTCTCGGAAGTTGAATGGTCGAGAAACATACGTAGCAGCTTCGAAAATTTTGTAAGGTATTTATTGGCAGCAGCATGATTGTTGGTTGTTATAAAAAATTTGATGGTGTTGAGGCAGTTGAACAAAAAATGCGGATTCATTTGTGCCTGAAGCGCTTTTAATTCAAACTCAGCAAATCGTTTGTTCAACGCAGTTTTCTTTTTTTCCTGATTGCGTATATGTTTAATTCTGAAATAGGCTACCAGGCCAAGCAGTGCAATGCCTGTCATATAAATAATTACCAAGAAAAGATTGCTCTTATAAAATGGTGCAGGCACATAGAAACGCAATGATTTTTCTGTACCAAAAATGCCGTACAACCGAACTTTAAATACATAATTCCCGGGATTCAGGTTAAAATAACGTGCTGTACGCCCTGTAGTTGCAGTGCTCCAGTCTGCATCAACACCCTCCAGCTTATATTGAAAAAAGACCTTTTGAGGGTTATTGAATTTTGGAGCAGTATAATTTATTTCAAGTGTTTTTATTTTTTGGAACAGATTTATATTACCTGCCGGTGTAAGTTCTTTATCATCAGCTTTAATGTTTTCAATAATTATTTGAGGTATGTACTCGTTCTTAAGAATTCTTCTGGTATTGAGAATTGCAACACCTTTTATTGTAGGGAACCAAAAATGTGTATGGTCTTCTTTCAGGAAATTAGGTTGAAATCCTGAATTAAATTCAGTTGTTTTTAGCCCATCTTTTCTGTCGTAATAATTAAAAGAAAGCGTGGCGGATTTCTGATCGGCAAAATTGTTGAGGTCGTACTTTTTTACATTGTAAATTCCTTTGTTTGCAGTAAACCAAAGGTTTTGTTGATTATCTTCTGCTATACAAAACACATCTAATGTTGATAGTTCGGGTATATTGTTGTAGCTTATAAATTTCCCTGCTTTCAACCTTGAAAAACCACCTCTTATGGTACCTATCCATAAAGTCTTTTCTTCATCGAAGTATAAAGAGCGTATAGCGTTGGATGGCAACCCATGGTAGGTAGTAAACAAATCAATTTTCTGTGCATTTATTTTATATAAACCATTGTTGCTTGCTGCCCAAATACTTCCTATTGAATCTTCAGTAAAATAAGTAACCTTGGTTTTTATAATATCTTTAGCAAAGTGACTTATGGTGTCATGCCGAATGGTGAATATACTTTTATCGGTACCAATCCAAATGGTTCCTTTACTGTCCTGATATAGGGCAAAAACAACATCATCAGTAAGTCCGTTTGTTTTATTGTAATGAAAAATTTCTTTGTCGTTTTTAAACTTAAATAGACCTCCGCCATAGGTTCCCACCCAAAGGTTTTCGTCTTTATCTTCAAGCATAGACCAAATGCATGTGTTTTCTTTAGGTTCAGCAATTTTAATGATTTTACCTTCAATAATTTTATTGATACCACCACAATTGTTGCCAACATAAACTGCACCATTGGCTGACTTTACAATAGGAGCAACGCCATCAGCAATTAATCCATCTTCTACAGAAAAAGTTTTAAAAATTTTGTAAGTAAGTTTGTTTACCCCGGCATTGTTTGTTCCAACCCAAATATTGTCTTCCAAATCCTGATAAACAGTTTTGACGTTGTTGGATGACAATCCAGACTCCTCAGTAATCTGTGTAAAGTCGTTTGTGCCTAAAAGGTAGATGCCCTCAAGACCATCAAAAATCCATTTCCTATTCTGTCTGTCCACAAAGATTCTAAAAAAACCTTCTGATTCATCAGGAAGACTAATTGTTTCAGTTTTTGCCGCACTTACTTTAAAAATTCCCTCTTTTGTGCCAACCCATAAAAAATTATCTCGGTCGTAACACAGGCTTAAAATTTCTGTTTTAGGAATGCTTTCAATCTGTTGAATATTGCCATTTTTCAACTCAAATAAACCACCTGTTGTAGCTATTAATAAACTGTTGTTTTTGCCTTCAGTAATTAATCGAATGTTGTACTGATTGATGCGCGTACTGAAATCCAATATGTTGCCGACAACGGTATAAATTTCATTATTTGTTGTAGAAACATAAAGCGTTCCATCTTCAGAAAAACAGAAATTAGAAATGTTTATGTTACCAAATGATTTTTCGAACCCGGTAAATGTTACTCCATCAAATTTCACCAAATGTCCTTCATCGTCAAGCAGCCAAAGATTTTTATTTTTGTCTTCCTTTATAGATAAGACGGTATTGGACAATAAGCCTTTTGTTTCATTGATTCCAAAGACTGTAAAAGTGATACCATCATATCTCACCAATCCACTGAAAGTAGAAAACCACAAGTAACCGTTTGATGTTTGAAGTATATCAATTATCGAGTTTTGCGGAAAACCGCTTTCGGTATTAAATACTTCAATAGAGAAATCATTTTCAATACCAAGGCTTTTCTCTGATAAATACGATTGTGACCTGACAGAAAAAGTTATGGTCAGGACAAAAAATAAGATTAGCAGATAAGCCCGTTTATGCATGTTGTTTATGCTGCCAAATTAAGCATTAAACGGTTTAATTTGATAAGGAAAGTAATAGGTGCAACAACAATAAATCCGCAAAGAGATTTGGAATTATTAGCAATAAAACAACTATCTCAATTTTCAACTTAATCTTATCATAAATATGCTCAATTGTTACTTTCCGGCTTTTGTTTATCGCAAACTAACATTACATTCGTAAAAGATTTCAGCAGTAGATTATGACTATCAAGAAAGGCGATAAAGTTTCATTTAACCTCCCGGGAACAGGGAATCGTCAGGTAGCAGAAGTTACTGATGTACTTGAGAAATGTGTTCAGGTAAAATATAATAACGAATCGTACAGCAATCTGCTGACATTAGATAAAGATAAAATTCTGGAAACATTACCAGAGGCTCCAAAGATGGAGTAAAGATGCGGTTTATTTTCTGTTTTTAGGTTAAGGGCTGGGAGAAATCCCGGCCTTTTGCATTTTTAACAGCAAGTTTTAAATCGCTTAAAACATTCAATTATCTGATTATCTTTGCAAAAAAATCAAATTCTTTATGATTAAAAAATTACTAGCAGTTTTATTGTTAATTTCAGGTGCTGCTCAGGCACAAATTTTTAGATTGACCTATAACACAACTGTTTGTCCAAGTCAGCTAAATGCTACTACCGGTGTATATCTTTATGCCGGAGCAAACATTACCTCTCCAGGTGCTGCACCGGGTTATTTTATGGGTAGTATTAACCCAACTGCTTATCCTTTATATCAGACACAAACCGGAGTATGGGAGATATGCTTCAATCCTTTTCAGACATTTCGTGATGGTGCAGGAAGCTTAATTCCGGCCGGATCAACTATATATAGTATTGATGTGAATTTTACCGATGCTGATACTATTTTTACCGGCAATTGTCAGCATAGTTTTATTCGAATAACAACACCTATGAGCAACTCTTCTTCCAACTTCCCTGCTATTGCATCAGGATTGGTTGTAGCTACTTGTAACGTAGGTTTGCAGGAAATGCCAAATGCACAAGCAGTAATCACACAATCTGCTAATCCATTAACATCTACTACAACCTTTCGTCTGTTACTTAAAGACCCTTCAAAAGTAAATCTCGACATCTATAATGTACTTGGTAAAAAGGTTTGTACAATTGTTGATGGCAAAAAACTCAACGGTTATTCAGAATTTAACTGGGACGGAACAGCAGAGAACGGTAGCTTACTGGCAAATGGCTGTTATTATTATTCACTTAAACTGAACGATAAAATTTATACAAGTAACAAACTGATTATAGCCCGCTAAAGAGTAGAAAACTCAGGAAGGAACGTATGTTTTGTGGGTTTTAACTTATTTCAAACATATTGTTTTATCTTTTCTGACGATTGTTTTTGATATGAAGGAAATTATTTTTTTCTTTGCCTCTGATAAGCCTAACTGAATATTATCACCATAAAAATTATTATGAAGAAGTTATCATTACTATTATTATCAATTGCCTGCATCTTTTCAGTAACCACTATGGATGCGGCAAAAGCCAAGAAAAGCAAAACTGCAAAGGCAGACAAGGCGTTTAATGCGGGTAAATATGCACCTGCAGCAGATCTTTACAAGAAGGCCTATGGTAAACAAAAATCTAAATTGGTAAAGGCAGAAATTGCCTACAAAGCTGCTGAATGTTACAGCAAAATGAGCAATAGCAAAGAAGCCTTGAACTGGTATGAAAAATCTGCTAAAGACAATGGTAAAAACCCTGATGCAGTATTGAAATATGCACAGGCTTTAAAAACCAATGGCCGTTATGATGAAGCTGTTGCACAATTTAATGCATTTAAAGCACTTGAACCCGGAGATAACCGTGGTCAGGATGGTGCAACATCGTCAGAAACTTCGCAGCAGTGGAAAGATAAACCAACTAAATATAAGGTTGAAAACGTTGCAGCATTAAATACAAAATATTTTGACTTTGCTGTTGCCACATCAAACTTAGAAAAAAACACACTTTATTTTACATCTTCAAGAGCAGAAGCTTCAGGAAATAAAAATGATGCATGGTATGGAGAGAAGTTTTACGATATTTTCAAATCTACACAAGATAATAACGGAAAATGGAGTATTCCAACACCAATCAGCGAAGCGATAAATACTGTTGCCTCTGAAGGTGCTATGACTTTTGATGCAAAAGGCAATGTAATGTATTTTACACGTTGCCAGAAGAGCGATGAAAAGGGTAAAGAAGGACAGTGCAAAATTTACAAGAGCGTTTATGATGGCGCAAAATGGGGAGCACCTGAATTATTACCTTTCAACAGCGATAATTATACTTGTGGGCAACCTTCACTTTCTGAAGATGGAACTACACTTTATTTTGCATCAGATATGCCGGGTGGTGCAGGTGGAAAAGACATCTGGATGACTAAAAATGAAAATAATGCATGGAGTACACCTGTTAATATTTCTTCAATAAACACAGCAGGAGATGAAATGTTCCCATATATTGCAGCAAACGGAAAATTATATTTCTCATCAAATGGCCACATGGGCATGGGTGGACTTGACATTTTCTCTGCAACATTAGAAAATGGAGCATGGGCAAATGTTACCAACTTAAAATATCCGGTTAACTCTTCATGGGATGATTTTGGATTTATGTTCAATTCAGCAACTACAGGATATTTAACTTCAAACCGCGATGGCGGACAAGGACAAGATGATATCTACTCTTTTGTAGTTCCTCCTGCAAATTTTGCAGTTTATGGTCGTGTGTATGACACAGACACCAAAGACGCAATTGCAGGTGCAACAGTTGAACTTTTTGGCAGTGATGGTACACAGCTTTCTGTTAAAACACAAGATGCAGGAACATACCGCTATGAGTTAAAACCTGATGTTGACTATAAGGTTTCAGCATCATTTACAGGCTATCTGACACAATTTAAAGAACTTACTACCAAAGGCCTTGATGAGTCAAAAGATTTTGAACAGAACTTCGACTTCCCATTGAAATCAACATCAAAACCTATTGCATTACCTGAAATTTTCTATGACCTGGACAAATATTCATTACGTCCTGAGTCAAAAGCTGCACTTGATGGCTTAATTAAAGTATTGGATGATAACCCAACCATTACCATTAAACTTACTGCACACACCGACTTCCGTGCTGATGACAATTACAACTTAGCACTTTCTAAAAAACGTGCCTTAGCTGCTTACAACTATCTTGTTTCTAAAAAAGTTGACAAAGATCGTTTGAGCTGGGAAGGTAGAGGAGAGAAAGATGCCAAAGAAGTTGAAAATGACGAGCAGTATCTGCCATTTAAACGTGGCGATAAACTTACAGAAGAGTTTATCAAAGGATTGTCTTCTGATGAACTGAAGGAAAAAGCACATCAGTACAATCGTAGAACTGAGTTTACCGTGCTGAGTACAGACTATACGCCCAAAAAGGCAAAATAATTTGATGTATAAGAATTGCACTAAAAAAGCAACCCGGTCATGGGTTGCTTTTTTAGTTTTGCAAAGGTTTACTGATAGCGGAAAATGAAACAGCAAAACAAATACAGCTTACGTGGTGTGTCGGCTGATAAAGAAGATGTACATGCTGCCATAAAAAATGTTGACAAAGGCATTTTTCCAAAAGCATTTTGTAAAATAGTACCCGATTATCTTACTAATAATGAGGAATATTGTTTGCTGATGCATGCTGATGGTGCAGGAACTAAATCATCATTAGCCTATGCCTATTGGAAAGAAACCGGAGATATTTCCGTATGGAAGGGCATAGCACAAGATGCTCTGATAATGAACATTGATGATTTGTTGTGTGCCGGAGCAACAGAAAATATTTTGTTAAGCTCTACCATTGGCCGTAACAAACAATTGATATCAGGAGAAGTGATTGCTGCTATTATCAACGGTACGGAACAATTGGTGAACGAATTAAAAACTCATGGCATCAGCATACAAACTACGGGTGGCGAAACGGCAGATGTAGGCGATTTGGTACGTACCATTATTGTTGACAGCACTGTTATGTGCCGTATGAAAAGGAGTGAAGTAATTGATAATGCAAATATTGTTGCCGGTGATGTTATTGTTGGTTTTGCATCTTTCGGCATGGCCACCTATGAAACTGAGTACAACAGCGGCATGGGCAGCAACGGACTCACATCGGCACGACACGATATGTTTAATAAAAGTGTAGCAGCCAGATTCCCGGAAACATTTGACAACACCTTACCAGAAGAGGTTGTTTATAATGGAAACTTTACCCTCACTGACACCATAACTCTTGACGATGGCTACGGACAAGTTTCCATGCACGCTGCAAAAGCAGTATTATCACCTACACGAACCTATGCACCATTGGTGAAAAGAATATTTGAGAAGCATAGAAAGAAAATTCATGGTATGATACATTGCAGCGGAGGCGGGCAGACTAAAATATTGCATTTTGTGGAAGGGCTCCATATTGTTAAAGACAACCTGTTTGAGACGCCAACATTATTCCGGTTAATACAACAAGCAGCCAAAACACCATGGCAGGAGATGTACAAAGTGTTTAACATGGGACATCGCTTAGAGATTTTTTGCCCCGAAGAAATAGCTGCACCCTTGATTGCTTTAGCAAATGAATTTAATATTGCAGCAAAGGTTGTGGGCAGGGTAGAAGCCAGTCCAACAAAAAAACTTACCATACAATCACCGTATGGAGAATTTGTTTACTGATCTTTTTGCTGATAACGGGCATGGCGTTTACTCAGTTCGTCTAAAATGCCATTGTAAACAGTGTTTAATAATTCAGGATTACTCAGGTAAAAATTCATGCTGCGGTTAAACATAGCAGTATCTAACTTGTGATTGTTAAAGATATATTTGTAGTAGGCAGGAAGATTGATGATGCCTGAAGAATCGCTGTATGGATGTAAGGTGGCCTCTGCTTCTGCCAGATGAATATCTGACAATACCTGTACCATAGAATCAGGAGAAAGTACATCTGCCGGTACTGTTACGGATGATTTTTGCTGATTGCACGACAATACAGTTAAGAGAAGCAGTATCGAAATTATTATATTTTTCACCTGACGAAATTAAGGAAGAGTAAACAATAACCGCTGCCCGCTGCCCTGATGTTGAAGTTGCCCATCCTGATATACAGCAACACCATTCACAAAAGTGTATTTTATCTTTGAATTAAAAGTTGTTTCTTCAAAGGGCGACCAGCCACATTTGTATAAAATGTTTGAACGGTTCACTGTCCATTTTGATTGCAGGTCGGCAAGTACAATGTCGGCTGCAAAACCTTCGCGGATGAAGCCACGGTTTTTTATTCTGAAACAGATGGCAGGAGAATGACACATTTTATTGACAATCTGTTCAAGAGAAATTTTTTTCTGATGATAAAATTCCAACATTGCTACTAAAGCATGTTGTACCAAAGGACCTCCAGAGGGAGCTTCTGAATAAGGCCGTTGTTTTTCTTCCAACGTATGTGGTGCATGGTCTGTGGCAATAACATCAATTTTATTATCCAGCAAAGCCTTTAAAATAGATTCTTTGTCGGCTTGTGTTTTAATTGCAGGATTCCATTTAATAAAATTCCCCTTTGCAGCATAGTCGTTATCATCAAACCACAGATGGTGAATACATGCCTCAGAGGTTATTCTTTTATCTTTAAGTGGAATATTGTTGTTGAATAATTCGGTCTCTCGAGCCGTAGAAATATGGAGAATATGTAAACGGGTATTGTGTGTTTTTGCAAGATTTACGGCAAAAGAGCTTGACAGGTAGCAAGCTTCTTCACTGCGGATAAGAGGATGATGCGATGCATTAAGTTTATCACCGTAGAGAGATTTATATTTCTCTGTATTTTGTCTGACAGTCTTTTCATCTTCGCAATGTGTGGCAATGAGCATTGGCGATTGCGAGAAAATATCTTCTAATGTAATAGGATTATCCACCAGCATATCACCGGTTGAAGAGCCCATAAAAATTTTTACGCCACAAACATTTTCAGGATTGGTTTTTAAAACTTCGTTCAGGTTATTGTTTCCTGCACCCATGTAGAAAGAATAATTAGCCCACGATTTTTTTTGTGCGAGCAAGTATTTTTCTTCAAGCAGTTGTTGTGTCAGCGTATTAGGTATAGTGTTTGGCATTTCCATGAAAGAAGTTATGCCGCCTGCAACTGCTGCTGCAGATTCTGATGCAATGTTACCTTTATGGGTAAGCCCGGGTTCTCGAAAATGAACCTGATCGTCAATGACACCGGGCATTAAAATTAAACCATCACCCTTTATTTCATCTACCTTGTGTTTTACATTTATTGAAGGGTCAATTCTTTCAATGATGCCATTGCGCAGAAGAATGTCTGAAACAAATTGTCTGCCTTCGTTAACAAGGGTTGCATTATGGATGATAGTTTGCATTAGTGTTATTATAACACAAAATTAAGAAACCTGATACTAATGAAAGTATAAAGGGAAATAAAAAACTACCGCTAATCAAGCAGGCGGCTACCACAGAATTTCCCCTCCTGCGGTGCTGTTTAGCGTTCCTGCGGTGCTGTTTAGCGTTCCTGCGGTGCTGTTTAGCGTTCCTTCGGTGCTGTTTAGCGTTCCTTCGGTGCTGTTTAGCGTTCCTTCGGTGCTGTTTAGCGTTCCTGCGGTGCTGTTTAGCGTTCCTGCGGTGCTGTTTAGCGTTCATTCGGTGCTGTTTAGCGTTCCTTCGGTGCTGTTTAGCGTTCCTTCGGTGCTGTTTAGCGTTCCTTCGGTGCTGTTTAGCGTTCCTTCGGTGCTGTTTAGCGTTCCTGCGGTGCTGTTTAGCGTTCCTTCGGTGCTGTTTAGCGTTCCTGCGGTGCCGATTAGCGTTCCTTCGGTGCTGTTTAGCGTTCCTTCGGTGCTGTTTAGCGTTCCTTCGGTGCTGTTTAGCGTTCCTGCGGTGCTGATTAGCGTTCCTGCGGTGCTGTTTAGCGTTCCTGCGGTGCTGTTTAGCGTTCCTGCGGTGCTGAGTACGAGTCCTTTGGTTTTTTTTGGTTTTTGTTGATGCCTGAGTGTTAAAATTTGGGCGCAGATACGGTAAAATTTTTACATTACCAAATATCAATTTTGTAAGGATTTTACTGAAAGGAGTAAGAAATTGCGTCCTGTTATTTTGTTTTACCTTTTAAATCTTCGCGAAAGCGAAATTAGTTACAGAGAAATTTAGTGTAAGTTTTTGGATGTTTTTCAAAAAACCAAAGCGGTTTTCATGCGATAAACATGTTACAAATAATTTAAATCTATATAAATATGTTATTATCTGAAATTAACAGAATGCGAATGATGAAGGCGGTTCTCGCATATCTTAAAAACACGCCTGGTTCTATCTTGTTGTTGCTTCCAATATTGACGAATTTGACTTCGGCAATGGAGGCACTTGTAAACGCTATGCTTGCCGCTGAGCAAACCCAAGGCACTGTTGCAAATGGTGCCGGGGCTACTAAAGCTGCAAGAAAGTTAGTGTTGTTTAATGCTGCTACGTCAGTTGGGCGAGCGTTGTTATCGTTTGCTAACAGTACAAACGATACTGACTTTGCCAAACTGATGACAGATATGTTGAGCGAACTTGTACGAAAAGCAGATGCTACTTTTATTATGCGCTGTAAGACGATTCAGGAAAAAGGTGTTGCACATGTTGGTTCGCTTGCACCTTATGGCATTAGTAATGCTGTGTTGACTGCTCTGGATTTGACCATTACAAATTACGAAGGGCAGGAACAAAGTGTTAGAAACCGTATTGTGCAAAGGACAAATGCAACATCTGCGATTGCAACTTTGCAAAGAGAAATTACAGCATTGTTGAAGCAACAAATTGACCCTGCTGTGGAATCTATTCCTACTACAACGGAGAGTTATGCCTATAAGTTTGAGTATAAGAAAAACCGGATGATAATAAATTTAGGTCATAAGTTTACTCAGTTTAAAGGTGTGAGTGTGAATAAAGAAACTGATATGCCATTGAGCGGTGTTGAGCTTGAGTTTAAAAATGTTGAGCGCAGTGTTAAGATTAAAACTGACAATGAAGGTAGGTACAGAGAGGTTTTGAATCCTGATATTTATGACATTATTGCAACGCATCCTGACTTTGAACCGTTTGTTATTGAAGGTGTGAAAATACAGGCAGGTGAAATTAAAGTTGAGAATTTTGTGATGGTGCCGAGAGCAAATTAATAATCATGTTGTTTTGTCCGTACCAACCGGATAAGTACAGGTGATTGATACGAAGTAAGAAAAGCCCTGACGATGTTGTCAGGGTTTTTTGTTTTGAAACCGCATCCAACCCGCCCCAAAAGGGAGTGCGGGTTTTATTTTTGTGCCAGACGGTAGTAGCGGTTCTTTGCCGCCTTTTAGCAGCAAGGAAAAGAATGCCCTAAAAATTATTTTTCAACAAATGTTCTTTTTGTGCTAAATTTTTATTTCTTTTGGTGAACAAATAAAAACAAGGACTATGGAAAACACCAGCTATTCCCGATGTTTCATGGCTGTATTCCATAAGCGGCTTGTTTCTTGTTTTAGTAGCTAAGCATTTTTACGAATTGCAAAAATGCTGGAGATAAAAAAATATTTATCAATGTTTAGAACCAAACTATCATGGAACCAACCAAATTAAAAAGCGGCACAGTATGCGGGAGCTTGCTTGCTGCGCTACTGTTGTTTTCAACAAGCAGCATAGCCCAACCATCTGATGCTTACGTAAGCATGAAGGCTACTGCTGTTGCAGGTACTGTACACGGAGTGTATTACATTGAACTGGCCGACACCAACAGTGTGAATCAAATTGAAATCAAACTCGGCACCGACTGGACATCTGCCGACATGGTAAATGCAGTGTTTACTTATGATACACCCGGCAGCCTGCCGCAGGGTTACCGTTACACTCGCAACGGAAACATCATTGCCATTGACATGGGCAATTTTCCCGAACAGTCTTCTTACTACGGAAACGTAAGAGTAAAAAATGGTGCAACATGGAGCAATAATTACACCTTTGTTTCAAACTGATTGTATTATAAAATCAAATTATGTTTAATGTTTAACATTTAAAAATCAAATACCATGAAAAGAATATATTCACTCCTCATCTATATTGTGTTTATAAATACATTTCCTGCACTGGCAACCACTTATACATGGACAGGAAACACAAGCACTGCATGGAACACTACGTCTAACTGGTCGCCATCAGGAACACCTACAACAGGCGATTTTGTACACATTTATAGTGCTACATACAATCCGCAACTTCCGGGAAATCTAACCTTAAACGGAATTTATATGCACAGCGGCACGCTTAATTTGAATGGCGACACCCTATTGCTTAACTCCGGTACAAGCACTTTTGGCGGTGGTACTGTTACCAATGGATTGCTGCAACTGCGCGGCACGGAAATGACTTTTAACAGCACCACTTTTAATGCTCCCATTGATGCAGTAGTTGACCGTATTAACCTGAACGGATGCACGTTTAACAATTACTGTTATTTTGAAACCGTAACCAATGTTCCAGGAACAGGAAGCGGTGGAGCAGTGTTTAACGACAGTGTTTACCTGTATCATAATTACACGGGGTCGGGAATTTGGGTAATGAACAACAACACCGGACACCGCTTTAACGGTAAAGTAACCATACATAACAAAGGAACAAAAGAAATCACCTTTGCAGGGGCGGGCATTAATGTGTTCAATGGCGATATAGTTTTAATAAACACCGGAGCGGGAGGAATTCTGCAGGTGCCGGTGCAGGCGTTTTCCTTGACGGTCTGGGTATGACCAATGGCGCGAAAGCTTTCATCGGGCTTTATGATCCCGGCATGGGTTGGACAAATAATTTGTTTAAAGAAAACTTATACGGAGTGCTTGCCACAGGCAATTCTAACTTAAACTTTACTTATACAGATTTTGAGTCAACCAATAATTACGGAACGGGAATTTGGTATGCAAGAGCTACAAATGCTACTTTAAATGTTACAGATGATGTATTTTATTCCGGACTTCCCAATACCTTTACGGGTTTAAAAACAGGAGTAATTGTGATAAACTGCAGGAACAGCAGCATCAACATTAAGAAAAATATATTTTCAAACTCCTCTGTTTCAAACACAGGTTACAGCGCCATCAGGCTGCGGAATGTTGCCATTCCTTTTCAGAACATGCCCAATGTTACCACAGTTTCAGGTAATCAAATTGATCTTGACTACGGCACAGGAATAGAGCTTACGCGCTATAACAATGCACTAATTGGCGGCACTGACCCGAATATAATTAATATAAACAGCACCCCTTCCGGTGCAGCTTCTTACGGTATTCGCATAGCCAACTCTGCCGCTAATGATTTGTGGGGCAACCATATTGAGGGTCCTAATACTTTGCCTTTGGCATCTGTTGACAAACTACTCTTTGGTGTGCTGGTGCAAACACCCTCTGCTGCTGCAAGCGGCAACTCTGCCAACATTATTACCGAAAATAATATTATAAAAACGGGCACAGGCATTGGCTTTTTGACTACCAACATTCCGCAAACGGTTAAATGCAATTTGCTGGATGCTAACTGGAGCGGGGTGCGCCTGATGGGCAGCAGCATTGGCGACCAATATGTTTCTATCAGCAATAACCATGTCGACCAGAACAATACCTGGTACCAGCAGGCATTTCCGGTCCGTCTGTTGCACGGGCTATTGTTAGCACTCCTATGATATCTCCGGCTCCTGTTTGGTATTATCAAACTGTTCCAGCTTTATTGATTGGTGAAATGACACCGCCTGCCTGTATGGATTTTCAACCGGCAACAGTTGGCTATGACTGCGACCCTTCGGCACTGCGCGCGCAGCAGCAGTTGCTTACCGATGTGGCTGCCCAAGTGGGATATTATGACAGCCTCGATGCCGACATGCAGTACTGGGCGCAGAGGCAGGTGTATGAGCTGCTGCTGAGCGATGACAGCCTTATGCTGCAAGGAACCGCTGCCGACACCCTGCTTGCGCTGTGGAAAGACAGCGTGGCTGCGGGCAACATTGGCACATTCAGAACCGTTGCCGATTCGGCTATAGCCAATGCCGCTTATGCTGCTGAGCTGAACTACAACATAACTCCTCTTAACCATGCCGAAGAAAACGAGCAGGCAGTGTATGCGCTGTATTTTGCATTAGCCGGTGAGCAGCCCGACTCGGCACAGTACGAAGCACTGAGCGCCATAGCTGCCGAAAATGCCATAAGCGGTGGGGGTGGAGTTTACATGGCGCGAGCTATGATTGATACTAATGCCGATGATGTTACCGGAATAGCAAGCCTGCGCATGATTGCGCCTAAGCAAGCTGTTATCAGCCATTCAGGAAAATTATATCCAAATCCCGCCACAAAGGTTGTTTACTTTGAAAACAATCTTTCTGAAAAAGAAAACGGAACATTGCAGCTTATGGATATAACAGGCAGAGAAATGATAAGCTATAAACTTAATAAAGGAAATTTGCTTACCATACCAACGCCTTATTCAAGAGGTGTATATTTGATTAAAATTAACATAACAGGCAAACCTGCTGAAACCATTAAATTGATATTGGAGTAATCATATTATCATTTAATTTTGCAAGGAGGCTGAACCATCAGCCTCCTTTTTAACATGAGAAAAATATTTATTGTCATATTTTTATTTCTTGTATCAAAAACAAATGCACAAAACTTAGTTTTAAATCCAAGTTTTGAAGATACCATAGCCTGCACAGGCACCTATGCCATGCAATGTAAATATTGGTATTGGGCAACTTATGGCAGCCCTGATTATTTTAGTGAGCAGCCTGATATATTCTGCGGAACATCACCGGTACCGTTAAGCAATGTTGGCTTTCAATATGCCCGAACAGGTATTGCTTATGTAGGGTTAGCTCCTTTTTTTACAACAATATTTCCTTCTTATGTTAATAGACGAGAATACATAGGGGGAATTTTGTCGGATACATTAAAGCAGGGACATGAGTATTGTATCAGTTTTTATGTATCAGTTGCTGATGGAATGAAATATGTTATTGATGGCATGGGGTTATACTTGTCGGTGGATAGTGCTGTTGATTATACCATCAACACCAACCTTTCGTTTATTCCTCAAATTTCAAACCCTTCAGGCAACATAATTTATGATACGCTTAACTGGGTGCAGATTTCGGGAACGTACATAGCTAATGGTGGTGAAAAATATTTGACCATTGGCAACTTTAAAGATGATGCTAATACCATGATTGATTCTACCTCATCAACGGCAAATAGTGCATACTATTTCATAGATGATGTAAGTGTAATAGACTGTACGGTTGGTATTAACGAAGTAAATGATAATAAAGATGTAGGCAGGCTTTATCCTAATCCTGCTAATACGGTTGTTTATTATGAAAATGAGTTAGCAGCAGACGAAAGCGGGAAAATAAAATTAATGGATATGTTAGGTAAAGAAATAAAAGAGTACAACCTTACAAAAGGCAGTAATTTAATTTCAATACCTGTATCTGATTTATCAAAAGGCATATACATGGTAAAGGTGGAAATTACAGGTCGTAATAATGAAATAGTTAAATTGATAGTTAATTAAATAATATCTTTGTGAGGAGGCTTTAGGCTTCCTCACATTTTTTAAATTATGAAAAAATTTATTATTTATTTATGCTTGTTTTCTGCTATTAAAGCAGATTCACAAAATCTTGTTTTGAACCCTTCGTTTGAAGACACAATTTTGTGCCCAACAACTATATTCCCAATGCAATGCAAATATTGGTATAGGGCTACAATGGGCAGTCCTGATTATTTCAGTGAACAGCCTAATATATTTTGCGGAACATCTTACGTTCCGCAAAGTGGAGTTGGATACCAATATGCACGAACAGGTATTGCTTATGTAGGATTGGCTACACTTATGCAGCCTTTAAATCCAAATTATCTAAACAGGCGAGAATATATTGGAGGAGAACTTTCAGACACATTAAAGCAGGGGCATGAGTATTGTGTCAGCTTTTATGTTTCGGTTGCCGAAGAATTAAAGTATGTTACAGACGGCATAGGTTTATACCTTTCTGTTGACAGTGCTGTTGATTATACCATCAATATCAACCTGTCGTTTATTCCTCAAATAGAAAACCCTTCAGGCAATATTATTTATGATACGCTTAACTGGGTGCAAATTTCGGGAACGTACATAGCTAATGGTGGTGAAAAATATTTGACTATTGGTAATTTTAAAGATAATGCTAATACCATGATTGATTCTATTAATAATTCAGTTCCTCAAAGCCAATATGAATCTTACTTATTTATTGATGATGTAAGTGTAATAGACTGCACGGTGGGTATTAGCGAAGTAAATGATAATTTAAGTATAGGAAAATTATATCCCAATCCTGCTAATACTGTGGTGTATTATGAAAATGTGTTAGGAGAGGATGAAAACGGGAAGATAAAATTAATGGATATGTTAGGAAAAGAAATAAAAGAATACAAACTAACAAAAGGCAGTAATTTAATTTCAATACCTGTATCTGAGTTGTCAAAAGGCATATACATGGTAAAGGTGGAAATTACGGAGCGTAACAGTGAAATAATTAAATTGGTAGTTAATTAAATAATTATTTTTGTGAGGAGGCTTTGTGCCTCCTCACAATTTTAAATTATGAAAAAATTTATTATTTATTTATGCTTGTTTTCTGCTATTAAAGCAGATTCACAAAATCTTGTTTTGAACCCTTCGTTTGAGGATACAATAGCATGCCCAACAACAACAGCAATTCCAATGCAATGCGAATATTGGTACACTGCTAATATAGGCAGTCCTGATTATTTTAGTGAGCAGCCTGATATATTTTGCGGAACATCACCGGTACCGTTAAGCAATGCTGGTTATCAATATGCCAGAACGGGAATTGCTTATGTAGGGTTAGGCACATTTGTTTCTTCAATTTTCCCAAATGGAATTAACAGACGAGAATATATTGGCGGAGAACTTTCTGACACATTAAAACAGGGGCATGAGTATTGTGTCAGCTTTTATATATCGGTTGCAGAGGAATTAAAATATGTTACAGACGGCATAGGATTATACTTATCTATTGACAGCGCGGTTGATTATACCATCAACACCAACCTTCCGTTTGTACCGCAAATTTCAAACCCTTCAGGCAACATAATTTATGATACGCTTAATTGGGTGCAAATTTCGGGGACGTACATTGCCAATGGAGGAGAAAAGTATTTTACCATTGGTAACTTTAAAGATGATGCTAATACCTTGATTGATTCTATAAATAACAATGTTCCTCAAAGCCGATATGTATCTTACTTATTTATTGATGATGTAAGTGTAATAGATTGTACGGTGGGTATTAGCGAAGTAAATAATAATAAAGATATAGGCAGGCTTTATCCAAATCCTGCACGTACAACAGTGTACTATGAAAGTGAGTTGAATGATAATGAAAATGGCTTACTGGAATTATATGATATGCTCGGCAATAAATTATCGGCATATACATTAAATCATGGTAAAAATAAAATTACCATAGGAACATCAGGTTATGCACGTGGAGTATATATGGTTAAAGTAAATATAACTGACAGGCAACCTGAATTTATAAAACTGATATTGCAGTAAATAACCTTAAATTTGCAGGGAGGTTTAAAGCCTCTCTGCAAATTTTTTTAAAATATGAAAAAGTTAACTATTTATTTATGCTTGTTTTTATCATTAAAGGTAAGTGCACAAAACTTGGTATTAAACCCAAGTTTTGAAGATACCATAGCCTGCACAGGCACCTATGCTATGCCATGCAATTATTGGTATTGGGCAACTTATGGTAGTCCAGATTATTTCAGCGAACAACCAGATATCAATTGTGTGGTACCTGCCCCACAAAGTACTGCAGGTTTTCAGTATGCAAGAACTGGAATTGCTTATGTAGGATTGGGCGTATTTACTGAACATACAATCTCTGCTTTTATTAATAAAAGGGAATATGTGGGTGGAATATTGTCGGACACATTAAAGCAGGGGCATGAGTATTGTGTCAGCTTTTATGTATCGGTTGCAGAGGAGTTTAAGTATGTTACAGATGGTATAGGTTTATACCTTTCTGTTGACAGCGCTGTTGATTATACCATAAACACCAACCTTTCGTTTGTTCCGCAAATTTCAAACCCTTCCGGAAATATAATTTATGATACGCTTAACTGGGTGCAGATTTCGGGAACGTACATAGCTAATGGTGGTGAAAAATATTTAACCATTGGCAACTTTAAAGATGATGCTAATACCATGATTGATTCTGCCTCATCAACAGCAAATAGTGCATACTATTTCATAGATGATGTAAGTGTAATAGATTGTACGGTGGGTATAAACGAAGTAAATGGTAATAAAGATATAGGCAGGCTTTATCCTAATCCTGCACGTACTGTAGTTTATTATGAAAATGAGTTAGCAGCGGACGAAAGCGGGAAGGTAAAATTAATGGATATGTTAGGTAAAGAAATAAAAGAATACAAACTAACAAAAGGCAGTAATTTAATTTCAATACCTGTATCTGAGTTATCAAAAGGCGTATATATGGTAAAGGTGGAAATTACGGAGCGTAACAGTGAAATGATTAAATTAGTAGTTAATTAAATAATTATTTTTGTGAGGAGGCACAAAGCCTTCTCACAATTTTAAATTATGAAAAAATTTATTGTTTGTTTATGCTTGTTTTTTTTGAGTAAAGCAGATGCTCAAAATCTTGTTTTGAACCCTTCTTTTGAAGATACAATAGCATGTCCAACAACAACAGCAATTCCAATGCAATGCGAATATTGGTACACTGCTAATATAGGCAGTCCTGATTATTTTAGTGAGCAGCCTGATATATTCTGCGGAACATCACCGGTACCGTTAAGCAATGTTGGCTTTCAATATGCCCGAACAGGTGTTGCTTATGTAGGGTTGGCACCATTTGTTTCGACTACATTTCCTTCTTTTGCTAACAGACGCGAATACATAGGAGGGATTTTGTCGGATACATTAAAGCAAGGGCATGAGTATTGCGTCAGCTTTTATGTTTCGGTTGCAGAGAAATTAAAATATGTTGTGGATGGCATAGGGTTGTTCCTGTCAACAGACAGTGCTGTTGATTATACTATCAACACCAACCTTTCATTTGTACCGCAAATTTCAAACCCCTCAGGCAATATAATTTATGATACGCTTAACTGGATGCAGATTTCAGGAACGTACATTGCCAATGGAGGAGAGAAATATTTTACCATTGGTAATTTTAACGATGACACAAATACATTAGTTGACTCCACGTCAGGAACAATAATGGGTGCATATTTTTTCATAGACGATGTAAGTGTAATTGACTGCACAGTTGGTATTAACGAAGTAAATGATAATTTAAGTTCAGGAAAATTATATCCCAATCCTGCACGTACAGCAGTGTACTATGAAAGTGAGTTGAATGACAATGAAAATGGTTTGCTGGAATTATATGATATGCTCGGAAATAAATTATCGGCATATACATTAAATCATGGTAAAAATAAAATTACCATAGAAACATCAGGTTATGCACGTGGAGTGTATATGGTTAAAGTAAATATAACCGACAGGCAACCTGAATTTATAAAACTGATATTGCAGTAAATAACCTTAAATATGAAAAAGTCAACTATTTGTTTATGCTTATTTTTATCATTAAAGGTAAGTGCACAAAACTTGGTATTAAACCCAAGTTTTGAAGATACGATAACCTGTCCAATTGGAACATGGGCTATGCAGTGTCGTTACTGGTATTCAGCATCAGTTGGCAGTCCTGATTATTTCAGCGAGCAGCCTGATATATTTTGTTCAACATCTTATGTTCCCCTAATGGAAGAGGTGTTTTATAAACTGATGCGGAGCGATACCTCATGGCTTCACCTGCACGTGCCTTCCGATTCGGTTTATATTGACCGATACAATGCAGGCAAATCAGGCAATGCTGGAAACTTTGCAACGGTTCAGGATTCCATAGCCTCACAAAATTATTCTTCGGCTTCCGGAATCCTTACCGGAATCACCTCTTCTTTAGAACAGGATCTTGACAAAAAGTTTGTGCTTGACTGCTATTTAAAATACATTGCCGACACGCTTACGCTTGATTCCGCTACGTTTGAAAACTTGAACAAAGTGGCGGTTCAGCATCCGCTTTATGGTGGTGAGAGCGTTTATTTTGCACGGGCAATGCTTAATTTAGATATAATAGACATACTGCCTGGCGAAGAAGAAAGACGTATGGCAAATACCGCATCACCGCCAGAGAATAAATTAATAGATCAGCAGGATGGAAAACTGTATCCAAGTCCCACCAAAGGCAGGGTTATTTTTGAAATGAGTTCCGCATTTGGAGCAAGTGCTAAACTGGATATTTATAACAGTTATGGCAGCCTTGCAACATCTTATCCGCTTAATCCCAATGACCGTTCTGCCGAATTTAATTTATCCGAATTAAAGCCGGGTATTTACTCGTGCAGGTTATACAACAGCACTAATCTTAAAATGATTAAAAAGTTAGTTATTATTCGTTAGTATTTTGATTATATTTGCAATATGAAAATCAAGTTCATTTTTTCGTTTTTAATTTTTATATTATTAGTAACGGATGCATTAAAAGCACAAAACAAAAATAGTATTTGGTGCTTTGGCGACAGCGCAGGAATTGATTTTAGTAACATAAATAACCCTGTTCCTTTTACCTCATCTGTTGAAGGCAGAGGCTCATGTGTTAGCATAGCAGACAACAATGGTAATCTTTTATTTTATAGTAATACATACACGTATTTAACTTTAGTTTGGAATGCCTTGAATGATACCATGACTAACTCATATCCCATGGGGGGGGGGGGGGATGGTATAATGAGTTACAAATAGTACCTTTTCCTGACGGGCAGAATAAATATTATTTATTTTATCAAAATATTGCTGGATTTATTGACGGTATTTATTATGCCATTATTGACATGAATACCGTATGGGGAACGCCCGGCTTAGGTGAGGTTATTATCAAAGGGCAGCAGATTACTAACCACCGTATAGCCGATTGCTTGCAGGCTGTTAAGCATGGCAATGGAAGGGACTGGTGGTTAATTACTAAATTTGCTGATACTAATCTTACTACGTTAAATCGCTTTATTGTTTTTTTAGTTACGCCTAATGGCATTTCTAATCCGGTGTTTTATGATTTTAATGATGCTACGGATATGGATTTCCAGAAAATAATTTTTAATACTGCTTACACAAAAATAATGTGCCTAAACATATTAGGCTATATGTGCGAATTTGATTTTGACCGTTGCAGCGGTGTCATCAGCAATCCTCATGTTATTTATCCCGAAATAACCACTTTTCCTTATAACAGAGTTTTTTGGGAGGGCGCGTATTCTCCTGATGACAGTGTTTTTTATGCTACTACAAGCAGAGCCTCCGGTAATAATTATGGTTATCTTCTGCAATATGACTTAACTGCTACAGATATTTCGGCAAGCTGCGATACGTTAGATTCGGCAACAGTACCCATAGGTACAGGAGCAGTGCGTTTAGCCCCTGATGGGAAAATTTATTACAGCCGTGCTTACGAAAGTCCAGGGGTAAACAGTTATCCTTATGCAGATAGCATGTATAATTACATAAACATGAACCTGGGTGTAATTAACGAGCCTGATAATATTGGCGCAGCATGTAATTATCAACCGTTCAGTTTCTACTTAGGCGGCAAACGTACATATTACGGCTTGCCCAATAATCCCAATTATGATTTGGGTGCGTTAACGGGAAGCATTTGCGATACATTAACGGGCATAGCACCTCTTGCAACATCAGCAAAGGGAGCGGAGTTGTTTGTTACCTACATAGCATCATGGCAAAAGCTGTTTGTAAATGCGCAGCATTTAAAAGGAAAAAGTATAACGCTAACCATATACGATGTTACAGGCAAGCTAATTTATAACACTGCGCGTGCGCTCTCCCCTTCAGGGGTTGGGGGTAGCGCAGGCGGTTATTTTACACAGGATATTAATTGCAGCGCACTTGCAAAAGGCATGTACATTGTTTCGTTGCAAACGGAAAAAGAAAGATTGGCAAATAAATTTGTTGTTGAATAACTTTTGTTTTAAATGAAATCACTCCGATACCCCCGTACCCTCTGGCGCAAGTCTTCAGACTTGTGCCTCCCTGTCATTAAAAATTGCACATTTGCAACCATGAGTAGAGATAAAGAATTTATTTTGATTTAATGCTGCTTGAATTATAGTATGGCACAAGTCTGAAGACTTGCGCCAGTAGGACATTTCCATGAAAGAAGTTATGCCGCCTGCAACTGCTGCTGCAGATTCTGATGCAATGTTACCTTTATGGGTAAGCCCGGGTTCTCGAAAATGAACCTGATCGTCAATGACACCGGGCATTAAAATTAAACCATCACCCTTTATTTCATCTACCTTGTGTTTTACATTTATTGAAGGGTCAATTCTTTCAATGATGCCATTGCGCAGAAAAATGTCTGAAACAAATTGTCTGCCTTCGTTAACAAGGGTTGCATTATGGATGATAGTTTGCATTAGTGTTATTATAACACAAAATTAAGAAACCTGAGACTAATGAAAGCATAAAGCGAAATAAAAAACTACCGCCAATCAAGCAGGCGGCTCCCACAGAGTTTCCCCACTGGCGCATGAGGCTATTAATAATTTGTCCACTTTTTTCTTGGAACTCCATTTAATCACCTCTCTGTTTTTTTATACTTTTGTCATCCCAATTATTTACACCGTTCGGGGTGTAGCGCAGCCCGGTAGCGTATCAGCATGGGGTGCTGGTGGTCGCTGGTTCGAATCCAGTCACCCCGACAACAGTAATTAAAAGCGTTCTGCCCGGAGCGCTTTTTTTATTTCACACATAATCGTGTGAATATTATTCAATCCGGCAAGGATTATTGCAGGCAACAGTCGTTTATTTTTCAGTCCGAAATTTAATACATGGCATTAAGCAGAATTTGGTCTTACATGATTTTGTTTGCTGTTGCAGTAGCTGGCTATCGCTATCTGCAAGGCGACAAGAATATTTTTAATGACATGGTGGTTGAAAAGAAACTAACTGCTGGAGAAACCTTCAGTAAAGTTTCTTATTACGTCATAGGTCAGGGCATTGACAGTGTTCTCAAAGACATTAAATTAAAAAATGCCAATTGGGTAAAGACAGATAAATTCTCAGAGGCTCAGGTTATCATTACCACCTCAGGTTTAAAAATTACGTTACGTGAGCAACTAAATAATCAGCTTGCAAAAATTAGTTTTACAAATATTAACGCTCAAAACAGATTTGCAGCTGACAAATTGATTTACACAGAAGAGTTTGCCGACAGCACATTAAAGACAACTGATAATTTGTTGCAGGCTAATGTGGTTCTTACCGCAGAAGTAAATACAGACTCGCTTCGTGCTGCCTGGATTGCCGCCAGCAACAGACAGAAAATTATTGGTAGCAATGAGGTGAATCTGTGGCTTCCTAAAAACATTGACGGTATTTTTGAAACAGGAAAATTTGCTGTGACTATTGCCATAGGGCTTATAGGTACGCTGGCATTGTTTATGGGCTTACTCAACATTGCTGAGCGTGCAGGTGGCATCAACATTATAAGCCGACTCATCAGTCCATTTTTGTCTAAACTTTTTCCTTCACTCCCAAAAGATCATCCATCCTTCGGACACATGGTGATGAATTTTTCTGCCAACATGCTGGGGCTTGACAATGCTGCTACACCTTTTGGACTTAAAGCCATGCAGAGTTTGCAGGAGATTAATACCAACAAAGACAGAGCAAGCGATGCGCAAATTATGTTTTTGGCATTACATGCATCAGGGTTAACACTGATTCCCGTTTCAATCATTGCAGTTCGTTCTGCAAATGGATCGCACAATCCCAATGAGATTTTTATTCCACTCATGCTGACAACTTTTGTATGTACACTCACTGCTATGGTTGTAACTTCATTGAAACAGAAAATTAATTTGTTTCAACGCAAATTGCTACTGCCTGTTGCCGGACTAAGTTTAACTTTAAGTTTGTTTGTTTGGTTCCTTAGCAGCCTGCAACCATTTGCATTAGATCAGTTTTCTGATGCATTCAGCAATGGCGCTATCTTACTGGTGTTTTTTGGAATTATTGCCGGAGGCTTGTATAAAAAAATTAATTTGTTTGATGCTTTTGTTGATGGCGCAAAAGGGGGCTTTGAAACAGCTGTTAGAATTATTCCTTACATGGTGGGCATGCTGGTGGCGGTGAGTATGCTCAGAACCAGTGGTGCTTTTGATTTAATTATAGATCCGGTAAAACATCTTATTGCAATTTCGGGCATGGATACCCGTTGGGCCGAAGGCTTACCTACTGCTTTGCTACGTCCATTCAGTGCCGGTGGTGCCAGAGGTTTTATGATTGATGCCATGCGCACTTTCGGGCCAGATTCTTTTATTGGTAAATTAGTCAGCGTTTTGCAAGGCTCGAGCGAGACAACCTTTTATGTGGTTGCATTGTATTTTGGTTCTGTATCGGTAAAAGATACACGCTATGCTATTCCCGTAATGCTTCTTGCTGATTTGGCAGGCGTTATATTCTCAATTGCAATTTGTTACTTATTGTGGGCTTAATCTAATAGATTAGTTGTTAGTGGATTACAGAAATAAAATGGAGGTTTTATTTAAGTTGATTTTAAGGCCGGAAATAGAGGTATAGTAATCAAGTTTTTTTATACTTTCGCAGCCTCAAAAATTTTAACCGTAGTATTTTATGAGTCAGATAGTTTATGTAGTTCCGGTGTTGGGTTTGTTGGCCCTTGTTTATATGTTTATAAAAGCCTCGTGGGTAGGCAAGCAGGATGCCGGTGAGCAGAATATGCAAGAACTTGCCAGTCACATTGCCAATGGTGCTATGGCATTTCTAAAGGCAGAATGGAAAATATTGTCCTATTTTGTTGTAATAGCAGGATTGCTTTTAGCATATTCAGGAACACTGCATGGCACTGAAGAATATCCTGTTCATTCAAGTCCTATTATAGCAGTTGCATTTGTGATAGGCGCAGTTTTTTCTGCAGTAGCAGGCTATATTGGAATGAACATAGCCACAAAAGCCAACGTTCGTACTGCACAGGCAGCGCGAAGCAGTCTTTCAAAAGCATTAAAGGTATCTTTTACCGGTGGTGCAGTGATGGGTCTTGGTGTAGCAGGATTGGCCGTGCTTGGATTGGGGTCTTTATTTATTGTTTTTTATCAGTTGTTTGTTCCTGCAGGTGCAGCTATCACCGGAGTAGAAATGAAAAAAGCTATTGAAGTATTAGCAGGATTTTCTTTAGGTGCAGAGAGTATTGCATTGTTTGCCCGCGTGGGTGGCGGTATTTACACCAAAGCTGCCGATGTAGGTGCTGACTTGGTTGGAAAAGTTGAAGCCGGTATTCCTGAGGATGATCCACGTAACCCGGCTACCATTGCAGATAATGTGGGTGACAACGTAGGTGATGTTGCAGGCATGGGTGCTGATTTATTTGGCTCTTATGTTGCAACTATTCTTGCTACCATGGTATTAGGCCAGGAGATTGATGCTTCTGCTGATAAATTTGGCGGGCTTTCACCAATTTTATTACCCATGCTCATTGCCGGAATGGGAATTGTTTTTTCAATTGTAGGAACTTGGTTTGTAAGAATTAAAAGCGAAAACGACAATGTACAGAATGCCTTAAACATGGGTAACTGGTCTTCAATTGTACTTACAGCCATTGCCAGTTATTTTGCTGTGACTTATTTGCTGCCTGAAAAATTAGTTATTCGTGGATTTGAGTTCACACCCATGAATGTTTATTTAGCCATATTAGTTGGACTGGTAGTGGGTGCATTAATGAGTATCATTACAGAGTATTATACAGCTATTGGAAAACGTCCGGTATTATCAATCGTTAAACAAAGCTCAACAGGTCATGCCACCAACATTATTGGCGGATTGGCAGTAGGCATGGAGTCAACTGCAGTGCCTATGATTGTTCTTGCAGGAGGTATTTTTCTTTCTTATTCTTTAGCCGGTTTATATGGTGTAGCCATAGCAGCAGCAGGTATGATGGCAACAACAGCTATGCAATTAGCCATTGATGCCTTTGGACCTATAGCCGACAACGCAGGCGGTATTGCCGAAATGAGTCAGCTTCCTAAAGAAGTTCGTCAGCGAACAGATAATCTTGACGCTGTTGGAAATACTACTGCGGCAACAGGCAAGGGGTTTGCAATTGCATCAGCAGCATTAACATCTTTAGCATTATTTGCAGCCTTTGTGGGCGTTGCCGGCATTTCGCATATTGACATTTATAAAGCAAACGTACTTGCAGGATTATTTGTAGGAGCCATGATACCTTTTATATTTTCTTCTTTAGCAATTGCAGCAGTAGGTCGTGCTGCAATGAGCATGGTTGAAGAAGTTCGGAGACAGTTTCGCGAAATACCGGGCATCATGGAGTACAAAGCCAAACCAGAATACGAAAAATGTGTTGCTATCTCTACTGAAGCTTCTATCAGAGAAATGATTGCTCCTGGTGCCTTAGCATTAATAGTACCTGTAGTTGTTGGATTTATTTTTGGTCCGGAAGTGCTTGGTGGTGTATTGGCAGGGGTAACAGTATCAGGTGTATTGATGGGAATGTTTCAGAGCAATGCCGGTGGTGCATGGGATAATGCAAAAAAATCTTTTGAAAAAGGGGTGGACATTAATGGCCAGACTTATTACAAAGGCTCAGAACCCCACAAAGCATCTGTCACCGGTGACACGGTTGGTGACCCATTTAAGGATACTTCAGGCCCTTCAATGAATATTTTAATTAAGCTGATGAGTATTGTTTCGTTGATTATTGCACCACATATTGCATCAATTGGTACAGAAGATTCATTTACTAACAAGAGCGAAGCTAAAGTTGTGGCTCCTGCAGCAACATCTAATGTAATTAATAGCACACCGGAAATTGATATTGCTGCAATGTCAGGAACAATAGGTCTTGATGTAAGCCATTCTTGGATGCAGTTTGGTATCTCTCATTTTCTGACTACTGCAAATGGAACTTTAGCTGTTGATACAGGTTATATTAACATCACCAATGACTTAACAACAAGTTCAATTTTTGTTCAGCTGAATGTAAAATCTATTGACACAAAAAATACAAAGCGAAACAATCATCTTTTAAGTTCAGACTTTTTTGATGCTGAAAAATTTCCTGTAATAGTTTTTAAATCAAACAAAATTGAAAAAGCTGCTGAAGGTTCGGCATTCCGTTATATTGCCAAAGGTGAGTTAACTATTAAAAGTATTACCAAACCAATTGAACTCAGATTTAACTACATGGGGGCATTGCCAAATGAGTATGCAGCAAAAGATGCACATACTTTTGTTGGTGAAGCAGATCTTGATAGAATTGATTTTGGTGTAGGAGAATCCGGGGCTACTGTAGGAAATAAAGTAAAAGCTACTTTCTCTGTGGAGGGTTATAAAATTTAATTAAAGAGTTAATGTGAATTCGCAAAGGCTGTCTCAAAAGGATAGCCTTTTTTTTGCACTAAAAAATTGCTTTTAAGTTACCATCCGCTTGCAAGCACATCGGCAATATGCATAAACTGCAATGATGAGCCTTCATTGTCTGCAATACTTTTTAAATGCATCAAACAGGTATAGTCAGTAGAGATAACCGTACTAGCCCCTGTTTGCAACAACTCCTGAATTTTTCTTTTACCAATATCAACAGAAATAGCTTCATACTTATCAGTAAAAGATGGAGAATATCCGCAGCAACTATCTGTGCTTTCAACCCATTCAAGTCCTTTTATTTTATTAAGCAGGGTACGAACAGAATCTTTTACTGTTGGTAGTTCGTTAATGGCTTTACAACTGTCGAGGATAACAGCTTTTCCGTTAAATCGTGCACCAACATCTGTTGCATTCAACACATTGACTAAAAAATCTGTAAACTCATAAATGTTTTTCTGCACACTTTTATATTCATTGTGTAATGCTGAGTTGTGAAACATCTGAGGATAAATATTTTTTATCATTCCCGAACAGTAAGCACCGGGACAAACAATGTATCGCTCATTCTGAAATTCTTTAATCAACTTCTCACCAACAACTTTACATTCTTTCTGGTAACCCTCTTCAAATGCTGTTCTGCCACAGCAAGTCTGCTCCACATTATAGTTAACACCACATCCAAGTTTCTCAATAATTTTTACAACATTATTGGCAGTTTCAGGAAAAACCTGATCCATATAGCAGGGAATAAGTAAATCAACTATCATTCTTTATTTGCAAATATCCGATAAAAAAATCAGGTGCTTTGTGTTTTAAAATTTCTGATGCTAAGTAATGAAAAAAGTCCCACTACAAAAAAAATCATCAAGACTAAAATTGAATTTCGCATTGAACCGGTAAGCTCTTCAATAAATCCGTAAGCAACTGTGCCCAATACCAAACCAATTTTATCGCAAATATCATAAAAGCTGAAATAAGATGCATTATCTTGTGTTACCGGTAGCATTTTACTATAAGTAGATCGCGATAATGACTGAATGCCACCCATAATCATACCAACAGCAAAGGCCAACGCAAAAAATTGCAGCGATGTAGTAACAAAATAAGCAGCCCAGCAAATGCCAACCCAAATGGTAACGCCAATAAGCAAAGCTTTAATATTTCCGACTTTTGATGAAAGAAATGAAAACAAGTATGCACCGGCAATAGCAACAAACTGAATAATAAGTACGGTAATGATTAATTCATCATCACGCATGTGAAGCTCCTTGGTGCCAAACAAACTGGCAACATACATAACCGTTTGCACCCCCATATTGTAGAAAAAAAATGAAATCAAAAATCGTTTTAGCATGGGCAATGACTGAAGTTGTTTCAGCACTTTAATTAATTCATTAAAACCTTTTGTGAGAAGTTGATTGTTGGATTTTTGTGTGCTTGTTTTTTCCGGCAGATATTTAAATGTAAAAAGTGCAAATCCAAACCACCATAATCCTGTCATTAAAAAAGATATTCGTGATGCCATGCCTGAATTGGTGATTCCAAACCAAGATGGGTATAGTATCATTGCCAAATTAAAAATCAGAAGGAGTGAGCTGCCAATATAACCTAATGCAAAACCTCTGGCACTCACTTTATCTTGCATGTCTGTTGTTGCAATTTCGGGTAGAAAAGCATTGTAAAATACAATACTTCCGGCCCATCCTATACTGGCAAGTATGAATGAAAAGATTCCCATGTCGAGTTGCGGCAGGTCTTTAAAGAAATAAAGAGAAGCACAAGCAGACGAGCCAAGAAAACAAAACAGGCGCATAAAAAACTTTTTATTCCCTTTATAATCTGCAATACCACTAAGCAACGGTGAAAGAAATGCTATAACTAAAAAAGAAAAAGACAGGGCATAAGAATAAAGTGCTGTGTTGGTAAAAGTCCGCCCGAGAAATGTCACCTGATCACTGCCGTTTGCAGTGGTAATACTGTTATAATATATTGGAAAAATAGCTGTAGTAATACTCAGTGAATATACAGAGTTAGCCCAGTCATAAAATGTCCAGGCACGCAAAACTTTAGGGTTATTTTTTTCCATTAAAATCAATGTTGATTTATTGCCATATAAAATTTAAAGTGCCATTGGTTTGGCCTCCACTAAACGATTGTTGAACAGCATATGGAAGCTGATTTGTCATAAGTGGAGTAAGGTTTTTTTCAATCACAACGGTTTCCATTAAATCATCAGTTTCGGGACTCAGGTTGTAGTTGAACACTTTAATAATAATTGACTTGTCGAACATGGTAATAGCAAAGGGTGAAATAAAATTGAAAAGGATTGCTGTACCTTGTGGTGCATTGTTGCTGACTGTTGTGCTGACATAATTATTTCCATTCCAAATCTGGCAGTAAATATCGGCTGCAGAGCCATCACTATCCCATGCTGTTCCATCTGATTTATAAACAGGCCAGCTATTTAAACTAAAGCTAATAACATTGGCTTTTGTATAGGGTGATGCGTTGATGCCTTTTATGGTTGTTGCAGATTTGCCCTCAGAAGTTTCCCCTTTTAACACTACATCAAAAAATCCGTAATCAAAAATATGCATCACACTATCACCTGAAATTTCCATGCTGCCATCGTTAAAATTCCATTTATAGTTACATGGAATAGTTGATTCAGCTTTAAAAATGAAAGTGTCGGGATGTGTTTTAAAGTCATTATAAACAGTGATGCCCAAAAAAGGATTTGGGCCATCGTCTGACTTTTTTTTACAACCTGTAATTAACACATTGATGGCAAACAAGGATAACAAAATTTGTGTAAGGGGGAAAAGCCGATTTTGTTTTTTGATTCCTGTACAGCACCTATGCCTTAGCTGAAACATTATTATTTTTTTAAGAAAAGTTTTTTCCATTCTTCAGGGATATTTTCACTTACAGCAAGACGATAATTATAACAAACCAGAACTGTAAGTCCATCGGCAAGAATAATTTTATTGTTATCAATAGTTTTAAAAACCTCAAAGCAAAGGTCAAAACTTTTTGTCCCTACGCGAGTACACCACGTTCTGACAAATAAATTATCATTCAATAGTGCAGGATGTCTATAATTAATTTGTGTCTGTGCAAGAATAAATCCTGTTTCGCGCCAGTTGATGTTTAATGGCAGATGGTCAGTAAAATCAATTCTTGCTTTTTCAATATAGTTCAGATATACGGCATTGTTAACATGTCCCATCCAGTCAATGTCTGAAAAGCGGATTTGAATTGGGGTAATTGTTTCCTGCATATTATTTTATAATGACACGTTTAGAAATTAACTGTCTGTCTGTAATAATATTGAGTAGATAAGTTCCTTTAGCAACACCTTCTGTATTTAAAACGATGTAGTCATGCTGCAGAGGTGTTGAAGGAATAATATTTCTTCCTTGAATATCAAACATGCTGCAAGAAAAAGTTTTTCCGGGAATGCTGATATTAATTTGCCCTCTTGCAGGGTTGGGATAAACATGAATGACAGGCTTATCAACAGTGTTGGTGCTTAATATATTTTCACAAAGAATATCACTTAAAAAGCGTGCAACAAGTGTATCAACCAGTACATCATCATGAATGCCATGGACATTTCCGTTATAGAGCAATGCCTGATAGTGCTGACTTGAAAAGCCGAGGTTATTTATTCTGTCGTTTATCACACAAGAACCAAAAAGATGAGGATAGTTTTGTGATACATTCATAGGTTGATTCCAAAGACCGGGCAGATAGCCGCAACCAACAGTTCCATCACCTGTCTGATGATATGAGAAAAGTGCAGGGTCTGTGTTAGATTCAATAAAAGATGTATCTAACAATGCCCCAAAGAGGTTTACTGTTGCAAGTACATTGCTGTTTTGCCCATTAAGATTCAACCTTCCAAATATAGAACCTAAATCTTTCCTTTGAACATTGCCAAAGAGTGTAGTTACATCACTTATGGCTCCACCATTTATCGGTGCCTCGCTTTGTTTGTCAACATAGGTAAAATGCATGGCTGTGATAGAGCCTGCACTTGCACCGCCAACAAATGCCTGATTTATATTACTTGAATCAATTGCTGCACGTGCTTTGAGAAATCGCATAGCACCATGTGCATCTTGTACAGCACGGTATGCAGCTCTGATAACTTCGCTTGAGTCGTATGTAAATGGCGCACCGAAAAATAGGTTCCCATAGAACCCTAGTCTGTATGACATGGTTGCAGAAACATATCCTCTTTCTGCATAAGCCTGAGCAATGGCATCCATATCATTTTTGTTTCCGGTAAAAAAACCTCCGCCATGAATCCATAAAATTATTGGGCGAGCGGTGTTGTTGTCGCCAATGGGTTTCCAGATATTCATTTGAAGATTAGCCACTGTATTATTATAAGCAGTATCGCTTCCGTAGCTTATGTCTTTTTCAACATAAGTTTGATAAATTCTCGGATAATAAGGGTCTAAACATTGAGCCAAACTTTGTCCGTTAGAAATTAGAACAAGAACAAAAAATAAAATTCTATTCAACATGATTTAAGCTTATTAAAATATGTTGACCAAAGTAATGCTAATTTATAAAATTTGCAAAGTAATTTTTAGGTGATAAAATCCTGTATAGGTTGAGCGAATTTGGTGCTGTGTTTTGTGATAAATAGAACATTTTTGTTCAACAAAAAAACCACCTTAAAAATTAGTTTTAAGGTGGCCTTCTGAACCAAAAATCAAATGTTTTACTTCTTTACTAACTGAATATCTGCGGCAATCTGAACTTCTTCGCTAACCAAAACACCTCCGGTTTCTAATGCTGTGTTCCAATTCAGTCCCCAGTCTTTGCGGTTAATTTTTCCTGATAATGTGAATCCTGCTTTTTCCTGTCCCCAAGGGTCTTTCATCATGCCACCAAACGCTGCAACCAATTTTACAGGTTTAGAAACACCTTTCATGGTAAGTTGCCCATTAAGTGCGTAAGTGTCATCACCGGTTTTTGAAAAAGTTTCTGACTTAAATGAAATAGAAGGATGTTTTTCTGCATCAAAAAAGTCGCCACTCTTTAAATGTGTGTCACGCTGTGCGTCACCGGTGGTGATGCTTGATGCATCCATACTGAAATTGATATTGGCATTATTAAAATTACTTTCGTCTGATTGAAGAGTGCCTTCAAATTTTGCAAAGTTTCCTTTTACATTCGATATCATCAAATGTTTTACCTTGAATGTAATTTCAGAGTGTGCCTGGTCTATTCCCCATGTTGTTTTTGTGAGTGTTGTCATAATATTATTTTTTATAAGTTTTGTTTAATTAAGTTGCATTGGAATGTCCATCAGTAATATTTCAGCGCCTTCGCTTTTAGCGATCAAATTTATTTCAGAGGTGTTCCACATACCAATAGCATCACGCTCATGCAACACATTGTTGTTGATTTCAAATTCGCCTTTAACTATCATGGCATAAATACCATTACCTTCTTTTTTTACTTTATATGTAGTGTTTTTATCTTTATCGAAGTTGCCCATGCTAAGCCATGCTTGTTGATGTATCCACAATCCGTTTTTTTCTGTTTCTGGCGATACAATAGTTTGCAATTTATTTTTTCTGTCACTAACTTTAAGTGAAAGTTGATCATATCGTGGCTTAACATTTTCTTTGTCGGGATAGAGCCATATCTGAAACAACTTTACTGCTTCTGTTTTACTGGCATTAAACTCGCTGTGAGTAACACCTGAGCCTGCGCTCATCACCTGTACATCGCCATATTTTATAATGCCGTGATTATTCATGTTGTCTTTGTGTTCCAATGCACCTTCTAACGGTATAGTAATAATTTCCATGTTGTCATGTGGGTGCGTACCGAAACCCATTCCGGGTTCAACATAATCGTCATTGAGTACGCGCAATACACCAAAATGCATTTGATTGGGATTGTAGTAGTTTGCAAAACTGAATGAATGTTTAGCTTTTAGCCAGCCATGGTCGGCATGACCTCTGTTTTCTGCTCTGTGAATTACTTTATTTTCCATATCTATAAAATTTATGGTACAAAAGTAGAATGACCTTAAGCAATCAACAATAACCTGAATTAATAAAGCAACTTAATGTAGATTAAGATAATTTGTAGTAATAGTTTTAATGTCAGTTTTTAGCCATGCGAGCACGCATCTTACTGAAAAATTCTGGAGTGACACCAATATATGAAGCAATATATTTCTGTGGCAAACAGGAAACCAATGCAGGATATTTAAAACAAAATTTTTCGAATCTATCTTCTGCACTCAATGAAAGTTTATCGAGAATCCTCTCCTGCTGACTTGCCATACTGTTCTCAATCAATATTCTGAAAAAACGTTCAAACTTGGGAATTTTATCAAACAATAAATTTCTGTTCTCTTTGGTGAGTATAACAATTTCACTTTCATCAATGGCATCAATAAATAAAATACCCGGCCTGCCTGTTATGCTGCTATAGAAATCACCAATCCACCAGCCTGGTGGTGCAAATTGTAAAATATGTTCTGTTCCGTTTTTATCAATATTGTATGCACGCAGGCAGCCTGAATTTACAAAGCATGATGCAGTATAAACTTCACCTGCCTGCATAATAAATTGCTTGCGTCTGATTAGCCGTGTGCTCAGCAGTGATGTAAATATTGTTTCTTCCTTTTCGGAAAGTGTGATTAACCTTGAAATGTTTTTTAGAATATGATTAAAAGGTTTGTTGCTATCTGTTTTTGCCATGCTGTTCAATATAATCAATCAGGGCATGAATAATTTTTATATGAATTTCCTGTGTTCTATCTGCATAGCCTGAATGTGGAACCCGGATTTCAACATCACAATGATTTTTTAATGCTCCACCATCTTTACCTGTCAATGCAATAACTATCATATTTTTTAATTGTGCCACTTTAGCTGCTTCCAAAACATTGGCAGAGTTGCCACTTGTGCTTATGGCTAAAAGAACATCGCCTTTATTGCCAACACCTTCAACAAATCTTGAGAAAACATAATTGAAACCATAGTCATTCCCAACACAACTCAAATAAGATGGATCAGAAATGCTGATTGCAGCAATAGGTTTTCTGTCATTACGATAACGTCCTGTCAGTTCTTCGGCAAAGTGCATAGCATCGCACATGCTGCCACCATTGCCACACGATATGATTTTGCCTCCGGCTGTTAGCGCAGTAGTCATCAGTTCACCGGCTTTAGTTACAGCTGCAATATTTTTTTCGTCCGACAAAAATGTCTCAAGTACTTTTTTTGCTTCTTCAAAATGCTGACGAATTATTTCTGACATAATTAAGTTTCTATAGCACAAAGATAAAAGATATTTTATGTTTATCTTTTTACTAGAATTTCTTATAAATGTATGAACTAATACAGACAATAACAGCCGATTGTGCTCATGTTGTTGATTGAAAATATGTTTGTGAAAGAAATTGTTTTTTATTTGCACTAATTCCATGGTTATGCAGGTAAAGAACAAAATATTTTTATCGTTACTAGCGGCAGTATTGCTTTCGCTAAGCTGGCCCGAGCGTGGACTAACACTGCTTATTTTTATTGCATGGGTGCCATTGTTTCTTTTGGAGGAGTATTGTCATCAGAATAAAGAACAGAAAAAGTTCCGACTGTTTGGCTGGACTTATTTTGCCATACTCGGGTGGAATGCATTAACCACATGGTGGGTTTGCAATGCCAGTTTTGGTGGAGGCTTGTTTGCTATTTTCTGCAATTCATTATTTATGACAGGTGTGTTTTATGCTTTTCATATAGTTAAAAAGAAAAAAGGACATGTATGGGGCTATGCAGCATTAATAATTTTTTGGGTTGCTTTTGAATACCTGCATCTGAACTGGGAGTTAAGCTGGCCATGGCTTACAATAGGAAATGTATTTGCCACAAAACCACAATGGATACAATGGTATGAATGGACAGGAGTGCTGGGAGGCTCGGTTTGGGTTTTATTGGTGAATATTTTAATTACAAGAATATTTTTTGCAACAGCAGAAAAATTAAAACGCAGTGTTATCTATGCGACAATTGCAATCATTTTTCCAGTTCTGATTTCCTTGCTGCGTTACAATACCTATAACGAAGAAGAGAATCCTGTTAATGTAATTGCTACACAACCAAACATTGACCCTTATGGCGAGAAATTTTCAGGGATGAGTAATGTGGATCAGTTAATTCAGGTATTACGTTTAGCCAACCTCGAACTCTACGATTCATCAGATGTTATTCTTGCTCCTGAAACTGCCATTGCCAATTCTATCTGGGAAGACGAGATAGAACTTTATCCGGAAATTAAACTCATCAGAAACTATTTGCAAGCAAATCCCGGAACAAGCATCATTATTGGTGCATCAACAAACCGTGCCTATCTGAATGGACAAAAGCCATCGTCAACAGCAAGAAAGTTTAAAGACCAGGATGGTTATTATGATTCATATAACACAGCTTTGCTTTTTGAAAATGGAAGACCTGCACAAATTTTTCATAAGTCGAAATTAGTTCCCGGGGTTGAAAAAATGCCTTATCCAAAAATTTTCGGGTTTCTTGAAAAACTTTCAATAGACATGGGTGGCACTGCAGGTAGTTTGGGTGTTCAGGATGAGCCAACAGTATTTACCACAAAAAACGGGATGGTTGTTGCTCCTGTAATTTGTTATGAATCTATTTATGGAGGCTATCTTGCAAAGTATGTCCGCAAAGGTGCACAGTGGATTTCAATCATTACCAATGATGGTTGGTGGGGCGACACTCCGGGCTACCGTCAGCATTTTAACTATGCGCGATTGCAGGCAGTTTCTCTGCGAAGAAGTATTGGCAGATCAGCAAATACCGGTATCAGCGGTTTTATCAATCAGCGTGGTGATACATTTCAACAAACGCCTTACTGGAAAGATGCAGTAGTGCGGCAGGCCATCAACAAGAACAATAAATTAACATTTTTTGCACAACATGGCGACTATCCGGGATTAATAGCTTCGTTTTTGGTATTACCCATTATTGTTATTACGTTTTTCGGAAAAAGAAAAAATCAGTAGGTTTTTTTCGGAATTTTGTGCAGTAAAATTTAATAGTGATGGAAAATTTTGATGTGGCAGTAATTGGCTCCGGCCCCGGTGGCTACGTAGCTGCAATTCGTTGTGCTCAACTAGGCTTTAAAACAGTGCTGATAGAAAAGTATAATACACTTGGTGGTACTTGTCTGAATGTTGGATGTATTCCTTCAAAAGCATTACTCGATTCGTCCGAGCATTATTTTAATGCTGTAAATAAATTCAGTGAGCATGGTATAAAAATCAAGGATATTAAAGCCGATTTTGAGCAGATGATTAAGCGCAAAGCGCAGGTTGTTAAACAAACTTGTGATGGCATTAGCTTTCTGATGAAAAAAAACAAAGTTACGGTTATGACCGGTCATGCCACTTTTGTTGATACAAAACAATTGAGTGTTGTTGATACTAATGGAAAGTCAAATGAAATTGGAGCAACTAATATTATAATTGCAACAGGTTCAAAACCATCATCACTACCGGGTATTGAAGTTGATAAGAAGCGTATCATCACCTCAACAGAAGCCTTGGAACTGAAAAATATTCCCAATCATTTAGTTGTGATAGGTGGTGGAGTTATTGGTCTGGAGCTGGGATCTGTTTATGCACGATTGGGCGCTAAGGTTACGGTTATAGAATATATGAATACTCTTATTCCGACAATGGATCGTGCCTTAGGAAAAGAATTGCAAAAAGTGTTGAGTAAGGAAGGGTTTACTTTCTTGCTTGGACATAAAGTGCAAACGGTAAAAACATCAGCAAAGCAAGTTGACGTTGTTGCAGAAAGTAGTGATGGTAAAACAGTTACCATCTCAGGAGATTATTGTTTGGTAGCTGTAGGCCGAAAGCCTTATACAGAGAATTTAGGTTTAGACAAAGCAGGGGTTGCAGTTGATGACAGAGGCAGAATTATTACAGATGAGAAGTTACAAACCAACGTACCTGGAATTTACGCCATTGGTGATGTGATAAAAGGAGCTATGTTAGCTCATAAAGCTGAAGAAGAAGGTGTGTTTGTTGCAGAACAGCTTGCCGGTCAGCAGCCGCACATCAATTACAGACTTATTCCAGGAGTTGTTTACACATGGCCGGAGGTTGCATCTGTTGGCTACACAGAAGAAGAACTTAAAGAATCAGGAATAAAATACAAGACAGGTAACTTTCCGTTCAAAGCCAGTGGCAGGGCAAGAGCCAGTATGGACACTGATGGTTTTGTGAAAGTATTGGCAGATATTACTACTGATGAAATACTGGGTGTACATATTATAGGCCCTCGTGCGGCAGATATGATTGCCGAGGCTGTTGTTGCAATGGAATATCGTGCATCGGCAGAAGATATTTCACGGATTTGTCATGCGCACCCAACTTTTACAGAGAGTTTTAAAGAAGCCTGTCTTGCAGCTACTGCAAACAGAGCTATACACATCTGATTAACGAAATACCCCTAACATAAAATTTATGAATATTCAGATAAGAGAAATTATTACCGTATCTATGATATTGTTTTCGGTAATAGACATCATTGGCTCCGTACCTGTAATAATAGGTATCAGAAAAAGTGTTGGCACCATTCACCCCGAGAAAACATCGTTGGTAGCATTGATGATTATGATAATTTTTCTCTTTGTAGGAGAAAATATTCTTTCATTAATTGGACTTGATGTTTCTTCTTTTGCCATTGCAGGCTCATTCATTCTTTTTTTTCTTGCCTTAGAAATGATTCTGGGTGTAAAACTTTATAAAGATGAAATGCCGGCATCGGCAAGTATTGTTCCAATTGCATTTCCACTCATTGCAGGTAGTGGCACAATGACTACTTTACTATCCTTACGCAGTCAATATGATATGTTTACAATTATTATTGGCGTACTGTTAAATATGATTTGGGTTTACCTCTGTCTGAAAAATCTTGGATTTATAGAAAGATTGCTTGGTCCAACAGGAATTGCTATTGTCAGAAAAGTTTTCGGATTTATTTTATTAGCTATTGCAGTAAAACTTTTCAGAAGTAATCTTGGAATATAAACTCATGGCTAAAAAAAAATTCTATGTTGTTTGGAAAGGCGTAATGCCTGGAGTTTATCGTTCATGGGATGATTGTAAAAGACAGATAGATGGTTTTGCCGGAGCTTTGTATAAGAGTTTTGAAACAGAAAATGCAGCGCTTGCCGCTTTCCAAAAAGGGTTGTCGGGTTTTCAGAAAAAGGGTGAATCACAACCGTTGCTTCAAGTAGAAAAAACATCATCAAAACCAATCAAAGAAAGCATTGCAGTTGACGGTGCATGGAATACGAAAACATTGGAAAGCGAATACAGAGGAGTGGATGTAAAGACAGGTAAACAACTTTTTCTTAAAGGCCCTTATGCTGATGGCACTAACAACATTATGGAGTTTTTAGCAATTGTTCATGCATTGGCTTACTGTAAACGACATCAGATAAATAGGCCCATTTATTCTGATAGTATGACAGCTTTGAAATGGGTAAGTACAAAGAAGGCAAATACTAAATTAGTTTCAACAGGTAGAAATGACGAATTATTTGAATTAATTGACCGTGCCGAAGAATGGCTTAAGTCAAATACTTATGTCAACAAACTGCTTAAGTGGGAAACACAAATCTGGGGTGAAAATCCTGCAGACTTCGGACGCAAGTAATAGAAAGTTGATGTTTTTATTATCAATTCTTTTAAATTTACATTACCAAAGCACATTTTTTTCTAAAACAAAAAAGCAAGAACGGCAATCCAGCGTATTCAAAAACAATAGGTTGTAAGTGAAAACTGATTTATATCATATCAATACTTAATTGCCGTCATATAATTACTATTTTAGTCGAAGTAGGTTTGTGACCGTTTTTTATGAGTGTACTTATTATACTTATTGGTGCTAGCCTGGTGGTGGCAGCAGGCTTCTTGGTTTCTTTTTTTTGGGCCGTTCGCAGCGGGCAGTATGATGATGATTACTCGCCTTCAGTGCGTATTCTTTTTGAAAATGAAACAACTTTAACATCAGATAAATCAAACACAAATAATACAGATAACTTGAACTTATGACACTAGAAAAGTTTCGCTACGACAACAAGATTGTTGCCATGTTTGCATGGGCTACTGTAATATGGGGTATTGTGGGCATGCTTGTCGGCCTGTTAGCCGCCTTCCAGCTCCCTTTTCCTGCATTAAATTTTGATGCACATACAACCTTTGGTCGCATCAGACCACTACATACCAATGCAATCATTTTTGCTTTTGTGGGTAATGGAATGTTTATGGGAATTTATTATTCGCTGCAACGATTGCTCAAAGCAAGAATGTATAGCGACATATTAAGTCATATCCACTTTTGGGGCTGGCAATTAATCATTGTTGGCGCAGCAATTACACTTCCTTTGGGAATTACTGCCAGTAAAGAATATGCAGAATTAGAATGGCCACTTGATATTGCCATCACCATAGTTTGGGTAATATTTGGTATCAACATGTTTGGTACGCTTATTCGCAGACGTGAAAGACATCTTTATGTTGCCATTTGGTTTTATATTGCAACTGTTGTAACTGTTGCTGTGCTACATATTGTAAACTCACTTGCAATTCCGGTTACTTTATTTAAAAGCTATTCTCTTTATGCAGGTGTACAGGATGCATTGGTGCAATGGTGGTATGGACATAATGCAGTTGCATTTTTTCTAACAACACCTTATCTGGGATTGATGTATTACTTTCTGCCAAAAGCGGCCAACCGCCCTGTCTATTCCTATCGTCTTTCAATCATTCACTTCTGGTCATTAATATTTCTATATATCTGGGCAGGACCACACCACTTGCTTTATACTGCATTGCCGGATTGGGCACAATCATTAGGTGTTGTGTTTTCAATAATGTTGCTTGCGCCATCATGGGGCGGTATGATAAATGGTTTGCTGACCTTGCGTGGTGCATGGGATAGAGTACGTGATAATGTTGAATTGAAGTTTTATGTGGTTGCCGTTACTGCTTATGGGATGGCAACATTCGAAGGCCCTATGCTTTCGCTAAAATCGGTTAATGCCATCAGTCACTTTACCGATTGGACAATTGCCCACGTACATATTGGCGCACTTGGATGGAATGGATTTTTAACTTTTGGAATTCTTTACTGGCTCATCCCAAAATTATTTAATACCAACTTATTTTCTAAAAAATTAGCAGGCATACATTTTTGGCTTGGAACACTTGGCATTGTATTCTATGCAATTCCACTTTACTGGGCAGGCATAACACAACATTTTATGTGGAAAGAATTTACTGAAGATGGTGTGTTGCGTTATCCCAATTTCCTTGAAACAGTAGTTCAGGTTGTCCCTATGTATAAATTGCGTGCATTAGGTGGATCGCTTTATTTACTTGGCTCATTGGTGATGGTTTACAACCTGATAAAAACTGCAAGGGCAGGCAAAATGATTGCTAATGAAGAGGCAGAAGCACCGGCATTAGAAAAAAATTATGTTGCTCATGACGACCATTGGCATCGTTGGATAGAACGCAAACCTGCTCAAATGCTTATTGGAAGTCTTATTGTAATTCTCATAGGAGGAATGGTTGAAATCATACCAACATTTATGGTGAAGTCAAACGTGCCAACTATAGCAAGCGTTAAACCATACACCCCTCTCGAATTGCAGGGTCGTGATATCTATGTACGAGAAGGTTGTTACACATGCCACTCACAAATGGTACGACCGTTCCGTTATGAAACTGAGCGCTATGGTGAATATTCCAAGCCTGGTGAATTTGTATATGATCATCCGTTTCAATGGGGTAGTAAGAGAACCGGTCCGGATTTGCATCGCGAAGGAGGAAAATATCCAAACTCATGGCACTATAATCACATGCTTGATCCGCAAACAATGTCGCCCGGAAGTATTATGCCTTCTTATGCATTTATGATTGATGATGATTTGGACACCAACACTACTGCTGCAAAAATTCGCGCCATGCAGAAATTAGGTGTGCCTTATCCTGACGGATATGATGCACAAGCCAACAAAGACCTGATGAAGCAGGCAAACAGTATTGCATCTAATCTTGAAAAAGATGGTATTAAGGTTATGGGTAATAAAGAGATTGTAGCTTTAATTGCATACTTGCAAAGACTAGGTGTTGATATTAAAGCTGAAAAGAGTACTGCATCTGTAAATTAAACGGGAGGGATATTATGTATAAAGAAGTAATGTCAACAATACAAGATATCAGCATTTATCCTGTAATATCATTTGTCATATTCTTTGTGTTTTTTACCCTTGTTGGAGTATGGGTTTTAAAATCAAAGAAAGAAGACTTTGAGTCAATAAGTAAATTACCTTTAGAAGAAACAAACGATTAAAATCTTAAGTAATGAAAAAGATAATTAATTTGATATGTTTGATAATGTTAATCTCATTATCTGCACTGGCCGGTGATAATACACAGGCATCAGAAACAGCAAAAGTTACAGCTGCTCAACCTCCGGATTGGGCAATGAATGGCAATACCTACCTCATTGCATTTGTAGTAATTGTTTTGCTTGCTACTATTTTTGCATTGTACAAAAGCAGTCTGAAGCTGATTAGAAAAATAACTTCGTTTTGTTTTGTTATGTTTATATCTGCTTCTGCATTTGCAGCAGATGCTACTGAATCAAAAGAAGCACCAAAGGTAACACCAATACAACCCCCTGATTGGGCATTACATCCCAATACTTATCTCATTGCATTTATAGTTCTTATTTTGCTTGCAACAATTGTGGTGTTGTATAAGACAAATATGAAACTCATCAAATTGATTGCGCCACATGCATTTGATGATATGAGGCAAACTACAGAAGAGGGTGCCGTTTCAGGTGTAAAAAATCGTGAAACATTTATGCGTAAAGTATATTTACGCCTAGTGGATAGCGTTCCTATTACCAAAGAACAGGATATTCTTTTAGATCATGACTATGACGGTATTCAGGAACTTGACAACAACCTGCCTCCGTGGTGGAAATGGGGATTTTATATTACAATTATTGCTGCTGTGATTTATATGCTGGCTTATCATGTTACAGGAACAGGAAAATTACAGGCCGAAGAATATGCTGATGAACTTGCTGTTGCAGCAAAACAAAAAGAAGAACGCATGAAAAATTCAGCAGAAAATATTACAGAAGAGAATGTGACAGCTTTGGTTGACGCAGCAGAAATAGCAAAAGGGAAAGATATTTATGATAAAAATTGTTCTGCTTGTCACATGGCTGATGGTGGTGGAATGGTTGGACCAAACCTTACCGACAATTACTGGCTGCATGGTGGCGGTGTAAAAAATATTTTTAAAACAATTACTTATGGTGTTCCTGCTAAAGGAATGATTAGTTGGCAGGCACAGCTTTCACCAAAACAAATTCAGGAAGTAACTTCATTTATTCTGACACTTCATGGAACAAAACCTGCTGCGCCTAAAGAGGCACAAGGTGATGAGTGGAAAGATGATGCTACTGCAGCTGCAAAAGATACCACTGCCGTAGCAACAGCAGAAGCAACAGTTAGGTAATTTAATCTCTTTTTTATGGTGGAGAATAAAATGGAGCATATTGATGAATCGTTCAGAGATAGTATTGCAACTGTTACTGAAGATGGTAAACGTGCATGGATATATCCAAAGAAACCCAAAGGCAGATATTACAATGCCCGAACTTGGGTAAGCGTGGTGTTTCTGATAATATTCTTTGCCTTGCCATTAATTAAGATTAACGGACATCCTTTTTTTCTGCTCAATGTTGTAGAACTAAAGTTTGTATTGTTTGGTATTGCATTTTTTCCGCAAGACTTTTATCTGTTTGTATTGGCCATGCTCACTTTTGTAGTTTTTATTGCATTGTTTACAGCGCTATTCGGAAGACTTTGGTGTGGCTGGACATGTCCGCAAACCGTTTTCATGGAAATGGTGTTTCGCAAAATCGAATACTTGATTGAAGGTGATTTTATGAAACAAAAAGCCCTCAATAAACGCGCATGGGATGCTGAAAAGATTAGAATCAAAACCACAAAGCATATTGTGTTTTTTTTCATAGCTTTTCTAATTTCCAATACTTTTCTGATGTATATAATAGGATTTGATGAATGGGAAAAGATTATTACCGATAATCCGGCAGATCATATAGGCGGGTTATTTGCTACTGTAATTTTTGCAGGAGTATTTTATGGTGTTTATGCACGTTTTCGCGAACAGGTTTGTATAGTGGTTTGTCCTTATGGCCGCTTACAGGGTGTCATGCTCGACCCTAATACTGTGGTTATTGCATATGACTATAAAAGAGGTGAACCAAGAGGAAAACTTAGTAAAGACAACAATGAACATGGCGATTGTATAGACTGCAATCAATGTGTTCAGGTTTGTCCTACAGGTATTGATATTCGAAATGGAACACAACTTGAATGTGTAAATTGCACAGCTTGTATGGATGCCTGTGATGACATTATGGATAAAATCCAGAAGCCACGTGGACTCATCAGATATACAAGTGAGAATGCCATTAAGAATAATGCTAAATTTAAAATTAATTCGCGCATTATTGGATATTGCATAGTCTTAACGATATTGTTTTCTACGTTCGTAGTTTTATTAGCAAGACGTAGTAATATTGAAACCACTATTTTGCGATCGTCCGGACTGTTATACCAGAAGCCTGATGAAGCACATATCAGCAACCTGTATAACATTGCTCTAGTAAACAAAACTTTTGGTGATATGCCAATTGAATTAAAAATTGTTGAACCAAAAGGGCAAATTAAGTGGGTAGGTAATGGCATTACGCATCTTAAAGAACAATCAGTAGCACAGAGTACTTTTTTTCTGATACTACCCAAAACGGAAATTAAAAAAACAAAAACAAAAGTGGTTTTTGAAATCTGGTCAGAAGGAGAAAAAATAGATCGTTATGAAACTTCTTTCTTAGGGCCCAATAATTAATTAGAAATGAAATTCAACTGGGGACATGGTATAGCATTGGTATTGATAATATTTGCTGCTTCAATATTAGTCTTTGTTTTTGTGGCATCCAAACAGAAGAACGAATTGGTGACAGAAAAATACTATGAGAAAGCAGTAGCTTATCAGCAAAGAATTGATGCAGAAAAAAATGCATTAAACCAAAACGCTGATGTTAAATACAATATTAGTTCAGGGCAGCTAATGCTGACGTTAGGCAAAAGTATGTCAAACGCAAATGGCACTTTTCAATTTTATAAACCGGATAATGCAGGTAAAGATTTTAATACCTTATTTCAAGTTAATGATACCGGATTTTATAGCGCTACAATTCCGCAATTAACTCATGGACAATGGAAGGTTAATGTAAGTTGGAATATTGACAGTTTAGAATATTTTTACGAGAAAAAAATTTTTATTCCATAATGAACGAATACGCATTCTATTATGCAGCTTTGCTACTGGGTTTCCTTGGTAGCTTTCACTGTGTAGGAATGTGCGGTCCTATTGCACTCATGCTTCCGGCAAATAAATTAGATAACCGCAGCGCGGCATTTTTTAGCAGACTGGCTTACAACATTGGTAGAATGATAACCTATATGTTCATTGGAATGTTATTTGGATTGCTGGGTGCCGCTTTTGTTCTGAATGGATTTCAGAAACAATTGAGTATTATTTCCGGAGTAATTTTGTTGTTAGTTGCAATATTTACTTTAATTCCTTCCACCAGAAAAAAAGTACTAGGTGTTTCATCAAAAATAAATATTCCGTTCAGAGGTATTTTAAAAAAACTATTTTCCGGAAAAACAACCTTGCATCATTTTGGTATAGGTGTCATTAATGGGTTTCTTCCATGTGGATTTGTGTATGTGGCAACAGCGGGAGCTATTAATTCAGGCAGTATTCTAAATAGTGTTCTGTATATGGCCTTTTTCGGATTAGGTACTTTTCCTGTTATGTTACTTGTTTCCTATGCAGCATCGTGGTGTAATTTTCCGTTTTCAAATTATGTAACAAAAGCAACGCCTTGGATATCTGCTGCATTAGCGATATTTCTTATTTACAGAGGGGCTTTTATGAATATTAACTCCGATTGTCATAAACATTCACATCCGCCTGTAATGATTGAATGTAGTAAGCCAGAGGCTCTTTAAAATTTGTTTTAAAGGATTTCGATTACCGCTGTTTGGTGGCTGAATGATATTTGTATATTCGCAACGCTACATTAAATCGGAAAAGGTAAATGAGTCATAAATTATTGGACGCCTTGATGCACCTTTTTGCCATTCTGGCAAATGCCGAAAAATTTTCTCTCGAAGGTAGAAGCATAGTTGAATCTTTTTTACGTCAGCAAATCAGCCGAGCTTATGTTTTGAAATACCTTGATTTGTTTGATGAGTATCTTGAAAGTATTAGAGGTAAGGCAACAGAAGGAAAATCAAAAAAGCGACTTTCTGTAAACTCCGTAAAAGTACTGCGTATCTGTACAGACATCAATGCAGAACTTGATACCCGGCAAAAGCATATTGTCTTAATGCGACTGATAGAATTCGTTTATACCTCTGAAAAAGTTATTGACAGTCAGGAGCGCGAATTTCTTTATACAGTTGCAGAGGTTTTTCATATTTCAACTGATGATGTACAGTTGTGTATTGAATTGGCTTGTAATAGTACAGAAGATAAATATTCTGATACCCCTAAATATTTGGTGTTGACTTCGCAAGATGATAGCAACGGTTTGACTACAAAGATCCAGAATATTTCAGGACTAAGTGGTGTTTTCCGTTTCTTATATCTTAGAAAAGCAGGATTGCTTTTTATACGATTTCATGGTTCTGAATCTTTTACATTGAATGGATTGCCACTCAATGACGATTTGTGTTATGTTTTTTCCGCAGGGTCAGTTATAAGAGGCTCAAAAGTAAACACGATATATTACACTGACATTATTAGATTGTTTTCGAATTTTAAGCAGCAAAGTTTATTGCATTTTGATGTGCAACATGTGTATTACGAGTTTTCAAATGGTAAACGTGGCCTGAATGATGTTACCTTTAGTGCAACATCAGGAAATCTTGTTGGTATTATGGGTGGTAGTGGTGCCGGAAAATCCACATTACTTAATATTTTAAATGGAAACAATAAGCCTACACAAGGTAAAGTTACGATTAATGGAATAGATCTGCATAGGGAGTCGCATCTGCTTGAAGGTATGATAGGATATGTGCCGCAAGACGATTTGCTGATAGAAGATTTGTCAGTCTATCAAAACTTGTTTTATAATGCAAAACTTTGTTTTGGTAATTTGTCTGATGGAGAAATTGATGAACGTGTAAAAATTCTATTACAAAATGTAGGCTTAATTGAAGCAAGTCATCTGCGTGTTGGAAACGCACTCAGTACATCTATCAGTGGAGGACAACGTAAACGACTCAACATTGCTTTGGAATTAATCAGGGCACCGGAAGTGCTTTTTGTAGATGAGCCAACTTCCGGATTGTCTTCTCTCGACTCGGAGAACGTTATGGATATGCTCAAACAGCTTGCCAATCAGGGTAAACTTGTTTTTGTTGTAATACATCAGCCATCGAGCGATATATTTAAAATGTTTGATAAACTTTTTGTACTCGATATTGGTGGCTATCCTGTATATTTTGGTAATCCCGTTGATTCAATATTATATTTTAAGCAACGTGCTTCTTTTGCTGATGCCGATTATAGTGAATGCGGCACCTGTGGCAATATAAACCCTGAACAGGTTTTTTCTATTCTTGAATCGAAAGTGATGGATGAGTTTGGATATCCAACACAGCAACGAAAGCTAACTCCCGCAGATTGGTATCAGTTGTTTAAGGAACATAACAACAGTTATAGTAAAGCAAATCAGAGAGAACCTATTCAGCGTAGTACAAATCAGAAACCCGGCTGGATACAACAGTTAAAAGTGTATATCACGCGTGATATTCTTGCCAAGCTTAAAAACAAACAGTATATGCTCATTACATTTCTTGAAGCACCTGTGCTGGCAGTTATTCTTGCTTGGTTTCTCAGATATTTTCATCCGGGAGGTAGTTATATTTTTAGTGAGAATAAAAATCTTGTCGCGTATCTTTTTATGGCAGTTATTGTTGCCATTTTTATGGGACTCACTGTAAGTGCTGAAGAAATAATCCGCGATAGAAAGATGCTTAAACGCGAACAGTTTCTCAACCTCAGCAGAGGCAGTTACCTATCATCAAAAATTCTGGTGCAGTTTTTAATATCGGCCATACAGACATTTTCGTTTGTTATTATTGGAAATTTTATTTTCGGAATTCAAAGCATGAATTTAGATTATTGGCTGATGCTTTTCTCTGTTTCCTGTTTTGCTAATATGCTTGGACTAAATGTTTCATCCATGTTCGACAGTGCCGTAACTATTTATATTCTTATTCCTTTTCTGATAATACCACAAATAATTTTAAGTGGTGTGATGGTAAAATTTGAAGATTTGAATCCGCATCTTACCTCACAAAGGCACGTGCCATTGATTGGAGAGATGATGGTTTCGCGCTGGGCATTTGAAGCACTTGCAGTGAATCAGTTTGGCGACAACCCTTATCAAAAGAATTTCTTTAATGTGGACAGGCAAATGAGTGAAGCTACATATAAGAAAGATTTCTGGCTGCAGAAATTGAATGATATTGCTGTTGGCGTTTCTAAAAATAAATCTAAAAACCCGAAAGAAGATGTTGAACTTATTACAAATGAATTGCACAAAGAGGCTTTAATTAATAAAAATTTCAAACATGCACTTGACGTGGAAAAGTTTGATGCCTCAAAGATTGCAGTTGAAATGAAATATCTGGCTGATACACTTCGTAATTACTACATCGAAATGTATAATAGTGCATCTGCTGCAAAGGATAGTTTTGTAAATAAAGAATTGAGGCATTCAACAGTAGCGGTATTAAATAAGCAAAAAGAGAAATACACCAACAATGCCTTGAATGACCTTGTCTTAAACAAGAATGATTTTACTTTTCTTGTGCAAGATGAAAATAGTATTGTGCAAAGATTTCAGCCTGTTTATATGCAGCCAAGTCCATCAGCGATTTTCAGAGCGCCTTTGTATGTTTATGAGAAAAATTTCTTTGGAATGAAAACGCAGACATGGTATGTGAACCTTTTTGTGATTTGGCTAATGAGCTTTATGATGATGGTTGCACTTTATTATAACATTTTCAGAAAGTTTATTGCTTGGATAGGGCAGAGTAGAAAGTGATAACAAGCATTTTAAAATTCTTCAATAAAAAACTGCTATTAAATCATTTTTTATTTGAATGATTTAATAGCAGTGAAGTTTTATTTTGCTATTTTATTAAAAAAGAACTGTTAGCCACATTTACTGTGTCCGCAACTTTTGCATTTAATACAACCCTCTTCAAAATACAATCCTTCCTTGTCGCCACATTCTGCACAAACTTTATCATTTACTTTTGTGCCGTCAGGAATAAATTGTTTCAAGGCACGCATGACACCGTTTTTCCAGGTGTTGATACTGTCAGAATAAAGATGTAGGTTTTCTACCAGATTAACAACCTGCGGTATAGGCATTCCATGTCGCAATACACCACTAATCAGTTTGGCGTAGTTCCAAAACTCCTTATCGAACGAACGCGATAGTCCTTCAATAGTTACTTTGAATCCTTCTTTATCATTAAACTGAAAATCGTATCTCGATTTTCCATGTCCGTTTTTACTCTTGATAATCCACCCGGAAGAAACCCATGCAGGAATACTGAATGCATCCTCTGCCTTACCGGTAAAAATTTCGTAAGGTTTATTATCTAATATGCCAATGTATGCAATCCATTTTTCATCTGCATTCATAAAACGGATAACTTTTGCAGCAAGTATTTCCGGGCGCTTGGGAGCACTCGATTCTGTTAATACAGGTTGTGCTTTTTTCTCTTCTTTTTTTACCAACACACCACTGCGTGAACCTTCTCTGTAAACGGTAATACCTTTTAGTCCGGCACTCCATGCCTGCATATAAATTTCTCCAACGGTTTCTGCCGAAACATTTTCCGGAAGATTAATAGTGGAACTGATAGAATGTGTAGTATATTTCTGTACTACTGCCTGCATTTTTATTCTTTTTTTCCAGTCAATTTCATTGGCGGTACTACCTGCATAAGGACTTTTGCTGTAGTCGGTATTATTGTTTGCAGTCATCCATTTTTTTAATCCATGATGATAAACTTCAAATTCCTGCCATGCATCGCCAGACTGATCAACAAAACTTGTTTTAGCCTTACTGTCTTCTGCATTAACTTTTCTTCTTCGTTTATAGCTGAGCATGAACACTGGCTCAATACCTGATGATGTTTGTGATAGTAAACTTAGGGTTCCTGTTGGAGCAACTGTACTTATGGAAATATTTCTTCTTCCATATTTCATCATTCTGTTGTAAATGTCAGGCAACTCAGCTTTCATCATATTGACAAACTCAGACTGGTCTTCAATTGCAGTATCGAAGCCTTCAAAAGTTCCACGTTCTATGGCCATATCAATACTTGAATCAAATTCTGCACGACATTTTTCTTTCATCATCATTTCTACCATGCTAAGTGCATTGTCAGAGTCAAATGCTATGTTCATAGCAGCAAGTGCATCGGCTAGTGCTGTAAATCCAAGCCCTGTGCGTCTTCCTTTCTTTCCTGCTTCATACAATGTTATCCATGTACGCATTTCTACTTCTTTAATATAATCCGGCTCGGGATCTGATTCTATTTTTTGCAGTATTCTTTCAATAGCTTCCAATTCCAAATCAACTAGTCCATCCATGAGTCGTTGCGATTCATAAGTAACTTCATAAAAACGTGTGAAGTTAAATTTAGCCTTTTGTGTAAATGGATGATCAACAAAACTTAATAGGTTGATGGCAATTAATCTGCAACTGTCGCCTCCCTGCATTGCAATTTCAGAGCAAGGGTTTGTTGACACATTTTTAAATCCGGGATAAACGGAAGATGTAGAATAATGATGTTGTCTGTCCCAGAAAATAATTCCAGGTTCTGCAGTACGATGTGCACAGGCAATGATGGTTGTCCATAATTCGCGTGCATTAACTTTTTTCTGTATATATGGCTCCGGTGAATCAACAGGGAATCTCAGATTAAAGTCAGTATTTTCATTAACGGCAACCATAAACTCATCTGATAGTTTCACGGAAATGTTAGCACCGGTAACTTTACTCAGGTCTTGTTTTATGGTGATAAATTTTTCTACGTCAGGATGAGCAATATCTAATGTAAGCATCAATGCACCTCTGCGTCCGAGTTGAGCAACTTCTCGTGTGGTATTCGAAAAACGCTCCATAAAAGATACAGCACCGGTAGTGCTACCTGCAGCATTAGAAACACGCATACCTTCAGGTCTGATAGTAGAAAGGTCTAAGCCCGCACCACATCTGCGCTTATATAATTGTGCAAGCTGCTGGTCTGCAAAAAATATTCCACCGTATGAGTCATGTAATTCAGGCAGTACAATACAATTAGATAATGATGCAATCATAAATGGATTGCCCAGTGCAGACATGACACTGCCTTGAGGAATAACATATCGGAAACGATTGAATAGTTCTGTGATTTTTTCTGTAGAAAGCTGTTCGCGTTTTTTTCCATAATCCGATAGATGCGAAGTTCTGCTGCCATCGTTCAACAAATTGTATTTTGCTTCAACTCTGGCAAATTCACGTGCCATACGTAAATGCATGTCCTGTGGTGTTCGCTCTACAAATTTTCCTTCTTTGTTTTTCATGGCGTATTTATTCATCCATGTAGTAGCTGCAAGTTCATCGCCTTCAAAATATTCGAGGCTTGCTTTCAATACGCTGTCATATTCGTAGGTTGTCATCTGATTCTCGATGGTAATGGTTTCTATCAACATATTTTATAATTCTTATTTGTTTTAGTCAAGCAATAATATAGACAAAAAAAATTCTTTCATAAGGTTTTGACTAATATTTATCAGACGTTTTTAACAACCCTTGTTCACTTTTTTATTATCAACAAAGTGTATTTGACAAAACGTTTGAATAATAGGCGATTGGTATATTTGCTAACACGGAATTAAAAACAAATGATTATTATCATTAGCAAAATATAATCAAATCATTAAGCAATAGAAAATCTATTTGCTTCTTCGTACCTTTTAAAATAAATATGAAATTCAAGACAATTATCGAGCCTTTCAGAATTAAAATGGTAGAACCTATTCACCTCAGTACAGAGGAGCAAAGGATAGGTTATCTGAAGCAGGCACATTACAATCCATTTCTTCTAAACAGCAATCAGGTACTTATTGATTTTCTGACCGATAGTGGTACTTCTGCAATGAGTTCCGATCAATGGTCGGCCATGATGAATGGTGATGAGTCGTATGCCGGTGCCAGCAGCTGGCTGCGTTTTGAAAAAGAAGTACAAAGCCTTACGGGAATGCCATTTGTGTTGCCCACACATCAGGGACGGGCGGCAGAAAGAATTCTTTATGGCAAACTCGGTGGCAAGGGTAAAACCTTTATCAGTAATACCCACTTTGACACTACAAGGGCAAATATTGAGTTTAGTGGTGCCGAGGCAATAGATATTCCGGTGAAGGAAGGACTTGATTTTATGTCTGATTTTCCTTTTAAAGGAAATATGGATATAGCTATGCTCGAAAAAACTATTGCTGAAAAAGGTGCAGCCAATATAGGAGCAGTAATACTAACCGTTACCAATAATAGTGGAGGTGGGCAACCTGTGAGCATGGAAAATGCCAAGGCTGTTGCTGATGTATGTCGCAAAAACAAAGTGTTGTTTGTTATTGACTGTTGTCGTGTTGCAGAGAACAGTTATTATATTCACCACAATGAAGCAGGGTATGGAAATAAAACGTATAGACAAATTGCAGAAGAAATGATGTGTTTGGGCGATGCTGCTGTTATGAGTGCTAAGAAAGATGCATTAGTCAATATGGGTGGATTTCTTGCCATAAAGGATGCAGATCTTGCAGAATCGTGTAAACAATTGCTGATTATAACTGAAGGTTTTGCCACTTACGGAGGGCTGTCCGGACGTGATATGGAAGCAATAGCAGTTGGCTTGCAGGAAGTGTTTGATCCGGGCTATTTGAATTATCGTATTGTAAGCACCAGATATTTGGGCGAGAATATAAAATCCAAAGGAGTGAATATTATTTATCCTGTAGGTGGACATGCTGTTTATGTTGATGCAAAGAGTTTGTATCCGCAAATACCCTCACATGAATATCCCGGACAGGCTCTGGTGTGTGAGTTGTACCGTATTGGGGGTTTACGCAGTGTTGAAATAGGATCTGTAATGTTTGGAAAGTATGATTCAAATGGTAAACTAATTCCTGCTCCTATGGAATTGGTACGACTTGCTGTTCCAAGAAGGGTTTATACACAGAGCCACATTGACTATGTGATTGAAATTTTTGATGAAATAGTACGTACAAAAGATAAAGTTAAAGGATTAAAGATTGTAAAAGAGCCACAGTTTCTGCGACATTTTACAGCGCATTTTGAGCCACTGTAGGTTTTATTGTGATTAACAATTGAACAATATTTAATGTAGATAAGCTTATGTAAAACCTGAAGTTGTTAGCAGCACTTACCAGCCACCGGTAGCCCCACCGCCTCCTGTGCTTCCACCACCGAAGCCTCCAAATCCGCCTCCGCTGCCACCACCCCAACTGCTGCCACCGCCTCCCCAAACACCACCACCTCCGGAGGAGTTACGTCTGTTGTTGGCTGCATTTAAAAGCGTCCATGCTGTCCAGAAACTTAAATTGTTGAGATGTGCATAGCGCCTTACTGAAAAAACTTTCAGAAGCATAATCACACCGAAAATAAAAAATACAAAAAGTATAGGTGCCCATGCTGGTGAATTGTTTTTTGCATTTTCACCATCAGATACGTATTCGCCTTTTGTTCGCTGCATAATTTCTGTTACTGCAGCATCTAGTCCGTTGTAATATTGTTGCGATTTGAATGCAGGCTTTAGTGTCAGCTCAATTATTCTTTTACAAATGGCATCAGGCAAGGCACCTTCAACACCATAACCCGTAATGATGGTCATGCGTCTGTCTTCCATAGCAGCTAAAATCAACACACCATTATCTTTATTCTTTTGACCAATACCCCAATCTCTGAAAAGTGTAATTGCATAATCGTCCACAGGATACTCTCCGGTGCTGCGAATCAGTACAATAGCAATTTGTGTAGAAGTGCTGTCATTGAATTTTACAAGCTTTTGTTCTAAAAGATTTTCATCAGCATCATTTAATACTCCGGCAAAGTCGTTGACTAGACGTGGTGGATTGTTTTGGGGAGGAATTTGTTGTGCATAACCTACTGTTGCAATCTGAAGCAACAATAGCATCCAGAATAAAAGTGGACGCACCTGTTTTTTAATCACCAAAAACCATTTCATTGGAAAGCTCGTCTGAATCATTCTTTGCAACAGGGAAATGTTTTTTTAGTTTCTGTCCTGTTTCTTCAATAGCATGTAAAAGGCCACCGGTATAATCTTTTCTCTTAAAGAATGGAATCATTTCTTCTTTTACCTTGTCCCAAAAAACCTGACTTACAAACTCATGAATTCCACTATCTCCAATAATGGCGAATTGTCTGTTTTCAATAGCTACATAAATCAAAACTCCATTGTGAAGTTTGGTTTCATGCATCTTGAGGTTTTCAAAAACTTCGGCTGCGCGGTCAATAATTTCACTCTTTATTTTGCTGTCAATAAAAATTCTGATTTCTCCGGAGGTATGTTTTTCTGCTCGCGCTATTGCATTCTTCAACAACAGTTGTTGTTCATCAGTAAAGTAATCGGCAGCATTGCCCATAATTAAAATTTAACCTCAGGAGCTTTATCAGCACCTTTATCAGATTGAAAATAACCTTTTGATGAAAACCCAAACATGCCGGCAAGTAATGTTTGAGGAAATTTGCGTATGTAGGTATTAAACTGTTGTGCAGCCTCGTTAAAATCTTTACGTGCCACCGCAATTCTTCTTTCTGTTCCTTCAAGCGTTGCTTGCAATTCAAGAAAATTCTGATTGGCTTTCAGTACCGGGTAGTTTTCAGTCACCATTAGCAAGCGGCCTAATGCAGTGCTTAATTGCCCTTGTGCTTCCTGAAACTTTTGAATATTTTCTGGCGTAAGTTTATCCGGATCAACTTTTACTTGTGTTGCCGATGCACGTGCTTCAACAACTGCTGTTAATGTGCCTTTTTCAAATTCTGCAGCACCTTTAACGGTATTTACTAAGTTTGGAATAAGGTCCATTCGTTGTTGGTATTGATTTTCAACTTGTGCCCATTTTCCTTTAACATTTTCATCGGCAGTTACCATGCTGTTGTAGGTACCTGCAAACAATCGGTATATTATAAATACTACAACAAGTACAATACCAATGATTACTACTGAACGTTTCATACTATATGATTTATGGTTTATAAGTTAACGTGCCAAAACTAAGTGCTTTCATAATTCCCATTTCTGTAAATAGGTAAAAGTTTAAAAATTATAGGTGAATAGTATTTTTTTTACGGATAAGGTAAATTTTTTCAGCTGTCAAATTTATTAACATTGCATTTCATAGTTTAATAACGGTATGTTAAAGACTGTAGCAATTGAAATTACCGGAAAAGTTCAGGGTGTGTTTTTTAGAAAATATACACTGCAAACCGGACGTAGGTTGAATCTTTGTGGCTTTGTACGAAACCTCACTGATGGTTCGGTTTATGTTGAGGCAACAGGAAGCGAGTTGCAGTTGAAAGAATTGGTTGCATGGTGCCACAAGGGCTCACCCCTGGCAGTAGTGAAGCAGGTTCTTGTCCGAGAAATTTCTGTCATTCACAAGGAGCCATTTCAAATTCTTTAGTAGGTGTAAGTAAAATATAAAACGGCTACTTTAGCCGACTCATGAGTGGAATAAAAAAGTTAGCCGGTCAAACAGTTCTTTATGGTCTGAGTAGCATTGTTGGGCGTATGCTAAATTACTTGCTCGTTCCTATATATACCCGCATTTTTTCTCCAACAGAATATGGTGTTGTTTCTGAACTTTATTCCTATTCAGCATTTCTTTTGATACTGTTTACTTACGGCATGGAAACAGCTTTTTTTAATTTCATGCAGAAAGAAGAAAATAAAAATAAAGTTTATGAAAACTGTATTTCACTAGTTTCTTACACAACAGCATTTCTGGTGTTGCTGATGATATTATTCTCATCACCATTGGCAGCAACCATTGAATATCCCGGAAAAGGAAACTACATCATCTGGTTGGCAATGATTATTGGTTTTGATGCTATCACGGCCATTCCATTTGCAAGACTGCGGCAACAAGGTAAAGCATTACAGTTTGCTTTATTAAAGATTGCAGGAATCGTAATTAATATAGGCTTGAATTTATTTTTTCTTATTGGCTGTCCAATATGGATTAAAGGAAATGATGGTTTGTTATCACAACTTGCAGTAACTTTTTATTCACCAACAGTTGGTGTAGGGTATGTGTTTATCTCAAACGTCATAGCCAGTGGATTTACCATGCTTTTACTCTACCGTCAATTCAGCAATCTAACATGGCACCTCGACACTACTTTAATAAAAAGAATGATTTATTATGCATTTCCATTACTTATTGCAGGATTTGCAGGTATGGTAAACGAAACTTTCGACCGTGCTGTTTATAAGTATTTAGCTCCCGATGCCAATCATGCCTTGCGCGATTTGGGAATTTACAGTGCCTGTTACAAACTTAGTATCATCATGACATTGTTTGTCCAGACATTTCGATATGCTGCCGAGCCATTTTTCTTTGCTCAGCACGATAAAGAAGATAAAAAAGAGACTTACTCTAAAATTATGACATGGTTTGTAATTACCTGTTCTTTTATTTTCTTAGGTGTCATGTTATTTATTGATGTCATTAAACTTTTTATTGGTGAACAATTCAGGTCGGGCATAGATGTAGTACCTGTGCTATTGCTTGCAAATCTTTGCCTTGGTGTGTTTTACAATTTAAGTATGTGGTATAAACTCACAGAAAAAACCCGCTTTGGAGCATATTTTTCAATTTTCGGAGCAGTGCTTACCATAATTCTGCTGTTTGTGCTTATCCCTTCATTTGGATATATGGGTGCTGCGTGGGCAACCTTTATAACTTATTTTGCTATGATGGTTGTGTCATTCGTCACAGGACAAAAACATTATCCTATTCCCTATAAAGTTAAGAATGATGTGTTTTATGTCTTATTATCACTAATGCTGTTTTCGCTCTCTGTCTATCTGCAACAACAACTTGATTTACCGAATTCTGTTAAATGGATTGTTAATATAATTTTACTCTTTATTTTTCCGTTTGTAGTTTTTAGAATGAATAGAGCAGTGTTTGTTAAGAAGCAAAATGTAGAATCGCGGAAGAATACAATAGGAAGAAGGGATTGAGTTTATATTTGATAAGATTCAATATTTTTGCAAATAGTGTAATATTAAGAAATGCATAACAAAACAGAAGTAAAGATTATAAATAAGTCAGCGCATCCGCTTCCTGCTTATGAAAGCAGCAGTGCTGCAGGGATGGATTTAAGAGCTGATGTAAAAGAAGCAGTAACGCTTAATCCTTTAGAACGTGCGCTTGTACCAACAGGAATTTATATTGAGTTGCCCCATGGATTTGAGGCACAAATCAGACCCAGAAGCGGACTTGCAGCCAAGCATGGAGTTACTGTACTTAACACTCCCGGAACAATTGATGCCGACTACCGTGGTGAGATAAAAGTTATTTTGGTGAATTTGTCATCTGTACCATTCACAATAAATAATGGCGAAAGAATAGCGCAAATGGTTGTGGCAGCACATCAACAAGTAGAGTGGAAAGAAGCAATAGAATTGTCAGAAACTAACCGTGGCGTAGGCGGGTTTGGCAGTACAGGTAAATAATTGATGAATAGTTTTATCAATTAACATTTTGTTATAATTACTCATTTCATAGAATAATAGTTTTGAACTCAAATAAAATTGTGTGGTTGAATCATTAGTTATCATACCAACTTACAACGAAAAGGAAAATATTCAGAAGATTATTAAAGCTGTTTTTAATCTGCTGAACACTTTTCATGTATTGGTTATTGATGACAATTCATCAGATGGTACTGCCGATTTGGTGAAACAACTTTTACCTCAGTTTCCGGAGTCATTACATTTGGTTCAGCGAAAGGGGAAAATGGGTTTAGGCACTGCTTATATACATGGATTCAAATGGGCACTGGAACGCAACTATCAGTATATTTTTGAAATGGATGCGGATTTCTCTCACAATCCTGCCGACTTACAGCGTTTGCTCGATGCTTGTAAAAATGGAGGTGCCGATGTAGCTATAGGGTCTAGATATATCAATGGTGTGAATGTTGTAAACTGGCCAATTGGAAGAGTCATTATGTCTTATTACGCCAGTGTATATGTACGTCTTATTACACGCATGCCCGTTCGTGATGCCACAGCAGGATTTAAATGTTACAGGCGTAAAGTACTTGAAACATTGGACTTGTCAAAGATTAAGTTTATGGGATATGCTTTTCAGATAGAAATGAAATTTGCTGCCTGGTGCAGTGGCTTTCGAATTATTGAAGTTCCTATAATTTTTACGGATCGTACCGAAGGTAAATCAAAAATGAGCAGCGGTATCTTCAAAGAAGCTTTCTTTGGAGTTATTCAAATGAAAATAAAAAGCTGGTTCAGCAAATACACACTATAATATCAATTGCCTTTTAATTGGCTACCTTGCTTTGATAAAATAATCATTAGTTATATTAATGCACTAGCAGCAAGTAAAATCAACTATACGAATTTTTCGCCTTTATCTGTTTTTACATCATTCACAAACTGACGAATTTGTTGTTCGTCCTGCTTTCTACAAACCAATAAAATGTTTTCCGCTTCAACAACTATATAATCGGTAAGGCCTTGCAAAACCACCAACTTATCATGAGGCATATTGACAATACAATTTTTAGTATCGTACAGCATAACATTTTTTCCAACCACTGCATTTTTGTTTGCATCGTGTGTTATGTGCTCATAAAGTGAACCGTATGTGCCTAAGTCACTCCAACCAAATTCAGCACTCATCACAAACACATTTTTTGCTTTTTCCATCACACCAAAGTCTATACTGATGTTTGTACATTGTGAGTAAGCAGTTTTGATAAATGCACTTTCATCTTTGCTGTTGTAAACAGAATTGCCTTCTTCAAAAAGATGATACATTTCAGGAAGATGTTCTTTCAATGCCTTTAAGATTGATTTCAGGTTCCATAAAAATATCCCTGCATTCCAGACAAACTCTCCGGATTGGAGAAAAAATCGAGCCATTTCAAGGTTCGGCTTTTCAGTAAAAGTTTTAACTTTAAAAATCTTATTTGTTTCATTGTGTTTTTCATCCACAAACTGAATATAACCATAGCCGGTATCAGGTCTGCTTGGTGTAATCCCTAAGGTTAGCAAACAGTCATTCTGTGCAGTGAAAGAGAGACCTTTGTTGATTGCTTCAACAAAAGCATTCTCTTTGGTGATGATATGGTCTGAAGGAGCAACAACAATGTTGGCATCAGGATTTTTTGCAGCAATTTTAAATGCTGCATACGAAACACATGGTGCGGTATTTCGTCTGAGTGGCTCACCCAGAATATTTTCTATCGGTAGTTGTGGTAGGTTTTTCTTAACCAAATCAACATACGATTCGTTGGTTACAATATAGATATTTTCTTTAGGACAAATTTTAGTGAAACGATTAAAGGTTTGTTGTAAAAGAGTTTGTCCTGTTCCTAAGATGTCAAGAAATTGTTTTGGAAAAGCATTTCTGCTCATTGGCCAGAAACGACTTCCTATACCTCCGGCCATGATTACGCAGTAATTGTTTTTGTTCATTATTTTAAAAAGATTGTCTTAAATTTTACTCGATAGATTCTAAACACAAAAAAAATGAAATTAAAGGCTGAAAGAATTATTTATTGTTTTTTTTATTAACGAATAGATTTGATAATTATTTGTATTTCATTTTTTCAGCGCAACTCAGAGTTAAATAAAAAACCGGCTGAAATTATCAACTGGTTTCGTGCCTTTAAAATTTATTTTTATCTGGAAATTACTTTTAAACGTTGTATTGAATTTTGTCCTTCAACTTTTATGAAATAAACTCCTTTGGCAAAATTACTGATGTCAACAGCATGACTTCTGTTATTTGTCGGGAAGATATCTTCTGTTATAACTTTTCCATTGATATCGTAAACAGTCAGTATATACGATTCATGAGAGGTCTGATTGCTGTAAAGAATAAATTTCCCATCAGATGGATTTGGAGAAATACTCAATGTTCCAGCACTGTTGTTCAATTGATTTAACCCTGTAGTAACATCAATATTTACATTGTCTATGTACAATGAGTTGCCAAAATCGTTGATGTTTACAAATTTTATAGAGACATCCTGACCAAGGTATGCATTCAATGAAACAGAATCATTTCGCCATTGATTTGCAGCATTTGGTGCAAAGTTGCTGGTTGTAGTTCCGGTTGTAGCAAGAGTTGCCCCACTTTTTAAGTAACCGGAGGCTACCCATGTATTTCCGCAGTCAGTCGAAATATCAACTCGCAGACCATCGGTGTATGTACTTGAATATTGTGCATAAGCTACATCAAAAGTCAGTAGTGCTGCAACTGCATTGGATAAACTCACTTCATAACTAATCAAATCGTCTTCTGCACCGGTGTTGTTATAGGAAAAATTGTTAAAGCGTGCAGCATAAGTAGAAGAACCTGATGACCCGGTTATTAGAGCTGATTTTTGCCAGGAATAATTAATATTTGATTGTTCAATAGACCAGTTGGCAGGAGGGAAAGCTGCTGCCTGAAAATCCTCCGTCATTGGTGGCAATGAAGGAGAAAGAATATTAATCATTGCAGTTTGTGTTGAACTTGATGTTCCAATTCCATTGGTAGCATCTAATGTTACATCGTAAGTGCCAGAGGCATTAAACTGCACTTGTGGATTTTGTGACGTTGCTGATGTTCCGTTTACGAATGTCACAGTATTTGGACTAAAAGTCCAGTTCCAGCTGAAAGGTGCATTAGAACTCTGATCTGTAAAGGTGAATGTTTTGCTGGTGCAACCAACATTGAAGTTGGCATTAAACTGAACTACTGGAGGGATATTTGGACAATTAAAAACACCGGGTAGTTTTTCAATAGCAATTGCCCTTCGTCCTTTATTGCCATTAGCCATCACAGCTCTCACACTAAACCAATAAGTGTTAGCAGTTAGAAGATTGGTAAATATATAACTGTTGTTTGTTGTTGTTGCAACAGAATCCATATACATTGTGCCTAACATACTCACTTCGTACCAAGCAGCATTGCTAACTGCAGTCCAACCAATTTTAGTAGAGTCGGGGCAGGAGTAAATAACATTTAAGTTTTGTGGAACCCCAATGATGGTAAATGTTGTGTCAGACATTCCGGAAACACTTCCTCTTGTAACACGAACGCGGGCATCACCTGTTGCAATACCAGTAGGCACATTCCATGTATATTGTAATGTATTCTGATTTACATTGGTAATATTATTCCATGTTGTGCCATTGTCTGTAGTATATTCTACATCAAATGAGCCAAGACCTTTCAGGGCATCCCAGCGAATAATTTCAGGGCGACCCGGAACAAAGCCTTCTCCTCCCATAGGGTAGGTTACAGTGATGTCATCATTTCGGAACTCATAAACCAAATAATAAGTCTGCGCTCCTTGTGGGATAGCAAATCCTTTGAGCGAAACAATGTAGTTGCCTGCTGCTGGATTGTCTAGTGTAACTTGCTCCATATTGTTTAAATGGTCAATACCTCTTGTTGCAGGTGCATTCAGATTGGTAGCATTCGGAGTCGGGTCAAGAATCCATGGATTCCATACAGTGCTGGAAGGATCTGTAACCTTCATATCAATATCGTTAACCAAATAAGTAGAAGATGCTGGAGATCCTCCTACATCATGCCAGTAAACCATGACACGCATTTGAGAAGTACCTGCAGGAACATTAATGGAATAAGTTAAAGAGTCGCCTTGATTAATACTGTCGGTAAAATAGCGGGCGTCTTCAATGGTAGTAACAGCACGAAGCGCATTTACTCTACCCCAACCATATTTGTAGTCAGGACCCGGGTTCCCGATATCTTCGGCTCCATTAAGTAAGCAAGCTTTAATTAAAGCTGTTGGTGCATCAGAAGCAGAATTAATTTCTTTATATGCCTGAATTAACTGAGTACATATACCAGCAATCCCAGGACAGGCAGCAGAAGTACCACCACCAACCTGATAGGTATTGTTTTCGTCTGTTGACATTTGGTCGCGACCATTGGCAGCAATATCAGGTTTTACTCTACCGTCAGAGGCAGGACCAATACTACTAGAAGGATCAATTACTTCCAATGCATCAAGATTGGCTACAGCAATTACATTTTTACCCTGCTTATAGCCTCCGGTAATATTTCCCCAGTTACTACCAGCGCCATAGCCACAGTTGGCACCATTGTTATTTCCTGCGGAAAACACAAATTCAAGTTGCCCATTGTCATGAATAGTTTGATCACCAAACTGTGTGTCTGTGGTGTATTCATTACATCCCTGCGAATAGCTGGTTGACGCAACCACTGTTCCAAGATTGTTATAGTTGGTAACAGCATCAATTATTTGAGGATAATTTCCAATATCGAAAACATGAAGCTGAACACCATTAGCCATTCCCGGATATGCAGGATTTAAATTGCCTGCACCGGCAAGAATTCCACCTGTCATATCACCATGGTCAGGGCCGGTAGTAGTAGAATAATTGGTGATTCTACCTGTAAAATCAATGTGTGGACCCACAAATCCGTCATCGGCAAGTGCAGCAGCCACACCACTTCCATTGTATTTTCGACCCATAAGCAAGTCGTTGTTTATGCTATTGCTGCGGTGCAGGCTACGTCCTTCCAAATCATCTTTAACAGATGGTGGAGAGGTTAGGTCAATAAAAAACAACCAGGGTTGTTGTGTTACGGTGGCAACTGCTTGCTGTTGCATGCGCACTTCAACCATATTATTTATATCCGTTGAACTTAAAACTTTACCATAAGAAGCAGCAATAAGCTGGGCATCCTGCATCAAAATATTTTTCTGAAACTGAAGTCGCACATCAATCATTCCTGCAGAAGGAACAGCAAAAGCAGGATAATCACCCAACATGCCAATAGAAAGTTTCTGTTCTGCAGATTGATGTGTTACACTCCTGACATTAAATCCGGAGAGTAATTGTTTGTTAAAACCAATTGGAATTGCAGCATTAAAAGCATACTTAGGCAAGTACTCTAACAGTTTAATTCCTGTTGCTTCTATTGCAGCTTTTTCTGCTGCAGTAGGTATATTATAAAATTGAATGATGCGATAATAATAACCATTGTAAATATCGTTTTCGGATATTTTTTCCCGGATAAAAGAGTTTAAGTTTTCTGCCGGCAAAACAGCCTTTCCTAAAAACATCAGGCGATAGTCTGTTTGCGCCATGGTCATAGTAGTTACACACAGTAACACAATAGAGAGAAGTCGCTTTAACATAGTTTAATTTGATTTTTATGAATTTTAAATAAAGGGTCTAAATTATAGAAAACATTCATTCCATGAAAAAATGTTTAATTATTGATTATCAGTTAAAAGGGTTTCAGAAAAACAAGGCATTATTTCAGCGATTTGGTTACTTTTGCACGCTTATGAAAAATCGGATATCGGTTTATTTCCTTTTAATAGCTATGCTGCTGACCTTTGGTTCATGCAGTAAGTTTAATCGCATTCGTAAAAGTGGCGATATGAATTTGAAGTATGACGCTGCCGTAAAATATTTCGAAAACAAAAAATATTATAATGCACTTCAGCTTTTTGAGGAGTTAATCGTTGTGCTTAAAGGTACTGACAAGGCTGAAAGCTCTTACTACTATTATTGTTTAAGTTATTTCTACACCGGTGATTATACTAGTGCAGCTTATCACTTTAATAATTTTGCTCAGACATTTCCAATGAGCGCCAAAGCCGAAGATGCTTTGTTTTATAATGCATATTGTTATTACCTAGACTCTCCACCTTCCAGCCTTGATCAGCAAAGCAGCCTCGATGCCATCAGGCAGTTTCAGTTATTTATTAATAAATATCCTACAAGTCAGCGTGTTGCAGAGTGCAACAAGTATATTGATGAATTAAGAGGTAAACTCGAAGTAAAAGCATGGGATAATGCAATGCTTTACTATAAAATGGAAGAGTATAAATCGGCTATTGTCGCCTTTGAGAATGTGGTAAAGGACTTTCCCACTACCAAATATCAGGAAGAATGTTTATTTTTGTCGCTAAAATCGGCTTATCTCTATGCTCAAAACAGCATAGAATCGAAAAAAGAGGAACGTTACAAGAGTACATTAGATCATTACAATAAGCTGATAGAAATATTTCCTGAAACGGAATATAAAAAAGAAGCTGGCCGGATAATGTCGGCAGCCGAAGAAAAATTAAAGGATTATCATACTGTAAATTGATTAAAACAATGAATAGCAGAAACGTAGCACAAACAACAGTAACCCGCGATGTGGTTGACTTCGAAAAAAAGACAGAGAATATCTATGAAAGTCTTGCCATTATTGCAAAACGTGCCAATCATATTGCTGCAGAAACCCGTGAAGAACTACACGATAAACTTAGCGAGTTTGCCTCTTCAACAGATACTTTGGATGAGGTTTTTGAAAACCGCGAGCAGATAGAGATTTCTAAATATTACGAGCGTCTGCCTAAACCAACTTTGGTTGCCATTCAGGACTTTTTAGATGATAAAATCTACTTCCGCAGTCCTGCAAAAGAAGAAAATAAAGACAGCGCAGAAAATTAAAGCCATGTTGCAGGGGAAAAAAATCCTGCTGGGTGTTACAGGAAGTATTGCAGCTTACAAAACACCTGAACTAGTGCGACAATTGGTGCAGCAAGGAGCAATTGTTAAAGTAATTGTTACTGCCGCTGCTAAAGATTTTGTTTCACCGCTTGTACTTTCTACTGTTTCAAAAAACGAAATACTTCAGACATTTACTTCAGAAGATAATGCTACCTGGAATAACCATGTTGAATTGGGATTGTGGTGCGACATTTTTCTGGTAGCTCCATTATCAGCCAACACACTGGCAAAGTTTGCCAACGGCATTTGCAACAATTTATTGACTGCGGTTTTTCTGTCATGTCGCAATACAGTTATGGTGGCACCTGCTATGGATGTAGATATGTTTAAACATGCATCTACCCAAAAAAATCTTGAGGTTATTGCCAAAAACAACATTAAAATTATTGGGCCTGAGAGTGGTGAATTAGCCAGTGGGCTTACCGGAAAGGGTCGCATGACAGAGCCTGAAGATATTGTGCAGGAAGTAATCAATTACTTTAATCCATCATTACCTTTACAGCATAAAGTTGCTGTTGTGACTACAGGCCCAACACAGGAAGCCTTGGATCCGGTTCGGTTTATTGGCAATCATTCTTCCGGAAAAATGGGGATTGCAATTGCAAATTGTTTAGCCACCAAAGGTGCATCAGTAACTCTTATTTCAGGCCCGTCAGTTAGTTTGGCAAATTTGAATAAGTCAATTAAAGTGATTCATGTAACCTCTGCAGCAGATATGCTCAAAGCATGTAAACAAACACAACCGGATGCCAGCATTATAGTTATGGCTGCCGCTGTTGCAGACTTTAAACCGGAAGGTGTTTCTGAACAAAAAATCAAAAAGAATAATAATGAAGTATTAAATGTTCAGTTGGTGCCTACAGATGACATTGCAGCAGAAATGGGTAAGCTTAAAAAAGAAGGTCAATTGTTAGTGGGGTTTGCCTTAGAAACAAATGATGAAATTCAGAGTGCCGAACGAAAACTTAAAAATAAAAACCTCGATTTTATCGTTCTCAATAAATTGGAGGCGTCAAATCAGGTTTTCGGTTCAGACTTTAACCGTATTACCATCATTGATAAAAACCTTGTGACAACACCATTTGAAAAAAAATCAAAAGATGCAGTTGCATCAGACATTGTTGAGAAAATAATTACTTTAGTGCAATGAAGAAATTTTTCGGTTTTATAATATTGATGATGAGCCTGAATACTGTTCAGGCACAAGAACTCAACTGCCAGATAAATGTAATGGCTCCACAAATTCAGAACGTAGATAAAAAGGTTTTTGAAACATTGCAGCAATCTATATTTGAATTTATGAATAACACCAAGTGGACTACAGATAAATATCTGAACCAGGAAAGAATAGAATGCTCTGTTACAATAACCATTAACGAACGAGTTTCAAATGATGAGTATAAAGGAAGCATTCAGGTAACTTCAAGACGACCTGTTTTTCAGACATCATACAACTCGCCAACTTTAAATTTTAATGACGATAATTTTCAGTTTAAATATATCGAATACCAACCTCTCGAATTCAGTGAGAATGGAAGCAACCCTAATCTGACTGCAGTTCTTGCTTATTATGCTTACATTATTCTTGGAGTAGATTACGACAGTTTTTCTTTGTATGGGGGAGCACCTTATTTTGCCAGAGCACAAACAATAGTAAACAATATGCAAAATGCACGTGAAGCCGGATGGCGTGCTTTTGAAAGTACCAAAAATCGTTATTGGCTCTCTGAAAATATGACCAATCCTGTTTTTAAGCCTTACCATGAAATGTTTTATCAGTATCATTTGAAAGGGCTTGACATGATGGCAAAAAAGAAAGATGATGGATTATCACAAATTTCTGAAAGCCTTGATTTGTTAATGTCTGTACATAAAGAAAAGCCGGGTTCATTGTTGTTACAATCTTTGTTTTATGCCAAAGCAGATGAAATTGTAAATATTTATTCTGGTGCCTACCCCGATCAAAAGGTAAAAGTCAGCAATCTGCTGAATGAAATTGATCCTGCAAACGGAACCAAGTATTCTAAGATAATGGGGAATTGATTTTTGTAAAATCAAAAAATCAAAAAAAATTATTCCGGATTACTGCTATCAATTACCTCGTCAGAAGGTAAATCAATAGAATTGTCTTTGTATTGTTTTACGTAGTAAAGATATTTCCCTACTGGGGTGCAGGCGTAGCCTGATATAGTGTCTCCGGGCAATAACTGTGTGCGTGTAAAAGTTCGCCAGTGTTTTGATTTTTCCTGAACGGCCAATTTAACGGCAAGTGTATCGCTGCATGTATTTACAAACCAAACTTTATAGGGCTTTGTTGATGCTGGACATGATAATGTTTCAGCGCCAAATTTTTTATTAACTTTTTGTAAACATTGTCCGAAATCTTTATTGTCCTGCTCTATTTTGAAAGCAGATAAAAGTACCGCTGTACCAATTAGTATTGTAAAAACAAACTCACGCATTCTGCTCATTTACAGTAATTGTTTTTAAGTATGATTTTAGCTTCTTCGTTTCCTAATTTTTTTGATTTGTTCCAATCCTCACAAGCGCCTTTAACATCGCCAAGCATTTTTTTGGCAAATCCTCTGTTGTTATATGCTTCAGCATCTTCAGGTTTTAGCTCTAATGCTTTATTAAAATCGGCAATGGCTTTATCGTATTTTTCGATTTTATTATAGGCACTGCCTCTTGAAACATAAGCCCATTCATGATTGGGTTCATAGAAAATAACATCAGTAAAGTTTCCAATAGCTTCAGAGTATTTTTTTAAAATAGTGTTACAAAATCCTTGTTGTAAAATGGCATTTACATTTGCTTCATCCATGTTTGCCGCGTAAGTATAGTCTAACAGTGCTTCCTGAAATTTACCATTGTTGAATTTTATTTTTCCCTGATTCATCAGTGAGTCAATACGCATTTTAAAGTCAGCAGAGTCAACCTGAGCATTTGCCTGAAAACAAATAACGGATAACAATACAATGAACAATGTTTTTACCTCATTCAAAAGGTTCTGAATTTTCATAATTTTTATCATTAATCAAACGTATTAAATGTTGAAATGCTTTTACCAACCCATCATTGGTTTTCTGTCCGTATGAAATGGGAAAACTTATACGACTGTAAAAAAGTCTTTTGCTTAAAAACTCACGTGTGACACATTTTTTTTGTGGGTTGGTGCAGTTAATGAGCAACATGCCTGCTTTTGAATTATAGTAAACCTTATTGGCATCGAGATCTTTTATTGGCGACTGGTCTTCCCTGTATTTGGTTTCTCCGTCAAAATAGCTTGCTATTAAGACACCATAGTTGATAGAAACCACATATTTGCCACCAAATTTCTGATTAATATAGTCGAGTGTTTGTTGTACTGTAATGTTTTCCTGAGCTCTGAGTGCTGGTGAAACAACAACAAACATCAGAAACATTAAAAAAAATATTCTTCTTTTGCTTAACTCTTTATTAATTCTATCGTAAACCAAACACATTCTTGATCAGAAATTAGGACTATCGTTTAAACTATTAACTAATTTTGTATCGGTATTAAAACTTTTTAACGGAATAAAATTACAAATGTTTGGCATTGGAAAAAGAATTCATTTAGTTCCGGTAGGGGTTTTTCTCACTATCTTCATGTTTATATGTGGGGTATCCACAGCTCAGACTAAGAAGACATTAACTATTAATGCTAAGTTTAAGATTGATGGAGGAGGTAGTCTTAGTGATGCCTACATGGTTTTGCAGCGTGACGGTCAGTCAATTGAAACCCTTCCCGGACAATCGGCATATACCTTAAATCTTGAAATTGGGGCTGACTATATTTTGTCTTTTAACAAGCCCGGATACATCACAAAAAAAATCAACATTAACACTACTGGTGCCGATGAAGAAAGGATAGATCAGGGCTTTGAATCCTACCCTTTTACAGTTGTGTTGATGAAGCAATATGATGGAGTAAATATTGTGATTTTTAATCAACCTGTTGCAAAAATCACCTATTCAAAAAAATATGATGAGTTTGATTACGATACGGATTACACCAAGTCAATTCAGTCGGCAATTCAAAAGGCCGAAGAAGATTTAAAAAAAGCAGAGAAAGAGTTTAAAAAGAATCCACCCAAACCTGCCGTTGACAGCACATTGGTTGCTAATAAAACAAAGACAGAAGAAAAGAAGGCACAGAAAGAAAAGCCCAAGACTGAATCCCAAGAAAAACCGGTTGCCGTAAAAGAAAAAAGCAAGGTCGAAGAAAAGAACAATGAGTCGAAAACTACCAACAAAAGTGCTACTGCCAACGGTGGACAAGACCAACCATTGAAGCCAACACAAGGAGGAGGAAGTGATGAGCCTGAAGGTAATCTCGATAGTGAAAAAGGAGCAGATAATAAGGCAGCTATTGAGCCAACAGCCGGAAATGATGCTATTAAAAATAAAATTGGTTTGACAAAAGGTGCTGATCAACCACCTGCAGAGGAGCCAACTAAATCGCAACCGGTGATTGTAAAAACTCCTGAAAAGCCAGTGCCGGAAAAACCAAAAGAAGTAGTAGTGCATACAGCACCTACACCTCCCGAAAATGTTTCAGTACGAAGAGAACAAATTGCAGAAGACAAAAAAACTGTTTACAATGTGTGGGTTACTAAAGGAAATAAAACTGTGCTCTATAGTAAGGTTGTTTATGCGTGGGGTGGCGTTTACTTTTTTCGCGACCTGAATACTTCTATTTCTGAAAACATGTACAGACAAGCCGATGCAGGATTAGTAAATTTTTAGAAGTTGTTTTCAGCCGGAAAATTGAAGTACTTTACCTGTAATTTTCAGACATTCACCCAACTTAGTAAATTTTCACACTCAGCGGTTTTTAAATTGCATGGAGAAAATAAACACAGCAATAAAATGTTGAATACATATTTCTGCATGAATCTGTTCAAACCGCAAAATGACAGTCAGGTTTCATTACTTGAAGATATTAAAACACTGCGTTCTATTAAAGGGAGCACATCACGGTTTACCATTCTTCGCTCTGTAGCCAAAACAAGAAAACACACACGTACAATCTATCCTGATGGATGGAGATTTGAATAGTCAGCAGTCGTAACTATTGTTTGACAAACAATCTGCTAATTTGAAAGTCTGTTGCTTTAATTTGTAGTGTATAAAGGCCTTTGGTTAAATGGCTGATATCAATTTTATGCTTAATGTTTTTGTTTATTGCCAATGATATTATGTTACGTCCATATATGTCAGAAATTTCAACTGTAGTATTGGTTAAAATATTGAGTTGTGTTAAGTCAACAACTATTTCATCGGTTGCCGGATTGGGATAAAGGTTCAAAGAATTTTGTAAATCGGCAAATCCAACCGTTCGGGTAATGGTGTCTGAAAAAGCCATACAACCATTGGTGTCTGTAAAACTTAAGAAGTAGAAGCCGTTGTTGGCAACAGGCATGTAGTTGAATGATGAAGGAATGTCGGAATAAGTTATTCCATCAACAGAGAAATGCCAGATGAAATTACTGCCATTTAAACTGGATAGAATAGTATCGTTTGATGCAGAAAAAGTAAGTTGTGCAATCTGTACAGGATAAACAGTTACAGATATAGGAGCGCTGCTTCTTGAACAACCTGACCAATTTGTAATTATAACAGAATAAATGCCACTGCTATCAATGGTAATACAATTAAGCGCAGACCCATTCGACCAGAGAAAAGTGCTTGTGAGAGAATTTCCATTGGAACATAGCTCAACACTGTCGCCATGGCAAAATGTTAAGCTTCCATTAATGTTGATAGTGGTATCAGGAAAGTCTGCAACAGCCAGGACAGTCCATATAATGGAGTTGGTAGATTCACAACCCAACTGATTAGTGATTATGCAATATGGGTAGTGATAATTCATTAATGCTTGAGCTCCATAGACACATTCGGTTGTGTCTCCGTTGTCCCATAGGTAACTTACAATTGTGCTGGTTGTTGAAGTATCTGTTGCACAAAAAATAATAGTATCGCCAGGACATGACCCCAATGCCTGCATACTTACACCAGCAAGAGGAATTTCATACGAGTCAACCAAAACACTATCAACAGCCACACATCCACTGCTGTCTGTTGCGGTTACAACATAATATCCATTGTTAGAAAGGTTTTTTGCAGAAATAAAGGAACCATTGCTTGCATTGTAGTTAAAATTTGGTGGGCAGTTGTTGTTTGGACATGTCCATAGATAGGTTGTAGTAAAATTATTGGGGTAGGCTTCCAGAATGACATCTTTTCCGGCACATCGCCCATGTGAACCTACAGAGTAGGTTACTGAAGCCTGTACTGTACATGTTGTTTGAGCTGTAGCGTTAAATAGCGCCATTAGCAGTAAAACTGCTATAGTTAGTTTTTTTTTCATTGCTTGATGTTTTATAATTAGCAATATTAATGCTAACAAGTCAGAACAACAAATTTTCAGCAATAAAAATTCGAAAACAAGAGTAAAGCAAACCTATTTTACTGCTGCCTTTACCGCAAACAATGCTTTAAGTTTATCCATACAGAAATCAACTTCAGCCTTTGTGTTATAGCGCGAAAAAGAAAAACGTACTGCCGGTCTTTCGGGGTCAGAATTGATTCCACGCAATACATGTGAACCAATCTCACTACCTGATGAACAGGCACTGCCGCCTGATGCTGCTATGCCGGAAATGTCTAAATTAAATAACAACATGTCTTTGCCATCAAAAGGTGGAAAAGAAACATTTAATACTGTAAACAAACTTCTTTCACTAACATCACCATTAAAACGCACTCCTGGAATTTCATCCAGTAGCTGTTGCTTCATATACTCTTTTAACCCTAAAATATGTTTACGGTCTTCGTCTAATTCTGCATAAGCCAACTCCAATGCTTTAGCCATACCAATAATACCATAAGCGTTTTCTGTTCCACCACGCATGTTACGTTCCTGTGCTCCACCGGTAATTAACGGATGTATTTTTAATTTGTGATTGATGTAAATAAATCCTACACCTTTTGGACCATGAAACTTATGTGCCGCACATGTAAAAAAGTCAATATTTTTTTGAGACATGTCATAAAGAAAATGCCCCATAGTTTGAACCGTATCGCAATGAAAAATAGCATTGTATTGTTTGCAGAGTGCACCTATACGGTCAATGTCGTTAACAGTGCCTAACTCGTTGTTTGCATGCATAAGCGAAACAAAAGAACGCGGATTGTTTTTAAGTAATTCTTCGAGATGGTCATAATCAACTTCACCTTTGTCATTCAGTTTTACCCAGCTAAGTTTAATGATACCCTCTTTTTCTAAATCTTCCAGTGTATGGGTTACAGCATGATGCTCTATGGGCGATGAAATGGCATGTGTAATTTTATGATCGTGTATGGTACAACGTATAGCCATATTGTTAGCCTCTGTTCCACCTGATGTAAAAAATATTTCTGACGGTGCTACTTTTAGCAAAGAAGCTACGGTTTTTCGTGCCTTTTCAATTGCCGATCGCATTTCCCTTCCGAAAGAATGGATGGATGATGGATTGCCATAAACTTTTTGCATAATAGGCAACATGGCTTCAATAACTTCCTGTCTTAGGGGTGTTGTTGCAGCGTTGTCAAAATAAACTTTCATTGTTTGTGTATTTGATTTAGTGTGATGTGGGTCAGACTTTTGCCGGGTGGCTTATTAACTCTTTGATATCTGAAATAATTTTTTCGGCAAGATTGTTAGCAGTTGTTATGCTGTCACTTTCTGCATAAATGCGGATGATGGGTTCGGTATTTGATTTACGCAGATGAACCCACTCTTTATCAAATTCTATTTTTACTCCGTCAATAGTGTTTATTTTATTTTTTTTATATTTCTCCTGAATTGACTCTAAAACACCATCAACATTTATTTCAGGAGTAAGTTCAATCTTGTTTTTAGAAATAAAGTAATCAGGATAGGACGAGCGAAGCATAGAAACAGTGTTTCCATATTTTGCAAGATGAGTAAGAAACAATGCTATACCGGCTAATGCATCTCGGCCATAGTGAATGTCAGGATAAATAACACCTCCATTTCCTTCACCGCCAATGACTGCATTTTTTGCTTTCATCATTTCCACCACATTAACTTCGCCAACGGCAGATGCAAAGTGATTTCCACCGGCTTTTTCAGTCACATCGCGCAGCGCACGTGTAGAAGATAGATTACTTACTGTATTACCTTTTTTGTTTTTCAGAACATAGTCGGCCACTGCTACCAAAGTATATTCTTCGCCAAACATTTCACCATCTTCGCAAACCAATGCAAGACGATCTACATCAGGGTCAACAGAAATTCCTAAATGTGCTTTAGATTTAATAACTGTTTTACTCAACTCAGTTAGATGCTCAGGTAATGGCTCCGGATTGTGTGGAAACTGTCCATCAGGTGTGCAGTAGAGTTCAATCACTTCTTCAACACCTAATGCTTTAAGTAATGGTGGTAATGCAATGCCGCCTGATGAATTAACACAGTCAATAACAACTTTAAATTTTTTAGCAGCAATAGCTTTTGTATCAACTAAAGGTAATGCAAGTATAGATTCAATGTGTTTGTCAATGGCATGTGCATCTGTTGTCACTGTTCCCAGCTGATTTACATTGGCAAACTCAAACGATTCCTTTTCTGCAATGTTCAGAAGTGTTTCGCCATCAGCAGCAGAAATAAATTCGCCTTTGTTGTTTAACAACTTCAAGGCATTCCACTGTTTTGGATTATGACTTGCAGTCAGAATAATTCCACCGTGTGCCTGATGAAATGTAACAGCCATCTCAACTGTGGGTGTGGTTGATAATCCTACATCTATCACATCAATGCCCATTGCAGTGAGTGTGCCACAAACTAAATTATGAATCATGGGTCCGCTGATGCGTGCATCACGACCTAAAACGACTTTGCATTTTGTTTTTACCGGAAACTGTGCTATCAGCCAAGTGGCATAGGCAGCCGAAAATTTTACTACATCAACAGGAGTGAGTGATTCTCCGGATTTGCCGCCAATTGTTCCTCTGATGCCTGAAATTGATTTTATTAATGTCACAATCTTTGCTTTTTTTATAGTGCAAATATATCAAATCAACAGGTAGTTTTATGAATTTAATAGATGGATTTTTTGAATATCAGTGTTTTATTCTTTTCCGCAACAGAAACTGTTTTCATGAAAACTGAGCAATCTTCTTAACCAATACTTCTGCAATTTTTTTATTCGATTCATGTGTCCACCCTGCAATGTGTGGTGTGAGAATGGTTTTATCAGAATTTATCAGATATTCAAAAGGCTCAGGAAGTGTTTCTAACTTTTCAAAAGAAGATGTTTCATACTCATGAACATCCAGACACGTACCTTTCACCTTTCCGGTTTTGAGATGTTTAACAAGGTCGGCAGTGTTCACACATTTTCCTCGTGCAGTATTGATGATGTAAATTTCTTTTTTACACAAATTGATAAATGTATCGTTAATCATGTATTTGGTTTCTGTTGTTAATGGTACATGCAGACTAATAATGTCTGCTTCCTTTTGCAGTTGTACAAGAGAAACTTGTTTTATATAGGGATATTCAACAGTATCAATGGTTTTGTATGGATCATAAGCAATAATGTTCACATCAAAACCTGAAAGTTTTTTTGCAAAAGCACTACCCATATTGCCAAAGCCAATGATGCCCACAGTTTTGCCCTGCAGTTCTATGCCACGGTTTTCTTCTCTAAGCCATATTCCTTTTCGCACTTCGGTGTCAGCTTTCATTAATTTATTCAGAAGTGTAAGTAACATCATTAAAGCATGTTCACCAACAGCATCACGATTGGCTTCGGGTGCATTCAAACATGTAATTTTTTTAGAAACAGCATAATCAACATCAATATTTTCCATGCCTGCACCACCGCGGGCAATGAATCTTAAATTAGTTGCATGTTGTAACAGGTCTTTGTTTATGGGTATGCGACTTCTAATGGCAATACCATAAAAGTTGCCAATGGTTTCCTGTATCTGCCGAAGATTCCATTCATATCCTTCCGTACAATGAAACTCCATCGCTGTAAGTTTTGGAATAAAAGATTCATGAAAAGTGTCTATTAATAAAATTTCTTTTGACATTGTTTTTAAAATTGACATGAAATAAAAATCCTCCGATTGTGTTGAAGGATGTTGTCTGATTTTTTAGGATGACTTTTTTTTAACTCTTAAAATAGTGTCCATTTTTGTGCTCTCCTTAAGACCTAATAGACAATTTGTCATCACTTTTTTTTCTCTCCTTTTCCCACTTTTTAATCTTGTTTGATGGACAAAGGTAATTTCTAAATTTTTTGATTCCAAATACAAGGCAGTTAAGTATTTTTTCATGTTTGGCAAAAAATTTCTGTTGACTTTGATGAAACAGTTTCTTAAATTGCGGCATCTGGAAAATTCTTTACCATTTTGCAATCAGAGCAGAGAACCGGGATTGCTGGTGGTAAGTCACAAATATTCTATCGGATATATTGCTAAAGTTAGAATAAGGTAAGATTTAAGGAAGATTCTTCAGGTTTTTGGGTAACTCTTATGCAAGTGTGTAAGTATAACCATCAACGATAAAGATATAAACCGTTATGCATGCATTAGACATATTACTTTTAGGAGGGGCGTTAGTCTGTTTTGTCTTGGCATATTTTATTGCCTCACGCCCAGCACGCGAGTCGCGCCAAAACAGTAAATCTAAGTCAAAGTGGAATCATGTAAAAATGGACTCGGCCTCAACCGTTCATTCACCCGAGATGATGAAATATGTTCACGATAAAACAGGCTAACTGACTTTGCTCCAGTTGGGTTGCTCTCGCAACTGATGTAATTGGCGATTCAATATTTTATTCTCTTCTGAATTCAACAACGGGTCATCTTTCAAAATATGGATGACTGCATTTCTTGCCAGTTCTAATATTGCACCATCTTTTGCCAGCTCAGCAATTTTCAGGTTCAATAATCCGCTTTGCTGAATACCTGTAATATCTCCCGGACCACGCAGCTTTAAATCCGTTTCTGCAATTTGAAAACCATCATTAGTCTGAACCATTGTTTTTAGCCTTTCGCGGCCATCGGCAGATAATTTATTGCCCGACATTAAAATGCAAAACGACTGCTCTGCACCGCGACCTACACGTCCTCTTAACTGATGCAACTGCGACAATCCAAATCGCTCTGCATTTTCAATAATCATAACGGTGGCATTAGGCACGTTAACACCAACTTCTATTACCGTAGTAGCAATCATGATGTGTGTTTTGCCGTTTGCAAAAAGTTCCATCTCCTGCTCTTTTTCTTTTGCTTTCATTTTGCCATGAACCATACTCACAAAATATTCGGGCAATGGAAAATCTTTGCGGATGTTATCATAGCCATCCATCAGGTTTTGAAGGTCTAATTTTTCTGATTCTTCAATTAAGGGAAACACAATATAAATCTGCCGTCCAAGTTTAATTTGCTCTTTCATAAATCCAATAACACGAAGGCGTGATGAATCAAAAAGATGCATTGTTTTTATGGGCTTTCTTCCGGCAGGAAGTTCATCAATAACAGAAACATCAAGGTCGCCATAAAGGGTCATAGCTAAAGTGCGTGGAATGGGTGTTGCAGTCATCACCAGTACATGAGGTGGTTGTTGCCGCATCCAGAGTTTGGCACGTTGCTCTACACCAAAGCGGTGTTGCTCATCAATAATAACCAAGCCAAGGTCTTTAAATTTTACCCTGTCTTCAATCAATGCATGAGTGCCAATGAGGAGATGTGTTTCGTTGGATGCAATTTTTTCTATAATGGCTTTCTTTTTGGATTCAGATAGAGAACCTGTAAGCAATTCAACATTAACAGGTAGTTTTCCGAGCAATGCTGTTATTGTTTGAAAATGCTGAGCAGCTAAAATCTCCGTTGGCGCCATCAGGCAAGCCTGCTGTTTGTTATCTAAAGCTAATAGCATGGCGAATAAAGCAATTACCGTCTTACCACTACCAACATCACCTTGCAACAAGCGGTTCATTTGTTTTCCGCTTACAGTATCTTTTCTGATTTCTTTGAGTACGCGCTTTTGTGCCAGTGTCAATTCAAAAGGAAGATGCTCGCTGAAGAATGTGTTGAACAGATAACCAACTTCAGTAAACATACGTCCACTTTGGGTAGCATTTCTGTTTTGTTTGTTAAACAGTAATTTTAATTGAATATAAAATAGCTCTTCAAATTTTAAACGGAAGCGGGCATTACGAAGTAGGTCCTCATTTTCCGGAAAGTGAATTTGAATCAATGCATCACGCAAAGGCATCAGATTAAAAGTCTTAATTAATTGAGGCGACAATGTTTCTTCAATCGAGGGTGGCAGGTCTTTAAGTGCCATACGCACAATCCGCATGATGCCCTTGCTGTCTAACCCTTTAACTTTAGATTTTTCTGTAGAGTAATAAAATGGTTGAAATCCTTTGAAAGGTTGTTCTTTAAATTTTTCCATCTCCTCAATTTCCGGATGGATGATACTCCATCTGCCATTAAATAAGACGGGTTTGCCGAACACAACATACGCTGTTCCGGCTTTCAGGGTGTCACGTATCCACGTTATTCCTTGAAACCAGACCAAATCCATTTGACCGCTTTCATCTTTAAAAACTGCCTGCAGACGGGTAGTGCGTTTTTGTCCAAAGGCAGTGAGCGAGGTAAGTACTCCTTTTAGCTGCACATAAGGCAAACTGTCGTTAAGCTGAGAGATAGTATAAAATTGCGACCTGTCAACGTAGCGAAAAGGAAAGTGATAAATAAGATCTGCAACGTTAAATATTTCCAGCTCTTTACGGAGAACAATAGCCCTTTGCGGACCCACTGTTTTAATAAACTCAATATCTTTTTGAAAGTATGACTGCACAGTTGCAAAGGTAGGTCAGAATGAAGCACAAAAAGATTAGAATCATTACCAGCATAAATGCAAAGAAAAATAAAGCATTAGATATCAAACCCCTGTGGACTAATATTTTCTTGCTATGCTATTTAAATTTGCAGGAACGAACTTACTGTGTTATAGGTATTACTTCAAAAGAATATAAAATCGGTTTTACTTTTAAACGTTAATCATTGTAAAGATAGTGATGAAATAAAGTGCAGGCTATTGTTGTGTAAATGTTTTACGAAAAAATATACATCAAAGTGTATCGTGTGGCTTGTGTATCAAGTTCAGATGGAACTCAAAATATGAACAGCTACAATACTGACACAATAACTTTAAGGGTAAACTAGCAGTTAAATTTTATTTCACCACTATTTTTCCTCTGTACGCTTTTCCTTCACCGTTAGGTGTAAGTTCGTAAATATATAATCCTGAGTTAAACTTATCTAACGAAATCAATACTTCACCATTGGCGGTTTTATTTTGGTGAATCATTTTACCGGCCAATGAATAAACTGTAAGGTTATATACAGTGCCTCTGAGGTTATTAAATTTCAGCAACACTTTTTCAGAGGCAGGATTTGGCATAACTATTATATCAGATTTGTCAGGAGTGAGTTCATTCAGTCCTACAGGTATGACATAAACCATTGTATTTAATGTGGTGTTGGTTATAACAGGTTCGTTTAGGTCAAAATATATATCAGCTGTATTGTTAATCATTGTTCCGGCAAAAAGTCCACTATCTGTCTCAATAGAATATATCACATAACCATGACTTGCAGGCTCATTTGTATTACTGTCGGGAAGTAAAATATTATTAAATGTAAATAGTAATGCGCCTGTTTTCATATTTAAAGTAGGAGTCATAGGGTGACTGTAATCTTCAACCCGGAAAGTTTGCCAATTTAATTCCGGGTCTAAAAGGTCTCTGATTTGAACCGTAAAAGCAGTGTCGTTTCCTGTATTCTGAAAACGAACAGTGTAGTACAATCGTTCGTTCATTAATGTAAAATTTTGACTTTGCACACCCGGTGGGCTCACTGCTTTGTCGTTAGGGTCAAATGAACAAATAACCATTTGTGAATTTGTGCGTGAATGATTGAATACAACATTACTTCCATTGGTAAGTCTGATAATTCCTGTAACTCCAATAGTGTTGCCTGCTCCCGGAATGTTGAGCATAAAATATTTACTAAACGTAGAAAATAAATTCAGATTGGTAATGTTCCAAAACAAAGTATCACCCACTGTAAAATCAGGAGTGGCACTGGCAACCGTGATGTTACCTGAACAAACTATTCCAAGCACTCCATTTACCACAGCATTGCTTTGGTTACGGAAAGTTACGTAATAAGATTGTTGTGTATTGCATCTTGGCATTCCGAAAATAGTCAGTAAACCATCGTAGTAAGGTGTTCCTGTCTGAAATCCGAAATCTTTATTACTTGCTATGGAGTTATTAACGCTGAAATTATATGTAGCTGGTGTTGATGTAAGTGTGTATGCAGCCGTTGGTACATAAGTTAATGTTTTATTACCGTTGCTGCATCCTATAGAATAGTCGCCATTGGCATCTGAGATGCCTGTAATACTATCAGGCATCAATGTTACATGATGATTTGGAATTGGAATGTCTCCCGCATCAAAAACGCCATTGCTATTAGAGTCAAAATAAATTTTTCCGTTTACAATAGACTGCGCAGGACTTATGGCATTAGAAAAGGGTAAAATATGTCTGCCACTAAAAGGGCTTCCGGTTTGAATGGATAAATCGTATAGTCCAGTTAAAGCATTGGTAGGAATATTAAGGGTGATTTTAGCGGTAACCTCATCCAATACCTGTACTTGTGTAAGCAGATTAGCACTATAATGACTGCCTGTTCCGTGTTTTACTATGGATGCCGATAAAATATTTCCATACACATTGGCACCCGTTTGAAACAGCGAGTCAGATACAATAGTAAGTATTACTGATTGACCTTGAACCAATACAGAAGGGGAAACAGAAATCAAGCCACTTCTTACACCGAAATCATTTCCTGAAGCATTGTTATTATTGATAGTTACACTGTGATTAGGCGAGGAAGTTGAAAAGAAAAATATGCTGTTAGGATTGTTTACCCATGAAACTGTGTAACTGCCATTGGTAACAGCAATTGAATAATTACCATTGGCATCAGTATTATATACATGGTTTTGGGGCATGATTTTAACGGATGATCCCGCTATTCCTGATTCTGATGCATCTTTTACACCATTATTATTGAGGTCTTCATAAACCTGTCCGGTTATGTAACCATCAGGCGAGCCTACTTTAACAGCAGAAGGTAATATGATGTCGTATGCAAATCCTTGCATAGGATCAAAATTCAAAACATACAAATCATAGAAACCTATTGGAATTCCTGTTGATGGAATTAGAAAAGCGCCTGTAAAATGTTCATCATCTATTACATTTATGTTGTACATAGGAATTGTCACACCGCCTAAGAATAAATGCCCTGTTGTAGAAGAATTTTGAAATAAGGTGTTTGCACCTGTAATGGTTGCACTGAGTGTTTGACCTAAAGCTACGGTGTCGGGAGTAATAGAAACTAATACCGGTTGTTGTGCTTGACTAAACGTAAAAGTGTTAATCAGGAGAAATAAAATGTAAAATCTTTTCATAGATTTAAATTTAAAATTGTAGATAAGCAAAACTATAGTAAAAATTTATGAAAAAGAATAGCTATAACTAATCTTTCTATAGGCATTATAATCAAGCGCATAGAGCATGTATTTTGTGTTATTGTTTTGCACAAACTAATGGTATGATGTCTCCAGAAAACCTAAGAGTATCGTAGGTGGCGGTATCGGTTTGTTTAATTTAAAAATGTGTTTTTTTCAACTGGTTGGTGGTGTTGAATGTTTATGGAACAGAACGTGTCCCGTGCAACGTTAGGTTGTTCGTGTCTTGATAAGTTAATGAAAGGCTAACGGCCTTTAGATCTTAAACCCCATAAAAATTAAAATCCCCGATTGCGTGAACAACCGGGGAATAACATTAAAAAATTACAAATAATCTATAGGATTATTACTGTTGCTTTTTAACATTTACGGCATTTAAGCCTTTTTTGCCTTGAACTACTTCATAGGTAACAAGGTCATTGTCCGCGATGCGGTCAATTAATCCTGTTTGATGAACAAATAGGTCACGACCACCTTCATCTTCAACGATAAATCCAAATCCTTTGGAGTTGTTGTAGAATTTTACTTTTCCGGTTTTCATTAAATAAAGAATTAAATTTGTGAATTAATGCTGCAAAAGTAAACTAAATTAGTTACCATCTCATAAAAATTTAAATTATTTATTTTCAAATCAGCCTATGGCTTCATTTAGCGGAAACATTATTGACATTTTTAACCGTAGGATTTATCCCGGGACAGTTCATTTTAACCATGGAAAAGTAACTGCAATTTCAGAGGAAGATGCTGTTTATAACCACTATCTGCTACCCGGGTTTACAGATGCGCATATCCACATTGAAAGCAGCATGCTGGTGCCTTATGAGTTTGCCCGCATTGCACTGTTGCATGGTACGGTTGCCACCGTTAGCGATCCGCATGAAATTGCCAATGTTTGTGGCATGAAGGGCGTGGAGTACATGATTGAGAATGCTAAAGATGCCAAATTGAAATTTAATTTTGGAGCACCTTCCTGTGTACCGGCTACGGCTTTTGAAACTGCCGGTGCCACCCTTAACTCCGAAGATGTGGCATTGCTGCTATCGAGACCTGATATTCGCTACCTGAGCGAAATGATGAACTACCCCGGTGTACTTTTTGGTGATAGCGAGGTGATGAAAAAAATTGAGGCTGCTCACAAACTACATAAAGTGGTTGATGGTCATGCTCCCGGATTAAGAGGTGACGATGCCAGAAAATATATAGCGGCAGGCATAACTACCGATCACGAATGTTTTTCTCTTGAAGAAGCGTTGGATAAGGTAAATGCAGGAATGAAAATTCTGATTCGAGAAGGCTCTGCTGCTCGAAATTTTGAAGCCTTGCATTCGCTCATCACCTCACATACGGCTATGACCATGCTGTGCAGCGATGACAAGCACCCTGATGAATTGCTTAATGGACACCTGAATCAATTAGTTGTGCGCGCACTCAAAAACGGACACAGCCTATTCGATGTATTGCAATGTGCCTGTGTTAATCCTGTGTTGCATTATGGTTTATCTGTAGGATTACTTCGGGTTGGCGATCCGGCTGATTTTATAGTCGTTAATAATACGGAACAATTCAAAGTGCTTCAGACATGGATTAATGGAGAATGTGTTGCTAAAGATGGACATACATCATTGACAAATCGTAGTCATGCTCCAATAAATAATTTTTATGCATGGCATGTTTCGGTTCAGGATGTTGAAGTGAAAAAAAATTCAGCTTCGGTTAAAGTAATAGAAGCATTGGATGGCCAGTTAATTACTAACTGTATTCGGGCAAAACCATTGGAAAAAGACGGACTGTGGGTGAGTAATCCGGAAAATGATATTCTTAAAATAGCAGTCGTTAACCGCTATAGTAAACAAAAACCTGTTGTAGGATTTGTTAAAAATTTTGGTTTAAAGTATGGCGCCATCGCTTCAACAGTTGCGCACGATTCGCATAATATAATTGTCACCGGTGTTAGTGATGCTGATATTGTTGAAGCTATAAATTTATTGATGCAATCGGGTGGAGGATTGAGTGCAGTTTCCGGAGGAGACAAAAAAGTTATTGCCCTGCCTGTTGCCGGGTTGATGAGTGACAGAAGTTGCGAAGAAATAGGTCACCATTATGCAAATATTGATAATATGGCTAAACAAATGGGTGCTACACTTAGAGCACCATTTATGACCCTCTCTTTTATGGCATTATTAGTTATTCCACATTTTAAAATTGGTGACAAAGGACTATTCGATGCCGAAAAGTTTGAGTTGACCACAATGGAGTGAAATTCTAAGTTATTTGCTGAATTGTTACTTTTACAAAAAAACGCAATGTGGCAAGAAGTAAATAATTCGTTGGAACGAAGTTTTATGTTTAATGATTTTAAACAGGCATTTGCATTTATGACACATGTAGCTTTTATAGCAGAAAAAATGAATCATCATCCGGATTGGAGTAATGTTTATAATAAAGTCGTTATTAGGTTAAACACACACGATGCAGGTAGTGTAGTTACTGAAAAAGATCATAAACTTGCAGCAGCAATTGATGTTGTTTTCAATCAAATAAATCAAAAAGTATGAGCCGATTAAAAAAGTTTTTTATCTGGGTTGTTGTTCTTGCCGTAATCGGAACAGTATTATATTTTCTTGCCGGAAGCTATACCTATTCCGAAGGAACACAAACGGGATATCTGGTAAAATTTTCACGTCAGGGATATGTTTTTAAAACTTATGAAGGTGAGCTGAACCTTGGCGGTATGAATGCTGAAAGCAATTCTGTTGTAAATAACCTCTGGCACTTTTCTGTAGATGCAGACGATCAGGCTGCCATTGACAGCTTAAGAGTAAGCGAAGGACGTGTCATTAAAGTTTATTACCGCGAAATTGTACGTAACTATGCCTGGCAGGGCGAAACACCTTATTTTGTTTATAAAGTAGAAAAAGTGAAGTAGCCTTCTAGCCTAAACGATGTGTGATAATTGAATTTATTTTTACCATCAGTTGCGAGGGTCGGTAAGTGCGCCAGTTAAGATTATCAAGTTCGCCACCAAATAGCAAGTAGTAATCAATATTGGCACGTTGCATTTCAGACAAAACATGATCTCTGAAATTGATAGCGGCAATCCATCCGGTTTCATTTACTTCTTCAAACCACTCCTGATAGTAACAATCGTCCGAACCGTGAAAATTGAGGATGTTTTCACCAATGAGAATAAAACGGCTTATTCCATGCTCCATCAAATTTTCAATTATATCTCTTTTTAAGGTCATGATATCATTGTTGATAGCATCATTCCATTCGCCCATCAATTCAATGATAGCAAAAGACTTTTCATAGTCGCAATAAATTATTTTAATATAAAGAGTTGGAGAGCCAAAGTCGTCCCACTGCGGATGAATAAAATAGTTGTATATGGTATTGCTATATTCAAATTCACTGTAAACCCTTCCATAAAATGGACTCAATTCATCTTCTGCCGATGAGTATAAATCTATCCAGTTATAAAAAGGCTGTATGTCCTGCATTGTATTATTTGAAAATGCAAAATTACAACAGACAATTTCAAACTACAACAGATTTTACTTTATGATTTTTTATTGCTGAGCGCACACTTCCATATTTTTTCAGCATAGAGGACGCTTTGTTTTCGGGTACGCCAAGTTCATCCATTATCATTCGGGTGCCGCGACTGACTAATTTATTGTTGGTAAGCTGCATGTCAACCATTTTATTGCCTTTAACACGACCTAGTTTTATCATCACTGCCGTACTAATCATGTTTAAGACTAACTTTTGTGCTGTACCGGCTTTCATTCGGGTACTGCCTGTTACAAATTCCGGCCCTGTAATTATTTCTATCGGAAAATCGGCATGCATTGCAACTGGCGAGCCGCTATTGCAAACAATACATCCTGTTATGATTTTTTTCTTGCGGCATTGTTCCAATGCACCTGTCACATAGGGTGTGGTTCCGGAAGCTGCAATACCTACCACAACATCCTTTTTGTTTATTTTATATTTCTTAAGATCATTCCAGCCGGCTGAATAGTCATCTTCGGCAAACTCAACAGCCTTACGAATAGCTGCATCACCACCGGCTATCAGTCCGATAACTTTTCCATGTTCAATGCCATAGGTTGGCGGACATTCCGAAGCATCTACAATCCCAAGCCTTCCACTGGTGCCGGCACCAAGATAAAATAAGCGCCCACCTTTTTTCATTCGTACAGTAATGGCCTTTGCCAACTTTGCAATGGCTGCAATATTTTTTTTAATCTGACGAGGTACTGTTTGGTCTTCCTTGTTAATGTTATTCATTAACGCTGTAAAACTCATCTTTTCGAGATGATTGTAATGCGAAGTTTTTTCTGTGGTTCGCAGGCTTTCTGTTTTCTTATGCATGGAAAATAGATTGTCGGTTATGTTTTAGCTCATAAACATGTTCCTTGATTTTTTCTGCGGTTTTTCCGTCATCATTTCCTGATAGGTTTTGTGGAAGAATAGGTTTTCCAAAAGTTATCGAAATTGTTCTGCCGCGTTGAAAGTACATTTCATCCATCAGATAAAGCATTTCAATGTTTGCTGCAATGCCTACACGTTTGCGAAAGTTTGCAAGATTGTAAAACCAGTTGGAGTTGCGGCCATCAATATAAACGGGCACAATAGGACTGTTGTATTTTTTTGCTTTTACTACAAAGCTTTTTTTCCATTGAAGGTCTTTTATTTCTTTTCCCTGCTTGCGCGATACCAATCCGGCAGGAAAAATTAGTGTTGCCATTTCCGAAGCATATAATGCATCAATATCTGTAATAGACTGTGCGCTGTTTTTTCCATGCTTGTTAACACCAATAAATAAATCTTTCAGATTGTTGAGCTGTAATAAAATGTCGTTTACAATAAATTTTATGTCGCGTCTGTGTTGTCCCAGCACCTGTAGTAATGCCATAGCATCAAGTCCGCCAATGGGATGATTGGATGCATAGACACAACGGCCGGTTTTTATAATGTTCTCCTGACCATAAACTTCAACTTTTACTCCGAAATTTTCAATTATGGCATCTACAAATTCAAACGATGTTTTGTGGCCATACTCATCAATAAAAGCATTAACTTCTGTTTCGTGCACTATTCGTTTGATGTAGCTGACAATAAACCCCGGCAGCAGACGATAGAGCTGTGGGTTCTTGCTTCGTATCACCTCACTTACATCAATAAACTTCTTTTTCTGCTCAGTCATAAATTTTTTCTCTGTTGCATGGCAACATTTATGGGTACAAAATTAAACAGTACTGAAAAAACTCTGTAGCCTATAAAATTCCAAATAAAGATGTTCAGGTGGGAGGAAAATAGCTGAAAAAAGAAAGTTTTCAACAAATTTGGTAAAAAGTGGGGATAGGTGGGGGAATTATTTTTACATTCGCACAAGAATTTTTTAGCACACCATTTAAAAATGATAAATCTGTTTGGAGTTTACGAAAGCACTGTTGATGCGAAAGGTCGTGTCATGTTGCCTTCTCCATACAGAAAAACATTGGAGAAAGTTTTAGAAGAAGGTTTTATCATCAAGCAGAATGTTTTCAGAAAATCACTGGAGTTTTTTCCGCTTCAGACATGGAATGAAATTTCACAGCATGTAGGTAAACTGAATACTTTTTTGAAAGCCAATCAGGAATTGATTACGCTGTTCTATTATGGTGTGCGGAGTGTTGAGTTGGATAGCAACGGAAGGTTTTTGATTGTAAAAGATCACCTGACTTATGCAGGAATTAAAAAAGACATTGTGCTGAGTGGGGCAAATGACAGAATTGAAATTTGGGATAAGCGTGCTTATCATAAATATATTAAAGATAACAGCGACAATTTAGAGCGGTTGATGGAAGAGCGGCTTGGCGGCAAATTGCCTGAAAATGGACAGTAAGGCATATCACATTCCGGTTTTGTTGCCTGAATGTATTGATGGGTTGAAGATTAAAGCAGATGGAATTTATGTTGATGTTACATACGGGGGCGGGGGGCATTCAAAGGCAATAGCCTCTTTATTAACAACAGGAAAAGTGATTGCATTCGATAGGGATGCTGATGCAATAAAAAATAGTAAAACCAACAATAATAATCTGATTGTGATTCACAGCAGTTTTTCAAATATAACTACCGAACTCAATGGTATAGGCATAACAGCAGTAGATGGTGTGCTTGCCGACCTTGGTGTGTCATCGCATCAGTTTGATGAGCCGCAGCGTGGTTTTGCTTTTCGTTTCGATAGTAAGCTTGATATGCGCATGGACGTTCGTCAGCATATAACAGCTGCAACAGTACTTAATACTTATTCTGCCAAAGAACTGCAACAAATATTTTCTCTCTATGGTGAAGTGCGTAATGCAGCTACTGTTGCACGCGAAATAGTTAACGCCCGTCAGCATGCCACCATAGCAACAACTGCTGATCTTAAAAAATGTGTTTCACACCTGGTGCCTAAGAATGATGAGAATGGTTTTTATGCAAGATTGTTTCAGGCATTACGAATTGAAGTTAATCAGGAACTGAAAGAGCTGGAAATGCTGCTACAACAATTGCCCGGATTGATAAAGGCAGATGGGCGGTTATGTGTGATGAGTTATCATTCTCTAGAAGACAGATTGGTTAAAAATTTTATTGCTTCAGGAAATGTACAAGGTGTGGTAAAACAAGATGTGTTTGGCAACATTACTTCAAAAACATTTTCGGCAATAAATAAAAAACCAATTGAAGCTAATGAAATAGAAAAAGCAAATAACCCACGCTCAAGAAGCGCAAGATTAAGAGTAGCCGAAAGGATAAAGTAGTATGAATACAATAAGAAATTCAGAGGAAAAAAAGGAAAAAGAAAACCGGGGAGGTAGCAAAATAAAAACTGCCCGTAAGTTCCTTTCTATGATTAATGTTATTGGGTTGATTGATAAAAACATGCTTCTGCGTATGCTGCCATTTGCATTTTTCTTAATGGGGCTGGCATTGGTTTATATTGCTAACAGTTATGTTGCAGAGAAAACAATTCGCGAAATTGACCGCACTTCACGTGATATTAAAGAGCTACGGTCAGAATATATTTCTGTAAAGTCGGAGTTGATGTTTAAAAGCCGTCAATCACAAGTGGCTAAAGAAGTGCTCCCTATGGGTATAAAACAACTCACGGTTCCGCCTAAGAAAATTGTACTTAAAACATCCAAAGAATAAGAGCTTATGATGGATATAAAGAAAGATATTTTACTTAGAGTATATTTTGTTTATGCCTTGATTTTTCTTTTTGCCATGGCTATTTTGGGTCGTGTTTTTCAGTTGCAATATGTCGAAGGAGATTATTGGAAACAACGCTCCGATAGTTTAACCCTGGCATATAAAACCATTGAACCATCAAGAGGAAATATTTTTAGTGCTGATGGAAGTTTGTTAGCCACATCAGTGCCTTTGTATGATTTGCGTATGGATATGAAGGCGGAAAGTATTACTGATAAAATATTTAATGCGGGTATTGATTCTCTTGCTTTGAATCTTGCAGCATTGTTTCAGGATAAATCAAAAGATCAGTACAAACGTCTCCTTCGTGAAGGAAGACGCGATGGTGAGCGCTATTTGCTTATTAAACGCAATGTGAGTTATGCAGAATTGAAAAAAGTAAAAACATTTCCGATTTTTAGCAGAGGTCGTTATAAAGGCGGACTCATTGTTGAACAAAAAAATATGCGTCAGAAACCATTCAAGGAACTAGCTTCCAGAACCATTGGTTTTAAGATTGGAAATGTTCAACCTGTTGGGCTTGAAGGAGCTTTCGACCAAAGTCTTAGAGGAGAAAGTGGTAAACGCCTGATGCAAAAAATATCCGGTAACGTATGGAAGCCACTCAATGCTGAGGATGAAGTTGAAGCAAAAGATGGCTGTGATATTTATACTTCAATTGATCTGAATATTCAGGATGTTGCACAACAATCTCTTTACAATCAGTTGGTGAAAAACAATGCTGATGCCGGATGTGCCATACTCATGGAAGTTGCCACCGGTGAGATTAAAGCAATCGTAAATCTGAAAAAGGCTGACTCCGGTTACTATCGTGAAGATTTTAATTATGCTATTGGCTATGCCACAGAACCCGGCTCCACTTTTAAATTGGTGAGCATGATGGCCGGAATAGAAGATGGCTATATTGACCTTGACGATACAGTAGATGCTACCAATGGAAGAACCAGTTATGCACCGGGTTTAATAATGCGTGACTCGCATGAAGGATTAAATAAGATAACTGCAAAACATGCATTTGAAGAATCATCAAATGTGGGTGTCTCTAAACTGATACAGAAGTATTATCGAAAAAATCAACAGGCATTTATTGACCGTGTACATAAAATGCATTTTGGAGATAAACTTAATATTCAGATTGCTGGAGAGGCTACACCGCTTATCAAATCAACTACGAATAAGGGATGGAGTAAAATTTCGTTGCCTTACATGTCTATTGGCTATGAAACAATGGTAACACCATTACACACACTTACATTCTACAATGCTGTTGCCAACAATGGTAGAATGGTAAAGCCTCTCTTTGTAAAAGAGACGCGTTATCGCGGACATACCGTTAAAGAATACAAAACACAGGTTATTGCCGATTCTATTTGCTCCAAGACCACGGTAGCTAAAGCAAGAGAACTCCTTGAAGGTGTAGTACAAAACGGTACAGGACGTAAGTTGAAAGACTGCGTATATGCCGTTGCCGGTAAAACAGGTACAGCTCAAATGGCAAGTAATAAAGAGGGTTATAAAAATGGAAGGATAAGATATCAGGCTTCGTTCTGTGGTTATTTTCCTGCTGACAAACCTGCATATTCATGTATTGTAGTGGTGTATAATCCTTCAACGGCAGGTTATTATGGCGGTGAAGTGGCATTGCCTGTATTTAAAGATATTGCAGATAAAGTTTATGCAACCAATCTTGATATGCACAAAGGACTTGATGTGCAAATGGCAGAATTACCTAAAGTAAAAGCAGGACTGACGAAAGCAACTATTGCTGCATGCAACAATGTTGGTGTTGATGTAAAAACTGTAGGAGTAGCGTCAAAATGGTCATCAGTACTTAACAGAGAAACTGTTGCAGCATTGAAGCCTGTTGCCATAAAAGACAATACAGTTCCGGACGTTTCAGGAATGGGTTTGCGCGATGCAATATATATGCTGGAATCAAATGGTTTGCAGGTTAAGGTAGTTGGCAAAGGTGCTGTGGTAAAACAATCGTTGCATGCAGGTACAAGAATCTATAAAGGTCAGGTAATAACAATAGAGTTAAGTTGATGCAGTTACTAAAAGAAGTTTTATATAAAGCGGGAACGGAGGAGGTTATTGGTAATACCAATGTGGCTGTTTATGGAATAAGCATTAACTCGCGCGAAGTTAAACCCGGAGAAATGTATGTTGCACTTCGCGGTACCAATGTTGATGGGCATACTTTTATTCTGGATGCAATAGAAAAAGGTGCAACTTCAATTTTGTGCGAAGTAATGCCCGACCTCATTCAGGCCGGTATCAATTATATAAAAGTAAAAAATACGTATTTGGCACTTTCCGAAGTATGTGCAAACTTTTATCATCATCCTTCTTCTTCTCTTAAGTTAGTTGGCATTACCGGAACCAATGGTAAAACAACTACAGCAACCCTACTCTATAAATTGTTCCGTCAGTTAAATATACGTTGCGGATTAATTTCTACGGTTGAAAACAGAGTTAACGATACGGTTATTCCTTCAACGCATACAACTCCCGATCCCATAAAACTTAATCAACTGTTAAGCATGATGGTACTCGAAGAGTGTGAGTATTGCTTTATGGAAGTAAGCTCACATGCTGTGGTGCAAAACAGAATCGGAGCATTGGAGTTTGCCGGTGGTGTATTTACAAATATTACGCATGATCACCTTGATTATCATAAAACATTTGATGAGTATCTGAAAGCAAAAAAGAAATTTTTTGATAACCTCCCCGAGAGTGCATTCGCATTAACCAATGCCGATGATAAAAACGGATCAGTAATGGTACAAAATACACATGCTGTCAGGAAAACTTATGGTCTGCATGGTGTTGCTGATTTCAGATGCAGAATAATTGAAAATAATTTTCACGGACTGCTACTTCAGATTGATAACACAGAAGTGTTGTGTAAACTTATTGGCTCATTCAATGCCTATAATCTTTTGGCAATTTATGCAACAGCAGTTTCATTGGGCTTAGACAAACAACGTGTACTCACGGCATTAAGTATGCTTGAATCTGTCAGTGGCAGATTTGATTATATTGTATCCGTTTCGGGTATTACAGGTATCGTTGATTATGCACATACACCCGATGCATTGAATAATGTGCTTTCTACCATCAACGAAATCAGAACAAGAAATGAGAAAGTAATTACAGTAGTAGGTTGTGGCGGAAATCGTGATACAACCAAACGCCCTGTTATGGCTCACATTGCTTGTGAAATGAGTGATAAAGTGATTCTTACTTCTGATAATCCACGAAACGAAGATCCACAAAAAATCATTGAACAGATGCGTGGCGGAGTACCTGCGCATTTATCAGCTAAAGTGATGGCAATAACCGATCGCAACGAAGCCATCCGTGTAGCGTGTAATCTGGCTGCTTCAGGAGATATTATCCTCATTGCAGGTAAAGGCCATGAAACCTATCAGGAAGTTAAAGGAGTAAAACACCCTTTTGACGATAAAAAAATATTGCAGGAAAACTTTAATAACCTACACGCCTGATGCTATACTATCTCTTTGAATATTTAGACCAACATACAGATTTGCCCGGAATGGGAGTGTTTAAGTACATCTCCTTCAGAGCAGCATTGGCAATCATGTTTTCACTATTGTTTTCTTTTATTCTCGGAAGAACGATAATTACTTATCTGCATAGAAAGCAAGTTGGAGAAACCATTCGTGATCTCGGCCTTGACGGACAAGTGCAAAAACAAGGCACACCAACAATGGGCGGTTTGATTATTCTTTCAGCGATACTTATTCCAACATTTTTATTAGCAAAGCTGCATAATGTTTACATCATTCTGATGTTGATTTCGACAGTATGGCTGGGCGCAATAGGTTTCCTTGACGACTATATTAAAGTATTTAAGAAAGATAAAAAAGGTCTTGCCGGAAAATTTAAAGTTCTCGGACAGATTGGACTTGGTCTCATCGTTGGCAGTGTTTTGTATTTTAATGACCATGTAGTTGTTCGCGAAAAAGCTACACGTTCTGCAGTTACCTGGCATCATGACAATACGTTGGTTGATGATCTTCAAAGTCAGGAAGGTGTCTTGTTTTCAACCACAAATATTAAATCAACAAAAACCACAATACCTTTTTTCAAGAACAATGAGTTTGACTATGCATCATTGTTGGGGTGGCTGGGTGATGGCTATAAAAATTTAGCATGGCTTATTTTTATTCCTGTGGTAATTATTATTGTTACTGCAGTTTCTAATGGCGCAAACATTACAGATGGTATTGACGGACTTGCCGCAGGAAGTTCAGGTATTATTGGTTTAGTATTAGCGGTTTTTGCTTACGTATCAGGTAATACCGTTTTCGCTAATTACCTCAACATAATGTATATTCCTAATACAGGCGAGTTGCTGATTTTTATGTCGGCATTCGTTGGTGCATGTGTTGGATTTTTATGGTTCAATGCCTATCCGGCACAGGTGTTTATGGGCGACACCGGAAGCCTTGCCTTGGGTGGCATTATCGCAGTATTTGCTATTGCCATCAGAAAAGAATTGATGATTCCTGTAATCTGCGGAATTTTTCTCATCGAAAATCTTTCTGTAATGATGCAGGTAAGTTATTTTAAATATACAAAGAAAAAATTTGGTGAGGGCAGACGCATTTTTAAAATGTCACCGTTGCATCACCACTACCAGAAACTTGGTTATCATGAGTCAAAAATTGTAACCCGTTTTTGGATTGTTGGAATTATGCTGGCTGTAATAAGTCTGGTAACATTAAAACTTCGATAGGTAAATGTCAAAAAACAAACGCATAGCTATACTGGGTGCTGCAGAAAGTGGCGTGGGCGCAGCCATTCTTGCACAGAAGCAGGGCTATGATGTTTTTGTGTCTGACCTTTCACGTATTTCCGATAAGTATAAAACACATCTTACAGAGAGAAATATTCAGTTTGAAGAAGGTCGCCACACCGACAACCTGATTCTTAATGCAGATGAGATAATTAAAAGCCCGGGTATTCCCGATAAGGCAGAAGTGATTAAGAAAATCAAGAGTGCAAACATCAATATCGTTTCAGAAATTGAATTTGCTTCAAGATTCACCAATGCCAAAATGATTGCAATCACAGGTACCAATGGCAAGTCAACTACAACTTTGCTTACTCATCATATCCTTGAAAACGCTGGAGTAAGTGTAGGTCTAGCCGGAAATATTGGAAAGAGTTTTGCCTGGCAGGTGGCAGAAGAAACTTTTGATCATTATGTGTTGGAGCTAAGCAGCTTTCAGCTTGATGATATGTACACTTTCAAAGCGGATATTGCTGTGTTGCTCAACATTACTCCCGATCATCTTGACCGCTATGAGTATTCAATACAAAATTATATTGACTCAAAATTCAGGATCATACAAAATCAAACGGCTGAAGATGCATTTATCTATTGCTTTGATGATGCTGTTGTAAAAACAGAAGTTCTGAAAAGAAATCCTTTAGCAACATGCTATCCTTTTTCAATCAAGCAGGATGAGGGCATGAGTGCTTATGTAAATGACAATAACTTATATCTGAACATACACAATAATCTATTTACTATGTCAATTTTCGAACTAGCCTTACAGGGCAAACACAACCTCTATAACAGTATGGCTGCCGGTGTTGCAGCACGCATACTCGACATTCGCAAAGAATCTATTCGCGAAAGTTTTGCCGATTTTCGCAATGCCGAACATCGGATGGAGTTCGTAAATACCGTACACGGTATTGATTTTATCAACGATTCAAAAGCAACCAATGTAAACAGTGCATGGTTTGCGTTGGAGAGTATGCAGAAACCTGTTGTTTGGATTCTGGGTGGTGTTGATAAAGGTAATGAATATGAAATGCTCAACGATCTTGTAAAAGAGAAAGTGAAAGCTATCGTTTGTCTTGGTAAAGACAATAAAAAAATACATGAAGCCTTCGGAGGTATTGTAAGCGATATTACCGATACCTTGTCTGCAAGTGAAGCCGTAAGTGTTGCTTATCAAAAAGGTAAAAAGGGTGATGTGGTTTTGTTGTCGCCATGCTGTGCAAGTTTCGATTTGTTTAAAAATTACGAAGACCGTGGCCGTCAGTTTAAAGCTGCTGTAAAAGCACTTTAAAATTTAATTCAAACAAAAATGAATTGGATAGAAACATATTTTAAAGGTGACCGCATCATTTGGATTGTTGTAATACTACTTTCCTTAATGTCGCTGATGGCTGTTTATAGTTCTACAGGAACTTTGGCATATAAGTATCAGGAAGGCAATACGGAGTATTATTTATTTAAACATGGTATTATAGTCTTTCTGGGTTTTGGTATCATGTATTTTACACATCTTGTAAAATATACTTTCTATGCAAAAATTTCACGAATAGCTATTTTTCTTGCCATCCCGCTTTTGTTACTTACACTGCTAACAGGTACTAATCTTAATGAAGCATCACGTTGGCTGACACTTCCTGTAATCAATCTTTCGTTTCAGACATCAGACTTAGCAAAGATTGCTTTGTTATTGTATGTTGCGCGATCGCTTTCTAAAAATCAGGATAACATCAAAGATTTTAAGTCTGCTTTTCTTCCTGTTATTTTACCTGTGTGTATTATCTGCGGATTAATTCTTCCGGCTAACTTTTCAACTGCGGCAGTATTGTTTACTACCTGTCTTGTGCTGATGTTTTTCGGTCGTATAAATTTCAAGTATATACTTTCTTTGATAGGCATTGGTTGTGTAGGATTGGGTTTGTTTTTACTGATTGCTTCATTTTCCGGATATGAAGGAAGAATTGGAACCTGGAAAAAACGTATTGAAAATTTCAGCAATGGAAATGATCAGGGAAATTATCAGACGCAACAGGCAAAAATTGCAATTGCATCGGGTGGTGTTTTTGGTAAAGGTCCCGGGCAGAGTACACAAAGAAACTTTCTTCCACACCCTTATTCCGATTTTATTTTTGCAATCATTATTGAAGAGTATGGCTTTGTGGGTGGTATGGCAATAGTGGTGCTTTATCTGTTGCTGTTTTATCGTGCAGTCGTCATTGTGCGAAAGAGCCCCTTTGCTTTTGCAACATTACTTGCCATAGGATGTGCATTCAGTCTGGTTTTTCAGGCTATGATAAATATGGCTGTTGCGGTAAATCTTTTTCCGGTAACGGGTCAGCCATTGCCGATGTTGAGTATGGGTGGAACTTCAATTTGGTTTACCAGTATTGCCGTTGGTATTATTCTTAGTGTCAGCCGGAATGTTGAACAGGAAGATTTAAAGACAGGAGTAGCACATGCAGCAGCCTGATATAAAAGTTATCATCAGTGGAGGAGGTACAGGAGGACATATTTTTCCTGCACTTGCTATTGCCAATGCAATTAAAAGTGCAAGACCTCAGGCTGAAATACTTTTTGTTGGTGCTAAAGGCCGCATGGAAATGGAAAAAGTTCCTGCTGCCGGTTATAAAATTGAAGGACTTTGGATAAGCGGAATAAAACGAGAGCTGACAATAGATAATCTGTCATTCCCGTTTAAGGTGTTGTCGAGCATCAGTAAGGCAATGCATATTATAAAGGAATTTAAACCAAATGCTGCTGTGGGTGTCGGTGGTTATGCCAGCGGACCTTTGCTTTATGCAGCATCATTAAAAAAAATTCCATGTCTCATTCAGGAGCAGAATTCATATCCCGGAATCACTAATAAAATCCTTGCCAAACGTGTTCAAAAAATTTGTGTTGCCTATGAAGGTATGGATAAATATTTTCCGGCATCAAAAATTATTCTCACTGGAAATCCTGTAAGAGAAAATGTGCTCATGCTGGAAGGAAAGTTTGATGAGGCAATGTCGTTTTTTAATTTTGATCCTTCTCAAAAAACTTTACTCATTGTCGGTGGCAGTCAGGGAGCACGATCTATTAATAGAAGTGTACTTGCCGGACTTGAAAAACTAAAAGCTGCAGGCGTTCAACTGATATGGCAAACAGGCAAACTGTTTTATGAAGAAGCGCAACAGGCTGTGACAAAAGCAGGCTTTGAAAAAGCACGTGTTTTTGACTTTATTGCAAGAATGGATTTTGCCTATGCTGCTGCAAATTTAGTTGTGTCGCGTGCAGGCGCAAGTACAGTTTCTGAACTCACCCTGACAGGTAAACCTTCTGTTATGGTTCCCTTACCAACAGCAGCAGAGGACCATCAGACAAAGAATATTGAAGCCATGGTAAAAAAAGATGCAGCAGTTTTGGTGAAAGATGCCGATGCACTGCAGCATTTAGTGGATACTGCTTTAAAAATTATTAATGATACGGATCGTTTAAAACAACTTTCAGTCAATACAGCAGCAATGGCTTTGCCTCATGCTGCACAAAAAATTGCAGATGAAGTTATTGCTATGGCTTCTCAACATGCTGTGCAAAACCTTAAACATGTAACTGCCGGAACATGAAATTCGATAACATAACACATGTTTATTTTGTCGGAATTGGCGGCATTGGAATGAGTGCGCTTGCGCGTTATTTTAAAGCTGTAGGAAAGAATGTTGCAGGCTATGACAGAACACAAACAGTTTTAACGGCTGAGTTAGTAGCCGAAAACATTGAGGTGCATTTTAGTGATGATGTGCAGGCAATTCCTGAAGCATTTAAAGATGTAAACAAACGAAGCAATATTCTCGTTGTTTACACACCTGCAATACCAAAAGACCATTCAGAACTTAATTTTTTCCGTCAGCAGGAGTTTGCTGTTGTAAAACGCTCTCAGGTTTTAGGGGTAATTACATCAATGCATAAAACACTTGCAGTGGCAGGCACACACGGTAAAACCACCACGTCAAGTATTTTAGCTCATATTCTGAAAACAGCTGACTTTAATGTTGCTGCTTTTCTGGGAGGAATAGCAAGAAATTATAACAGCAACATTATTCTTCCAACAAGTGAACATGATGTTATTAATGTGGTAGAAGCAGATGAGTTTGATCGCTCCTTTCTTACCTTGTTTCCTTTTGCTGCTGCCATTACAAGTATGGATGCCGACCATCTGGATATTTATGGAAGTGGCGAAGAGCTGATAAGAACCTATCAGCAATTTGCATCACAGGTTGAGGAGAAAGGGTTGCTTGCTTTGCGAAAAGGATTGAGAATGCAACCGGTTAAGGCATTAACGAAGTTCTATGCTGCCGGTACACAATCCGACTTCTATGCCGATAAGATTTCAATCCGCAATCATCGTTATTGGTTTAACTTTCATTCACAAGATGGAGTTATTGAAGATATTTCTCTGGGTCTTCCCGGTCGTCATAATGTTGAAAATGCCGTTGCAGCAATTGCACTTGCAATGCATGTTGGTGTTAAAGAAGATGCTATTCGTGCGGCACTGCAGGGTTATAAGGGTGTAAAACGCAGATTCGATATCAGATTCTCTGACACTCATTGTACTTTTATTGATGACTATGCCCATCATCCTCAGGAATTACGTGCAGCCATCATGTCGGTTCGTGAATTGTTTGAAGGGAAAAAAATTACTGGCATCTTTCAGCCTCATTTGTTTTCACGCACTCGTGATTTTGCAGAGGAGTTTGCCACAAGCCTGGCTTTGCTCGATGAAATAATTCTTCTTGATATTTATCCTGCCCGTGAGCTACCGCTGGAAGGTATCACTGCTTCGTGGCTGATGAATAAGATTAATCATGCCAATAAAATTTTATTGAACAAGGCCGATGTTTTGGATTATATCAATAAACATGAACCCGAAGTGCTCATTACCTTAGGGGCAGGTGATATTGACACCTTAGTAACACCCATTCAGCAGTTGCTCGAAAGAAAATATTCAGTACACGAGTTTAAAAACCATAAACAATGAAAATCAATTTTAAGATTAGCAACAAACTGCGTTCAGTTTTAACAATTACAGGCTATGTTTTGGTTGCTGCCACTGTGCTGACATTAATGAGTTTTGCAACTAAACGAAACCATGAACTCGTTTGTAAAGGTGTTGTTGTAAACATCGAAGATGAAAATGTAAAAGGGTTTATTGACCGCAGCGATATCATGGAAATTGTGCGCTCCAAGGGTAAAAAAATCATAGGAAATAAAGTGGCTGATATTAACACTTTTATGTTGGAAAAAATCATAGATGCAAATCCTCACGTTTTAAAAGCTGAGGTATATTCAACCATTGATGGATGGGTACATATTGACGTGCAACAGCGAACACCGATAGTACGGATAATCAATTCAAAAGGAGAAAATTTTTATATAGACAATCAAGGAAAATTTATGCCATTATCTGAAAAATATTCCGATCCTGTGATGGTTGCAAGCGGTCAGATTGCTGAAGGCTTGGTGCAACAGAGGCTTGGTTTGGACATAAATTCTTTGCCATTGCCTGATGATTCTGTAGGAAAACTCCCCATGCTGAGTCAGGTTTTTTTATTGGCTGAAAAGTTAAAACGTGATTCGTCATGGGACGCTATGTTTGAACAGATTTATGTTGATGAGAACGGAGAAATTGAATTGATTCCTCGACTGGGGAACAATTATATTTTACTTGGCAACATATCAAATCTTGATGAGAAGCTGAACCTTCTTCTCAATTTATACCGTCAGGGATTTCCGGCAACAGGCTGGGATCAGTATGAGTCCATCAATTTAAAATTTAATGGTCAGGTAGTGTGTAAAAAGAAAAATGTTAAACTATCATAAAACTAACAATAAGTGGCAGAGCAGGTAACAGGTAATGAAGTAATAGTAGGTCTTGATATAGGCACTACAAAAATTGCAGCCATTGTAGGTCGCAGAAACGAATTTGGAAAAATTGAAATTGTAGGTACAGGCAGGGCAGAATCTGTTGGCGTTACAAGAGGTGTTGTTGCCAATATCGAAAAGACTGTTGGCAGCATTAAGCAAGCTGTTGCCGAAGCCGAACATAAGTGTGGCGGCAATATAAAATCTGTACATGTTGGTATTGCAGGTCAGCATATCAAAAGCCTTCAGCACAGAGGCATGATAACACGTGGCAGCACCGATGATGAAATCAGCCAGCGTGATATTGATGCGCTGATTGATGATATGTATAAATTGGCCATGCCTCCTGGCGAAGAAATTATACACGTTATTCCACAAGAATTTATTGTTGACAATGAGCAAGGTATTAAAGATCCAATTGGTATGTCAGGTATCAGACTTGAAGCCAATTGTCATATCATTACAGGACTTGTAACAGCAGCAAACAATATTCATAAGTGTGTCATTAAAGCGGGACTCACACCTGCTGATTTAATTCTTGAACCTTTGGCCAGTGCAGAAGCAGTGTTAACCGAAGAAGAAAAAGAAGCAGGCATTGTGTTGGTAGATATTGGTGGTGGTACCACTGATGTTGCAATATTTCAGGACAATATTATTCGCCACACTGCAGTAATTCCATTTGGTGGTAATGTTATAACAGAAGATATAAAAGAAGGTTGCCACATTATCCGTAATCAGGCAGAATTATTGAAAATAAAATTCGGCTCTGCACTTGCAAGTCAGATGAAAGATAATGAAATTGTTTCAATACCGGGATTACGTGGTCGTGAGCCCAAAGAGATTTCTGTAAGAAATCTTGCAAGCATCATACAGGCTCGTGTTGAAGAAATTATAGAGCAGGTTTATTATGAAATCAAAACTTCGGGTTTTGAGAAAAAACTTATTGCAGGCATTGTAGTTACCGGTGGTGGTGCACAGTTGCGCCACATCACACAATTGATTGAATATATTACCGGCATGGATACCCGATTGGGCTATCCAAACGAACATCTGGCAAAGAGTGCAGAAGAAACCAAAAGTCCGATTTATGCAACCGGTGTAGGATTAGTGATTAAGGGTTTTCAGGACTTGGATAAACGCAAAGCTTCCGGAAAAACAACAGGTGCTGCTGAGAGCCATGTGCATCATAAAGGCTCCTGGTTTTCATCAATCCTTGGCTCAACAAAAAAAATATTTACTGACGATTCTGACGATAAAATAATTTAAAAAACATATTTCTTTAAACCAACAAAAATAAATTAACATGATGAACTTTGAATTTATGCCTAAAGAACTACCTTCCATTATCAAGGTGATAGGAGTAGGTGGGGGTGGAAGCAATGCAGTTAATCACATGTACAAACTCGGCATCAGAGGTGTTGATTTTGTAGTTTGTAACACCGATGCACAAGCTTTGGAGATGAGCCCTGTGCCACGCAAAATACAACTAGGACCAAGTCTCACAGAAGGTCGTGGTGCCGGATCTATTCCCGAAGTAGGCAAACAGTCGGCAATAGAAAATATAGATGAGCTAAAAGCAATTCTGAGTGATAATACCAAGATGGTTTTTATTACCGCAGGTATGGGTGGTGGAACCGGAACAGGTGCTGCTCCAATCATTGCAGGCGTTGCCCGCGAAATGGGTATTCTCACCGTTGGAATTGTTACTGTACCTTTCGCATTCGAAGGCCGAAAAAGAAAGCAACAGGCCGATGCCGGTATTGAAGAACTGAAAAACAGTGTTGATACATTGTTGATTATATGCAATGATAAATTGCGCGAAATTCATGGCAATTTAAAATTAAATACTGCCTTTGGTTATGCAGATAATGTGTTGGCTACCGCTGCAAAGAGTATTGCAGAGGTTATCAGTGTTACCCTACATATAAACGTTGACTTTGCCGATGTGCAGACTGTAATGCGCGACAGTGGCGTTGCCATTATGGGTGCTGCGCAATCTTCTGGCGAAGGTAGAGCCATTCGTGCTGCAGAGCTGGCACTCGACTCACCATTACTCAACGATAACAATATTGAAGGCGCACGTCATATTCTCCTGAACATCACTAGCGGTAAAGAAGAAATTACCATGGATGAAATGGGCGACATAACAGATTATATTCAGCAAAAAGCCGGACAGACAGCAGAGATAATTATGGGAGTTGGTGCCGATGATTCATTAGGCGATAAAATTTCTGTTACCATTATTGCCACAGGCTTTAATGCAGCTAAGGAAAAAAATAAGGAAGAAAAAATAAAACAACCGGAGAAAGTTATTTTAAATTTTTTTAGCGAAACACCATCAGCTGTTAGTACAGAAGCGAATGAAACTACTGTAGTGGAAGAGCCTGTGATTAATGAACCTGTTCTTATAACATTAGAGCAGGAGATTCCCGTTACATCAACAGAGTTTTTTGAAAAAGACAATACACCGGAGGAGATTGTTGCAGAAAACAATTCTCTTGAATTTGAGTTCACCGGATTTCCGAATGTAATTTCTTCGAATGAAGAGGTTAAAGAACCCGAAGCAACTTTAACTGATGATTCATCTGTTAACGAATTGCCTGAGCAATCGGAGATGTCGGTTCGCGAAGTACCATCACAGGAAAACCAAGCACCTGACAGCGATATCTACAAGCGCACTCGCGAAAGAATTGATGCTATGAAAAGCATGAATCACAGAATAACAAATCCACAGGTACTCAATGAAATTGAAAAAGAACCTGCTTATTTACGTAAGAACGTAAAATTGCAGAATGTTCTTTCTTCAGGCGATACAAACTATTCACGCTATTCACTCAATAATGATCAGGATAAAACACCTGGCCTTAGCAAAGGCAATAAATTCTTGCACGACAGACCTGATTAGTGTTTGATTACAACTTTTTTAAGCCGGAACAGGATTTTCCTGTTCCGGCTTTTTTTTGAAAAATATTTTAATACACGCTTCGAACATAACACCCAAAGCACTTTTAACCGCTCATCTCAATGTGAGTTTTTTAAGTACTACAACGTGCGCTTTTTACGCCAATGCTCACAAATTATGAGCTGATTGCCGCATTTCTAAATAGCCCCTTTCTTACTTTAAGCCCAATTTTTATACCCCACAACAAAAATTATTATGCAGATAATCAATATGATATAAAATATTTTAGTACTATGTGTTGCATGGTACTATTTAACATATATATCTTTGCATAATCATTTACTAAAAGAGTGAAGTCAAACAATAAAAAAACTAAAGAACGTGGGTAATCTCGAAAACACACAGTCGCAAATGCGCAAAGGAGTTTTGGAGTTCTGTATTTTATCCATCATATCAAAAGGAGAAGTTTATCCCAGCGATATTATCGAAAAAATGAAAGAAGCCAGACTCATTGTGGTGGAGGGAACACTATATCCATTGCTTACACGATTAAAAAATTCAGGCCTGTTATCTTATACCTGGATTGAAAGCAATGCAGGACCTCCCCGCAAATATTATAAACTAACACCTTTGGGAAAGGAACATTTAAAAGAATTAAAAAAAACATGGGATGAACTGGTTGACGCAGTTAGCCAGACCTATCAAAACTCAACTGAAGAATGAACAAGACAGTAACAGTAAACATCGGGGGCATAGTTTTCCATATAGAAGAAAACGCCTATGACATGCTTGGCAGTTATCTGCAGGCAATTCGCAACCATTTTATCATCAGCGATGGGCGCGATGAAATTATTCAGGACATAGAAAGCCGTATAGCTGAAATATTCCAACAAAACCTAGGCACGGCAAGGCAGGTGATTACTGCTGATGATGTGAATCAGGCAATCGGAATTATGGGACGTCCTGAAGATTTTGGTGCAACAGAAGAAGCATCAGCAAACAATGCATCAGCAAGTACTGAACAGAACAATCAGTCCGATCATTTTTTCAGACGCAGGTTGTATCGCGATACTGATGATAAAGTAATTGCAGGTGTCTGCTCCGGCATTGGTCACCGTTTGGGCATTGACGCAGTTTGGATGCGTTTGCTCTTTATCATTATTTTCTTTTTTGCAGGGAGCGGAATTTTAGTATATATCATTCTCGCCATTGTAATGCCTAAAGCCATTACACCAACTCAAAAGCTCGAAATGCGTGGCGACCCGGTAAATATTTCAAGCATCAGACGCGAAACAGAAGCACCGTCTTCTGTAAAACAACCTTCAGCAGTTTCAGGTGTATTTGATACACTTGGCGATTTGATTAAAGGAGTTTTCAAGTTTGTGGTATATGCCATCATGGCCATATTAGCTTTTGCAGGACTTATGATTTTGATTGGAATAGGCTTGTTTATTTTGGCAATGTTAGGCGTTAGCGGACTCACTATTCCAATTTATATTTCTGATCAGTTTCTGTCAAGCTCGCAACAGTGGTGGGTATCTTTATCCGTGTTGCTGCTCATCGGTGTTCCTGCCATCTGGTTAATGACCCTACTCATTAAATGGATTTTCAGAATCAAATATAACAGCCGTTTTTTAAATGTAACAGCAGGTATGTTGTTTATGCTTGGAATAGTCATTGCATTTTTCATCGGATTAAATATTGCACGCGATTTTGCTTTCGTTGGTAAGGTGCGCAATACCGTTGAATTGATAACACCTGCTTCATCAACAATGTATCTAAAGCTGATGGACGATCCTAAATATGATGAAGAAGATAACAGTAAAATTTTTCATCGCAGAGGCAGTAATTTTAGCATCACCACCGGAAGTAACTTTGAGTTTAATTCTGATGATGTATCGTTTACGGTTCAAAAATCGCCCTCAGATAAGTTTGAATTGATAAGAGTATATGCTGCCAATGGCGCAACAGAGAATCTTGCTGTTGAAAGTGCACGTGCTATCATTTACAACTTCGAGCAAAAAGATTCTTTACTCATGTTTAGCGACCGTTTTCCGATAGGTAAAGGAACCAAGTACCGCGCACAGCAGGTGAACCTCATTCTAAAAGTTCCTGTCGGAAGCAGCATCTTTCTGGATGAAAGTATGGAGGAAATTATTCATGATATTCCTAATGTAACCGACACCTGGGATGGCGACATGGGCGGACATAACTGGAAAATGACAGAAAACGGATTGGTATGTACAGATTTTGAGTTTCAGAAAGGTGACAGTACAGATATTCATAATCCTGAAAATGTGGACATCAGTATAGATAACAATGGTGTTCGCATAAAAGGCAAGGATGCAAAAAGCGGTGATAAAGATGTTAATATCAACATCGGAAAAGACGGTGTGCATATCAAGTCAACTGATAAATAAAATACACTATTACACTGTAACAATTCCGGTTAGTAATCGTCCTACTCATAAAGGTTAATCCCTTTATCAATCAATATCAATTAAATTTTAAATCAAATATTATGAAGCGAATTATGTTATTGGCAGGGCTATGCCTTGCACTTACTGCGACAATGCGCGCACAGGTGGTTCAGAAAAGAGAAACAAGCGATCAGGCACAACAGCAGTTGCTGCAACTTAATGATGATATGGCAGCGTCATTTCATCATACAGATTTACTAAAAGTGAGTGAATACTTTGATGACGATGCCACAATTTATATAGACGGAAATAAAGTGACAGGCCGAAAGGCATTGTCTGAATTCTGGAATAAAATTACAGCCAGAAAAAAAATGGAAATTAGTGTTGACGAAATGAATGGTAACGGCAAATTTATTTATGAAACAGGAACACTTACAATGCAAACAGAAAATAATACCGTAAACAAAAACTTTGTAATGGTTTGGAAACGCCTGCCCAACTTCGATTATAAAATTGTTGTAGCAGGGTTTAATTAAAAAAATTAGTTTGAGTAACTGATTATTTGTGTTTGTACAATCAGGGGTCTGCTTCTTATTAGCAGGCCTCTTGTTGTTTTAAGTCACTAATACCTGATTAAAATATTCTTTACATCTTTTTCCATAGTTCGATGAGTATTTAAACAGTTTAATAAGTACGTAAGGAGCAGACAAAAAAGCAGATGAGGTAACAAGATTATAAGCTTTGCGGAGTGTCCATTTATCATTAAAATGAAGATGTATAAATTTTCATAGCATCATCATGTTGGCAATTGAACATTTGACCCATCATTTCAAAACAAATAATAAAATGAAAAAAGTAATGATTGCCGCAGCTGCCCTTATAATTGGAGGCACTGCCTTTGCCAATGCGCAAACAAATGCAAAACCTGCAGCTACAACAACACATCAGGTTGCACCTGCCACAACACATGAAACTGCTGCTCAGAAAAAAGAGGTAAAAGAAGAGAAGATGGAGAAAAAAGAAGCTACTGCAACAAAGCATGAAGCCAAAAAACCGGCTGCTCATAAAAGCCATGCAAAAAAGACTGAGAAAAAAGAAGAGAGTAAAAAGTAAAAATTGATTTTGAAAGTACATTGCCCGGCAAACGAAAGTTTGCCGGGCATTTTTTTAGATATTTATGTGTAAAGTGCTCTTTTTGGCTTTTTCAAATAGTTAATCGCTTATTTTCATTGAATAAACAAAGTGTTTTAAAACAACTGCATGAATAGCCGGTGCAACTGCTTAAATAGAAGAAAATGTGCGTTTTGTTACCCATGCCAAAATATTTTTTTGAAAATTAACCCATAGATTATCAATGGTTTAATATTTACAACCAGCCTAAAATAATGAAGCGTGTTGCTTAATTGAATATTCATCTTATATTTGGAAACGAAATAAGCCTTGGTACTTATTCAGAAAAGTAAACGCAACAGAATAACCAAAACCGAATTGCATGAATCATCATGCTACATTAAGCAATCCCAATTATAACCGCAGGAAGTATTCCATTGGCGTAGTTTATAGGCTTTGCAATAACCTGCCTTTGCTTTTGGCAATTTTATTTTTGGTTAGCCGCATGGGCTTTTCTTTTTCACCCTCATTTATCAATAAGAAACGCCCCAACCGTTTTGCTTTACACAGCGAAGTGCAACTGCGCCTGAATAATGTATCTTTTATTGAAATGGTACAGCAGCAAACCATTGCAGAAACGCTTACGGCAGAAAAAGCCAATAAGTCTCAATACAAAACAATGGCCTCTGCGCGTGCACATGCCTTGCTCAATGTTTTTTACAAAGGCAGCTACATTGAGCCACCACAGTGGCTCACATAAAACCAAAACTATCTCATTAAATTAAAAAAAAACTATTAATCACTTAATTAAATACTTATGATAACTAAAAATCAAACAAAAAATCGAATGTCGCTGACAAGATTTTTTATCTGTCTGACGGCAATGGCGCTGTTGTTTATATCAGAAACACCGGCACAAGTAAGTTACTCAAACGATTTTAATGCCAATTCAACAGGATGGACGGGCAATATAACTCGTACAACATCTACTACAGCATGTGGAACTGCTTCTATGAGAAGAAACTTATATTCAAGTGCAACCACAGGCAATATGGTTACGCCTTCAATGGCTGGCAATAATGGTGGCACTGTTACTGTCACATATAAATATAAAGCGGCTAATTATAGTGCAAATACTGTTGGAACAAACCCATGGGGTTATTTCAATGTACAATATAGCACATCAAGTGCTACCGGTCCTTGGACAACATTTACTACCATTAACCAAGAGACACAGAATGGTAGTTGTATTTCAAAATCACATACATTTAACCCACCTGCAAGTACAAATCTATGGATAAAGTGGGATTGCTTTCGGACAGCCGGTGATTATTATATAAACTTTGATGATGTTGTTGTAAGTCAGGGAGCGCCTCCTGCATGTAGCAGTCCACTCAGTCCAATCGGTACAGCAACTACAGCAACTACAGCAAATATCAATTGGACAGCACCTAGTCCTGTACCATCAAACGGTTATGAATATGCAGTTACTACTAGTGCTACACCTCCGGGTTCTGGAACAGCTTTTGCCGGAACATCTACCAGTGTTAGTGGTTTAACAGCGAATACTACCTACTACTTGCATGTACGAAGCGATTGTGGAGGTAGTGGTTTTAGTACTTGGACAACTTCTAGTGCATTTACCACACCATGTAATGCTATTAACTCTTTTCCTTTTAATGAAGATTTTGAAGCTACCAGCCCTTCTTTAAGTTGCTGGTCAAATATTCAGGTTGCAGGTGCAGCTAACTGGACTTATGCAACCGGCTCAAGTGGTGGTACAGTTACTACAGCACATGGTGGCACTAGAAATGCAAGGTTTGTAAGTCAAAGTGGTACTGATAACCCTATTACAAAGCTTGTATCTCCAGTATTAGATTTATCGTCATTTTCCGGAGCAGATTTAAGCTTTTGGTATGCGCAGGAGACTTGGGCTGGAGATCAAAATACCATGACTGTTTACTATAGAATTAGTAGTTCCGATCCATGGGTTTCTTTAGCTACCTATACTACTAGTGTTGCTGCATGGACTCAGGTTACACTTTCATTACCCGGTCTTACATCAACCTACCAAATAGCTTTTGAAGGGCATAATAATTGGGGACGTGCCAATGTAGTTGATGATGTTACCATCAGCGGCTTAGCAAATTGTAGCGGCACACCTTCAGGTGGCACCTCATCTGCTTCTGCTAATCCTGTTTGCCAAAACAATCCAACTACGCTTTCTTTAACCGGTCACAGCACAGGCTTGGTCGGCTTAGGTTACCAATGGAAAACTTCTACCACTCCCGGTGGGCCTTATACAGACATATCCGGTGCCACAACAGAATCTTATGTTTATACACCATCAGCATCAGGCACAGAATATATTGTTTGTGAAGTTTCTTGTTCTATTAGTGGATTAAGTGCGCTTTCATCAGAAACAACATTGGTTGTAAATCCAGGCCCTACAGGCACTGCCACAGGTCCGGCTACCTTGTTAACCTATCAGAACGGAACATTTACTGTTACAGGCTATCCGTTAGGTACCACTTTTCAGTGGCAGGCATCATCAACCAATTGCAGCACAGGCTTCAGCGACATTCCTAGCGCAACTAGTGACAATGTGCTTTTAAATAGCAATGGTGGAGGTACCTACTACATCCGTTGTATGATGACCAATGCCGGCTGCAGCGCTCCCAGCAATTGCATTACTACAGTAATTACCGTTGCAGGCGATAACGTATGCTCTGCCAATACCCTTAATGTAGGTGTTAACGGTCCCTACACCAACGTGGGTGCTACTACCGAAGTAGGTGAGGTAGTTCCTCCGGGCACAGGTTTCACAACACAGACAGGCTGGGCAACAGGTCAAACCATAAGCAACTCTGTTTGGTTTACCTTCACACCTCCTGCCAGCGGACAATATTCTTTCCGCCTCGACCCATCGCGCGTTCTTTGGGATTGTCAGTTTGCTTTATGGAATGCTTCTGCCTGTTCTCCTTTTGCAGGCTTTACGCTGATAGCTGCCAATGATGATTCATCCAGTTTTCCGTACAACTCTTACATACAGCCTGTATGTTTAAATGCCGGTCAAACCTATTATTTTCAATTGGATGGTTATGGTACTACTACCAACAACAACTGGGGTATATTGGTTACACAGGTTAATACCGTTACAGCAGGCATCAGCGGTTCACAAACCGGATGCAGTGCAGTTAACCTAACAGCCACAGGCGGTGCTACCTATTTGTGGAGTGGTGGTTTAACACCTACAACAGCTGCCAACACTTTCACTGCATCAGGGCCTTATACCGTAACAGTAACATCAGCGCAGGGATGTACTTCGCAGGCAACAGCCAACGTAGTAATCAACGTTCCCTCAACAGACCCCGGCTCAGCTACCAGCAATGCACCATTTGATGCAATTTGCGCAGGTGGTAATGTGACACTAACAGTTGGTGGAGGTACATTAGGCACCGGTGCCGACTGGCAATGGTACAGTGGTTCTTGTGGAGGTACTCCTGTTGGTTCAGGTAGTAGCATAACAGTTTCTCCTGCAGCAACAACAAACTACCTTGTACGTGCAGAAGGCGTTTGCGGCAACACCATGTGTGTTTTTATTACCATTACAGTCTCTAATGGCATACCTCCTCAGTCGGTAGTAATGCCAATCACAGGATTGCCAAATTATGCATGTAACAGTACAGCAGCTACTGTTAGCATCCCTGCAGTGGCCAATGCAACGCAATATACATGGGATGGCCCTACAGGAACAACCTTTGACGGCCAGCCTTCACCTTATGTTACTTCAATGCCTTCTGTAAATATTGTTTTCGGCAATCCTAACGGATCGGGTTATCGTATAGGTGTTCAGGCAGGTAATGGCTGCGGTAGTTCTGCACGCAAAAGTGAGTGGGTACGTGGAATTGTGAGTACACCAGCTTCAGTGAGTGGTGCCACTACAACTTGTGCCAGCAGCAGTGGCAACTACAGCACAGGCGCTGTGGATGGAGCTACAGCTTACCTCTGGACAATTACAGGTGATGCTTCAGTGAGTGGTACAGGAACGAATGTAACTGTTAACTTCGGTCCAGCCTGGACAGGAGGTACACTTTGTGTACGTTCACAAACACCATGCTATACCTCACCTGCAAAATGTCTGGTAATAGGAACATCAGCATCACCATTGAATACCATTAGCGGACCATTGTCAGCATGTCCAAATGATGTGTTGACATTCAGTGTACCTGCATCGTCAGGAGCAGCCAGCTATGCATGGACAGTGCCTGCCAACAGCAGTATCACAGGTGGTCTAGGAACCAATTCTATACAAGTAACCTTTGCTCCAGGATACAATAACTTAGGCAACATTTGTGTAAACGTGACCAGTGTTTGTGGCGTTACTTCTGCCAATAAGTGTCGTACCGTAGCACCGGGAGTACCCTCAGTGCCTGCAAGCATAACAGGAGCTACCAACGGTTTGTGCGGACAGACAATCAGCTACAGCACACCATTTAAACCGGGCACCACCTATAACTGGACAGCACCCGGTAGTATTAGCGGTAATGGTACCAATGCAGTGAGCATTACTTATGGCTCATTCACCACCGGACAGGTATGCGTATCGGCCAGCACAGGTTGTGGCACAAGTGCAGCACGTTGCATCAGCATAAAAGGACAGCCAAACTCACCGGTTGCATTGACAGCAATGCCTGCAAGCTGGTGTGCAAATACTCAAGGTGTAGAATTTACAGCTGATGTTAGCAATACTGCAGGTTCATATACTTTATCATGGACATACCCATCGGCTCCGGTAGCAACATACACTGCAGGTGGCGGTAACACCAATTCATTAACATTGGATTGGGGTACCGGTAACGGAACTGTGATAGTTAGTGCCAGCAACAGTTGCGGAACAGGTTCTAAGTCTTATGTTGCAACCATCGGATGTAAAGAAGGTCAGTTGGCAACAGCTAACAAACTGAATGTATATCCAAACCCAACAGCAGGTGTGTTGAATGTAGAATACACAGCAGACAAAGGCAATGCACAGGTAACAGTGCTTGACCTGAGTGGCCGTGTAGTAATGACACAGTCACATACCAACGTAAGTGGTCAAAACACACTGCAACTTGACTTGAGCAAGGTAGCCAAAGGCGCGTACATGCTGAATGTGCAAACCAATGGTGATAACAATCAGGTGAGAGTGGTAGTGGAGTAAATTTTGTTTGATAGAGTTGTACTTTACAACTCTGTTTAAAAGCAGTGGGGTGGAGTTTACCTCCCCCCACTGCTTTTTTTATGCCATAATTTTTAAAATGATAATGGGTTGGATTTTATAAAAAAGACCGGCAGACGCTAAATGATTAGGCATTGAGGGAAAAATATTTTTTGTAAAAAATAAAAAATATTATCTAGCCTAAAAAATTTTTAATAGTTAATAATCAATAAGATAGGCGAAAGTGAATAATTAATTAAAAAATTTGGCATCAAAAAAAATTTGGATAATTAAAATAAGATGAATAATATTGAAACCGAAAACCTTATTTCCAAACAAAAATAAAGCGAAAATTATATATGCCTTTTAACCATTTACCTTCATTTTTTACGCTGATTTTACGCACATTTTTTTAACTGATTTAAGCGAAGGAAAAAAAGATATTTAACTCACTCAAATAATAAAAACCAAAAATCAAATTATCATGACAAAAACACAGTACAACAGTAAACCGAAATCGGCTTCTTTCTGGAGTTGGATTTTGTGTTTCATGTTCCTGGTAGGAATGTGGACAACGGGCGCACAGGCGCAAACTTATACTGTAGTACCTACAGGAGGTACGGCAGGCAACACCAATGGGACAGGCTCTGATCCTATAGATGATTTTTATAATTTTCTGCGTTATCAGGTTGTTTACACTGCTGCAGAGCTTTCGGCAGCCGGTCTAAGTAGTGGTATGACAATTACAGATATAGGCTGGAATGTGACAGAGGCACCGGGCACTTTATCTGCCTACACCATGCGCATGGGAACTACTACAGCATCTAATTCGGCTGCACATGATGCTTCGGCATTGACGACCGTTAAGAACGCATTTACCTATGTACCCACTGTTGGATGGAACATGATTACCTTGGATGTGCCATTTATTTGGGATGGTTCAAGCAACCTGTTGATTGATATTTGTACAGGCTCTAACCCATACAGCAGTCCTTATGGAGGCGTTCAGGCAAAAACTGGCGTAACCAGTGGCAGCCGTTTTAAACGTTGTGATGGTTGTGGCAGCCAGTGTTCGGTAGCAACCAATAGCACATTAACTACCAAACCCTATTTAGGTATTAATGCTACAGCAGGATCACCTTGCTCAGGCACTCCTGCACCGGGTAACACACTTTCCAGTGCAAGCCCTGTTTGTGCAACTACTTCTTTTAACTTATCACTTCAAAATATCGTTTCAGGTAGTGGTATCACCTATCAGTGGCAGTCATCACCTGATGGCAGCACATGGACTAACTTCGGTACCAGCGCTCCTTCTCAAAGTGTCACCCAATCCACAGCTACTTACTATCAATGTATAGTTACCTGTACCAACAGCGGACTAAGTGCTACTTCTGCACCTGTACAGGTATTACAAAATCTCCCTATTAATTGCTATTGTACACCTACTTCTACAAGCGCTACTTATGGTATTACCAATTTTACTACCACAGGTGGTGTAACTAATATTAATAATACGAGTACTGGTGGTCAGGGATATGTAAATAATACAGCTCAAGTGGTGTCGCAACTTCAAGGTAGTAGTGTGAATTTTAGTTATACAGTAGTACCTACAGAAGGTGTAGGAATCTGGATAGACTGGAATCAAAATGGAAGCTTCTTAGATGCAGGTGAGCAAGTATATAATGCTGGAAGCTATGTAAGTAGTGGTTCAGGAACTATCTCTGTGCTATTAAGCCAACCTGCGGGCAATTACAGAATGCGTATCGTGGGTAACTGGCTCTCAACTTCTCCTACGCCATGTGGTGACTTAGGTTCTGCGGGTTATGGTGAAGCAGAAGATTATACGTTTACGGTTATTCCTCTTAGCAACTGCTCAGGCACACCTGCACCCGGCAATACCTTGTCCAATCCAGCTACGGCTTGTATCGGACAAAATATTAATTTATCATTACAAAACAGTGTGGTAGGCGCAGGCATTACATTCGATTGGCAGTCATCACCGGATGGTGTAACCTGGACAAGTACAGGAGGTACATTACCTTCTTATACAACTACACAAAGTGCTGCTACATGGTATCAGTGCATTGTAACATGTACCTACAGTGGACAAAGTGCTACCTCAACACCGGTTCAGGTATTACAAAATTCATTCCTGACATGCTATTGTACATCAAGTGCCACCTCCACAGGTGATGAAGATATTCTTAATGTAACTTTTGGCGCATTAAATAACTCTTCTACCTGTGCTACAACAGGTGGAGGACCCGGCTCTACTTTAAACATGTATAGTAATTATACCAGTGGCCCCGGTGCCCCTGCAACACCTATTGTGGTGCAAGGCAATGCAGTGCCATTTTCTATTCAGGTGGGTACTTGCGGTAGCAACTACAATAACATGGTTAAAATTTTTATTGACTGGAATCAGAATGGTTTATTGACTGATGTTGGTGAAGAAGTATATGTTTCGCCAACTTATACCAGTGGCCCACATACAGAAACCGGAACAGTGATTGTTCCATTGACTGCCGCTACCGGTGTTACGCTTATGCGTGTGGTTAATGTTGAGACCACTTCAGCTTTAAGTATTAACCCTTGTGGTACCTATGGCTATGGTGAAACAGAAGATTATCTGATTAATGTAACTGTTGCGTCAGGTTGTACAGGTACTCCAGCAGCATCTGTAACAACATCTTCGTCAACAAATGTTTGTCCTAGTGGCAGCTTTACATTAAACACCAGTCCATATTATTCTGATGCAGGACTTACCTTCGACTGGCAAAGCTCTCCTGACGGAATTACTTATTCTTCTACAGGTATAATAACACAGAGCTATCCGGTATCAGGTTTTACTGCTACCACATGGTATCAGTGTGTGGTTACTTGTACCAATAGTGGGTTGTCAACTACCTCAACACCTGTGCAGGTTTCACTCAATCCATTTTACAATTGTTATTGTACAGCTAACTTACATACATTTAGTACACCATGTATTAATGAGATTGATTTAAATACCTTAAGTAACAATACAGCTGCTGCAGGTTGTGCATTACCCGCATATTCTTTCCAATCAGCAACAACAAATGTACTTAAAGGAAGTACTTATACGTTTACGAGAGTTGCATCAGGTACAGGAGCGTGGACAGGCTTGTGGATTGACTATGACCATAGCGGTACCTTTGATGCCAGTGAATATACTGAGGTGTCAAATACCTCAACAGGAGCCCTTACCAACAGTATTTCGCTTACCATTCCTATGTCTGCTTTAAGTGGTAACACGGGTATGCGTATCCGTCAACGTACTGTTGATATGACAGCTGCTGATGCATGTACACAAAACTTTGGCTCAGGAGAAACAGAAGATTATGTGATTAATCTTGTCAATCCAAACCCATGTAGTGGAACTCCAGCTCCTGGTGCAACAGTTTCTTCAGGTAATCCTGCATGTTTTATTGATGCGATTACACTAAGTACTCAAAATTTAATGACAGATTTGGGATTAACATTTAACTGGCTGACATCACCTGATGGAGTTACCTGGACATCAACCGGAGTAACAACTCCTACAATGACAGTGAATCAGTCTGCTGCCACTTACTATATGGTAGCTGTAACCTGTACAAATTCCGGTCTGTCAGGAAATTCTACTCCTCTTTTAGTGAATCAGACAGTGTGTTATTGCACCACACCTTATTATAGCTATAATTCAGGTTATGACATGTGTGTTTATTACAATTATATTGGCAATGTAACTTTTGCCGGTATTAATAATTCAACAGTCTGCGATAACACTCCTCCTTATTACAATTACTATTCATCACAAACTGCTACAGTGAACAGAACAGGCAGTTATCCGATTACCATTTCTGCTACAGCGGGTGGTGCTTCTTTCCAGTTGTATAAAGTTTATATAGACTTTAACGATAACGGAAGTTTTGATGATGCAGGTGAGATGGTTTATACTTCAGGTTTTATCAGTTCAGCTACCAACTATACTACCGGTACAATTGTTATTCCTAATACAGCACCTTTAGGTACCCACAGAATGAGAGTAAGATCAACAAATCCATTAAATACAAATATTGATGCGAATTCTTGTTCTGATGATGGTTATTTGGGAGAGGTTGAAGATTATAATATATTAATTAATCCTGCTCCACCATGCAGTGGAACACCAACCCCAGGTGCTACTTTATCTGATAAAGCACTTGTTTGTTCTTCAACAACAATCAACCTGAGTCTGCAAAACACTACTCCGGGATTAGGGGTAACTTATCAATGGCAATCATCAGCAGATGTTGCATTTACTACTCCGGTTAATTTGGGTACAGCTGCAACACAAACTGCAACGCAAACTACAACAACGTACTATCGTTGTCTGGTGACATGTAGTGGTAATACAGGAATTTCTACTCCTGTTTTGGTGAGTTCAACAACTGCCTGTTACTGCACCAACCCCACAACCGGTAGTAATGGATGCGCACTTGGATTGTACATTGACAATGTAACATTTGCAGGTATTAACAATACCAGTGGATGTTTCTCTCCAGTGCCTTATACGACACCATTCTATAGCTTCTTCCCATCACAGGTGGCTACTGCACAGCAAGGAAACACTTATGCGTTTTCTGCATCAGCACCTAATAATCCAGGATCATACTATCAATGGTATGGTGTGTGGATTGACTACAATGACAATGGCAGCTTTGATGATGCCGGTGAATTGGTGTTATCCAGTGTAGCAGGTGCAACAACATTAGCTAATGCACTGACCGGAAATATTACTATTCCTCTTACAGCAACAGTTGGACAACATCTGATGCGTGTTAGAACAGGTAATGTTCAAGTAGCAATTAATTCATGTTCTGACAACTCTGTTAGTGGTGAAGTAGAAGATTATCTGATTGATATCACTGCAGCACCCAATTGCAGCACTCCTGCTCCGGGCAACACCATTTCGTCTGTAACCAGCACTTGTCCAAGTGAAAACATAAACCTGAGTTTACAGAACAACTCTGTTGAAATTGGTTTAATTTATCAATGGCAGGTTTCTACAGCAGGTGCCGGTGGTCCCTGGACAAACGTAGGCACTAACGCAAATACCTTTACTGCAACACAAACTGTTGCTTCATGGTATCAGTGCGTAGTGACATGTACGTTTGGCGGAGCCACAGCAACTTCTACACCTGTACAGGTAACCATGAATCCAATAGCCAGTTGCTATTGTGTTGCAGGTGCAACTACTGCGGGTTGTTCAAGTGGCGATGAGTATATCGGTAATGTTACTCTCAACACTATCAATAATACAAGCACTTGCCAGCCTTCTGGCACGCAATACACTGATTTTACAGCGATTTCTACCAATTTGAAAATAGGTGATACGTATGTGGCATCAGTATTAACTCCAAATTATTTTAGCGGTGATCAGGCTGCAATATGGATTGACTTTAATCAGAATGGCACATTTGAAGTTCCTGCAGAGCAGTTTATCTTATCAGGTGGTGCCAGCGGTGTACCTTTCACAGGTAATATCACAATCCCCGGTAGTGCTTTAACAGGCAATACCCGCATGCGCGTGAGAATGGCGTATTCTGGAACTTTAGCACCATGCGGTATTGTTACTTATGGTGAAGTAGAAGATTATACAGTAAATATTTCTCCTCCTACATGTGTAATGGCACCTACCTATCCTGCCGATGCAGGCAGTGGTTGTGCCGATGCAGTTACAGGTAACATTACCCTTAGCTGGCCAGCCTTATTAGGCGCAACAGGTTACGATGTGTATTTCGGAACAGTCAATCCGCCAGTCACGATGGTTTCATTTAATCAGATAGGTCTGACCTATGATGCCAATGTAGTTAGTGGAAATACATATTACTGGATGATAGTACCTCAAATTTCAGGTGGCGGAAGCTCTTGTAACGTTTGGTCATTTAGCGTATCACCATCACCAGTTCCTGTAGCAGGCTCTGGAGGCGATGTTTGTTTGGGTAATGACATCTTCCTGTCAGCAGACAACGTAGATCCGGGTCAGTTAACTGGCAACACCTATTCCTGGACAGGACCAAATTCATTTACAAGTTCTCTTCAGTATCCATCAATCAGCAGTCCAAATGCTACATACAGCGGAACATATACAGTGATAGTAACGAATCAGTATGGTTGTACAGCAAGTGCAAGCACGAGCTTAAATGTAAATGACAATCCAACATTAACAATAGATTCTCTGGTGAATGTAAGTTGTGCAGGCGGTAGTGATGGAATATTATACACATCTGCTGCAGGAGGCTTGGCCCCATATGGCTATACCTCAGACTTTATAAACTTCAACTCAACAGGAGTGATGGGCAACCTGGCAACAGGAGCAACCACGGTTTATGTAAGTGACGGCAATGGCTGCCAGGCTCAAATAGTAGGCAACCTGACAGCAATAAGCACAGCACCTCCATCACAGTCGGTGGTAGTAACGCCAACGATAATAGGAATGCCAGCTTATGCATGTCCCGGAACAACAGCGAATCTGAGCATACCTGCAGTAGCAGGCGCAACGAAGTATATCTGGGATGGTCCATTCGGCACCTACTTTAATGGTAATCCAATGAACCAGTCGCCCTATACAACGACCACACCAAGTGTACAGATAACGTTCAGTTCATCAACCTCATCGTTTGTGAGTATAGGCGTTCAGGCAGCCAATGGTTGCGGAGCCTCACTTCGTAAAATCCAGAAGGTGAGATATCAGATAAGCACACCCAAGGAGATTACAGGAGCAACGACAATGTGTGCAAATACCAACGGCACCTATACGATAGCCCCGGTGACAGATGCCACAGGTTATCAGTGGATGATAACAGGTAATGCTACAGTAGTACCCAGTGGTACCTCAGTGGTAGTGTTCTTTGGACCTGGCTGGAATGGCGGTAACTTATGCGTAGCAGCAAAGACACCATGTTATACCACAGCGTATAAGTGTATGTACATAAGCAAGTCAGCATCAGCGTTGAATGCCATTACCGGGCCATTATCATCATGTCCAAACGAAGTACAGACCTTTAGTATAACACCATGTACAGGAGCAGCAAGCTACAACTGGACATTACCGGCAGGCGTTACCGGCAACTCAACAACGAACAGCATCACAGCCACTTTTGGGCCAACGTTTACGCATGGAGGCAACATCTGTGTAAGTGTGACAAGTATCTGCGGAGTAACCTCAGCGCCTAAGTGCAGAACGGTAGCTCAGGGTCTTCCTTCAGTACCGACAAGCATCAGTGGTATCACCAATGGATTGTGTAATCAGAGTGTTAACTACACGGTTCCATCAAGTCCGGGCGTTACCTATAACTGGACAGCGCCAGGCAGTATCAGTGGCAATGGCAACAGTTCGGTGAATGTTACCTATGGCGCATTGACCACAGGTCAGTTATGTGTAACAGCGAGCAACAGTTGTGGAACAAGTGCAGCACGTTGTATTCCATTGAAGGGCTCACCAAACTCACCAATAGGCTTGACGGCCATACCAGCGAGCTGGTGTGCCAATACGCAGGGTATAGAGTTTACAGCAGACATCGGTAACACCACAGGCTCGTACACATTGTCATGGGGCTATCCATCGTCACCAACAGCAACGTATGTAGCAGGTGGAGGAAATTCAAATGCACTGACCTTAGATTGGGGCACAGGCAATGGCTCAGTGGTAGTGAATGCAAGCAATGGCTGCGGAACAGGATCAAAAGCATTTGCGGTGACCATAGGATGTAAGGAAGGCGAGTTGGCATCAGCCAATAGGCTTAATGTATATCCAAACCCAACGGCAGGCGTGTTGAATGTAGAATACACAGCAGAGAAAGGCAATGCACAGGTAACAGTGCTTGATTTGAGTGGCCGTGTAGTAATGACACAGACACAAGCCAATGTAACAGGACAGAATACACTACAATTAGACCTGAGTAAGGTAGCTAAAGGCGCGTACATGCTGAATGTACAAACCAATGGCAGCAACAATCAGGTGAGAGTGGTAGTGGAGTAGTAGCAAGTTAATTTAAATTTAAAAAAGCGAGGTAGTCTTTATTCAAGACTACCTCGCTTTTTTTATTCGATTTTTTAAAAGCGTGTTTCGGGTTCTTAGATAATATTCTATAAGTATTTTATTATTTTTTAGATAATAATCTATTGATATTAAATATTCATTTAAAACACGAAAAAAACTGATTAAAAAACTTTTAAAATTAAATTTCTACAATTAAATTTGAAGTCGAATTACCAAAACCGAACAGAAATAAATGCATTTTAACGACTATTTTTTGCAGCTTTTTAGTGCTTATCTGCACACGGTTTTAGTATTTAATGTAGAGAATAAAAATCAATTAGTTTAACCAAAATCAAATATCATGTTAAAAACAAATTACAAAAACAGAGTACATTCTTTCTCTTGTTGGAGATGGATGATTTGTTTCATGTTCCTGGTGGGAATGTGGACAACGAGCGCACAGGCGCAAACAACTATTACTACTACGTTTGCTAACAACAACGGTTCATCAGTTGTGGTATTTAGTGTGCAGAACAACAATCCTTATGCTATCATAATGACTGATATCGGTAGTCATGCGGGAGTAACATCAACTTACACTTGCTATTTGTATGCCAAGGCGGCCACCTATAATGTAGCTCCAGGTGCAGCCGGAGCAATCACTGCTGCAAATGGTTGGAGTGTAGTAGCTTCGAACAGCAGTTTATCTCTTCCTGCAAATACTTCTGGAACCGGTAGTACGGCTTCGCCTTTTATAACAGGTATGAGTTATACGATTCCGGCAATGACACAAGTGCGACTTGCTTTACAATTAGCAACAGGAGCAGGGCTACCTCCATTTACAACTACTGCAGGAAGTCTTAGATACTCAACAGTGAGTGGTACTTGTTCATTTACCGGAGCAGGAGTTGATTTGAATTCTTGTGCAAGTTACGGTTATGGTGGAACATTATCTTCACCAACTAATACACCACGAGGCCTCGTAGGATATATTTCATTTATTCCAGCAGTACCATGTACTGGCACACCAACACCTGGAAATACAACGGCAAATGTTAATCCTGTATGTCCAAGTTCTTCTTTCACATTAGGGTTACAAAATCCATCAAATGGAAGTGGAGTAACCTATCAGTGGCAATCATCTCCTGATAATATTACTTATACAAATATTAGTGGTGCTACAAGCGCATCATATGCCTTAACTCAATCAGTGGACACCTGGTATCAATGTATAGTTACCTGTACCAACAGTGGACAGACTACTACATCTAACCCTTTACAGGTAACAACCAATCCGTTTTACAATTGCTATTGTACTTCCACTGCTACGAGTACAGCAGATGAAGATATATTAAACGTTACTTTCGGTTCGTTGAACAATACTTCTACCTGCTCTACTACTGGTACGGGTCCTGGCTCTGTGCTCAATATGTACAGCAACTATAGGAGTGGTGTAGGCGCACCTGCAGCACCTAGCGTAATGCAAGGCGATGTAGTACCGCTTTCTTTAGGTTTGGGTACTTGCGGAGGCAGCTACCCAAATACCGCTAAAGTATTTATAGACTGGAATCAGAACGGTTTGTTTACCGATGCCGGTGAAGAGGTTTATGTATCTACTTCTGGCTCGGGTGCACGCACCGTTACCGGCTCTGTTACTGTACCTTTGAGTGCCGTACCCGGCAATACCGCTATGCGTGTGGTTTTTGTTGAAACCAGTACACCATCTGTTGTTGTTCCTTGTGGTACTTATACATGGGGCGAAACCGAAGATTATTTAATCAATGTAGTAGCCACTTCAGCTTGTAGCGGTGCTCCGGTTGCCGGCACGGCATCTGGCCCTGCAAGTATATGTCCGAGTATTGCCTTTACGGTAAGCACTTCGGGTGCTACTGTAGGTACAGGCATCAGTGGTCAGTGGTATTCCTCTACTGATGGAGGAAGCACTTGGTCGCCTATCAGCGGTGCTACCAGCACAAGCTATAATGTAGCAGCCGGCATTTCGGTGCCTACTATGTATCAGTATGTGATTACTTGTAGTAATAGTGGCTTGAGTGCTACCAGTAACAATATAAGCATAGCTGTAAATCCTGTTAATGCGTGCTACTGTACACCTACTTCTACCAGCGCTACTTATGGTATTACTAATTTAACTACCACAAGTGGTATAGCTAATATCAATAATACGAGCCCTGGTGGTCAGGGATATGTAGATAATACAGCTCAAGTGGTGTCGCAACTTCAAGGTAGTAGTGTGAACTTTAGCTATACAGTAGTACCTACAGAAGGTGTAGGAATCTGGATAGACTGGAATCAAAATGGAAGCTTCTTAGATGCAGGTGAGCAAGTATATAGCTCAGGTGGATCTTATGTAAGTAGTGGTTCAGGAACTATCTCTGTGTCATTAAGCCAGCCTGCGGGCAATTACAGAATGCGTATCGTGGGTAACTGGCTCTCAACTTCTCCTACACCATGTGGTGACTTAGGTTCTGCAGGTTATGGTGAAGCAGAAGATTATACGTTTACGGTTATTCCTCTTAGCAACTGCTCAGGCACACCTGCACCCGGCAATACCTTGTCCAATCCAGCTACGGCTTGTATCGGACAAAATATTAATTTATCATTACAAAACAGTGTGGTAGGCGCAGGCATTACATTCGATTGGCAGTCATCACCGGATGGTGTAACTTGGACAAGTACCGGAGGTACATTACCTTCTTATACAACTACACAAAGTGCTGCTACATGGTATCAGTGCATTGTAACTTGTACCAACAGTGGACAAAGTGCTACCTCAACACCTGTTCAGGTTACTATGAGTCCATTCTACAATTGTTATTGTACAACAGGACTTGGTGGCAGTTGTGCAATCAACTCATTGAGTAGTGTTGCCATTGCAACTACTACCTTAAACAATGTTACAGGTGGATGTACAGGAACATATAATTCATTCCCTGCATCAGGAAGCACTACTGCAAGTTTGGTTCCGGGTGTACCCTATACTATGACTGCAGGATGTATTTCCGGCAGCAACACTCAGGTAGCTATTTGGATAGACTATAATCAAAACGGAATATTCGAAACAACAGAATATACCTTGATTAATGGAAATATTCCAAGCGGTGGCACAGGCAGTGGAACATTTACAATACCTATAACAGCCTTAAGTGGAAACACCGGAATGCGAGTAAGAAGCGACTGGCAGGGAACAACAGCCTGGACATCTGCCGATGCATGTACTAACCGTACCTGGGGCGAAACAGAAGATTATACCATTACTATATTGATTCCAAACTCTTGCTCCGGCACTCCTTCCTCGTCAGTTACCACAGCTTCAGTGGCCAGCGTTTGCCCCGGTGGTAACGTAAGTTTAGGTACCAACCCTTTCTATACAGACGGTGGTTTAACTTTCGACTGGCAGAGTTCGCCTGATGGAATAACTTATACTTCAACAGGTATTACAAGTCAGACCTATAACGTTACAGGTTTTTCAGCTACTACATGGTATCAATGTGTGGTTACTTGTACTAATGGTGGATTATCAACCACTTCAACACCAGTGCAGGTATTGTTAAACCCATTTTATAATTGCTACTGTACAACAAGTTTACATTCATCTAGTACACCTTGTATTAATGAGATTGATTTAAATACGCTTAAGTAACAATACAGCTGCTGCAGGTTGTGCATTACCCGCATATTCTTTCCAATCAGCAACAACAAATGTTCTTAAAGGAAGTACCTATACGTTTACAAGAGTAGCATCCGGTACCGGTGCATGGACAGGCTTGTGGATAGACTATGACCATAGCGGCACCTTTGATGTCAGTGAATATACTCAGATATCATCTACCACTACAGGAGTATTGACCAATAGCATATCATTACTTATTCCCGTTACTGCTTTAGATGGTAATACGGGAATGCGTATCCGCCAACGTACTGTTAATATGACAGCTGCTGATGCATGTACACAAAACTTTGGTTCGGGCGAAACAGAAGATTATACCATTAACATTCAATCACCGGCACCATGTAGCGGTACACCGGCAGCAGGTAATACAATATCTTCTGCACCATCAGCTTGTGTAGGTGTTCCGATTAACTTAACTATATCAACAACGTACGCTCTGTCAGGCATCACTTATCAGTGGCAGTCTTCTACAGATGGTGTTACTTATACCAACACCTCCGGAACCTTACCTACATACTCTGCAACACAGTCAGTCACTACCTGGTATCAATGTGTTGTAACATGTACCAATAGTGGGTTATCAATTACTACTACTCCAGTGCAGGTATTGCAAAATCTACCCAATAATTGCTATTGTACACCTACTTCTACAAGCGCGACTTATGGTATTACCAATTTTACTACCACAGGTGGTGTAACTAATATTAATAATACGAGTACAGGTGGCCAAGGATATGTAAATAATACAGCTCAAGTGGTGTCGCAACTTCAAGGTAGTAGTGTGAATTTTAGTTATACAGTAGTACCTACAGAAGGTGTAGGAATCTGGATAGACTGGAATCAAAATGGAAGCTTCTTAGATGCAGGTGAGCAAGTATATAATGCTGGAAGCTATGTAAGTAGTGGTTCAGGAACTATCTCTGTGCTATTAAGCCAACCTGCGGGCAATTACAGAATGCGTATCGTGGGTAACTGGCTCTCAACTTCTCCTACGCCATGTGGTGACTTAGGTTCTGCAGGTTATGGTGAAGCAGAGGATTATACAATAAACGTTATTCCTCTTACCAACTGTACAGGCACACCTTCCCCCGGAAATACCTTGTCCGATCAAGCTTCTGTTTGTTCAGGACAAAATTTTACACTTTCTCTACAAAACAATGTTGTAGCCACAGGCATTACATTCGATTGGCAATCATCACCCGATGGTGTAACCTGGACAAGTACCGGAGGAACATTACCTTCTTATACAACTACACAAAGTGCTACTACATGGTATCAGTGTATAGTAACCTGTACCCTTAGCGGACAAAGTGCTACCTCAACACCTGTACAGGTAACCATGAATCCAATAGCCAGTTGCTATTGTGTTGCAGGTGCAACTACTGCGGGTTGTTCAAGTGGCGATGAGTATATCGGTAATGTTACTCTCAACACTATCAATAATACAAGCACTTGCCAGCCTTCTGGAACGCAATACACTGACTTTACAGCGATTTCTACCAATTTGATTATAGGTGATACGTATGTGGCATCAGTATTAACTCCAAATTATTTTGGTGGTGATCAGGCTGCAATATGGATTGACTTTAATCAGAATGGCACATTTGAGGTTCCTGCTGAGCAGTTTATCTTATCAGGTGGTGCCAGTGGTGTACCTTTCACAGGTAATATCACAATCCCCGGTAGTGCTTTAACAGGCAATACCCGCATGCGCGTGAGAATGGCGTATACCGGAACTTTAGCACCATGCGGTATTGTTACTTATGGTGAAGTAGAAGATTATACAGTAAATATTTCTCCTTCTACATGTGTAATGGCACCTACCTATCCTGCCGATGCAGGCAGTGGTTGTGCCGATGCAGTTACAGGCAACATTACCCTTAGCTGGCCTGCATTATCCGGTGCAACAGGATATAATGTATTTTTTGGAACAACCAATCCTCCAACAACAATGGTTTCAACCAACCAGGTTGGATTAACATATAATGCAGACGTATCCGGTGGAGCACCTATTTATTATTGGATGGTAGTACCACAAATTTCAGGTGGCGGAAGCTCTTGTAATGTATGGTCATTTAGCGTATCACCATCACCAGTTCCTGTAGCAGGCTCTGGAGGCGATATTTGTTTGGGTAATGACATCTTCCTGTCAGCAGACAACGTAGATCCGGGTCAGTTAACTGGCAACACCTATTCCTGGACAGGACCAAATTCATTTACAAGTCCTCTTCAGTATCCATCAATCAGCAGTCCAAATGCTACATACAGCGGAACATATAATGTAATTGTCACCAATCAGTATGGTTGTACAGCAAGCGCAAGCACGAGCTTAAATGTAAATGACAATCCAACATTAACAATAGATTCTCTGGTGAATGTAAGTTGTGCAGGCGGTAGTGATGGAATATTATACACATCTGCTGCAGGAGGCTTGGCCCCCTATGGCTATACCTCAGACTTTATAAACTTCAATTCAACAGGAGTGATGGGTAACCTGGCAACAGGAGCAACCACGGTTTATGTAAGTGACGGCAATGGCTGCCAGGCTCAAATAGTAGGCAACCTGACAGCAATAAGCACAGCACCTCCATCACAGTCGGTGGTAGTAACGCCAACGATAATAGGAATGCCAGCTTATGCATGTCCCGGAACAACAGCGAATCTGAGCATACCTGCAGTAGCAGGCGCAACGAAGTATATCTGGGATGGTCCATTCGGCACCTTCTTTAATGGTAATCCAATGAACCAGTCGCCCTATACAACGACCACACCAAGTGTACAGATAACGTTCAGTTCATCAACCTCATCGTTTGTGAGTATAGGCGTTCAGGCAGCCAATGGTTGCGGAGCCTCACTTCGTAAAATCCAGAAGGTGAGATATCAGATAAGCACACCTAAGGAGATTACAGGAGCAACGACAATGTGTGCAAATACCAACGGCACCTATACGATAGCCCCGGTGACAGATGCCACAGGTTATCAGTGGATGATAACAGGCAATGCTACAGTAGTACCCAGTGGCACCTCAGTAGTAGTGTTCTTTGGACCGGGCTGGAATGGCGGTAACTTATGCGTAGCAGCAAAGACACCATGTTATACCACAGCGTATAAGTGTATGTACATAAGCAAGTCAGCATCAGCGTTGAATGCCATTACCGGGCCATTATCATCATGTCCAAACGAAGTACAGACCTTTAGTATAACACCATGTACAGGAGCAGCAAGCTACAACTGGACATTACCGGCAGGCGTTACCGGCAGCTCAACAACGAACAGCATCACAGCCACTTTTGGTCCAACGTTTACGCATGGAGGCAACATCTGTGTAAGTGTGACAAGTATCTGCGGAGTAACCTCAGCGCCTAAGTGCAGAACGGTAGCTCAGGGTCTTCCTTCAGTACCGACAAGCATCAGTGGTATCACCAATGGATTGTGTAATCAGAGTGTTAACTACACGGTTCCATCAAGTCCGGGCGTTACCTATAACTGGACAGCGCCAGGCAGTATCAGTGGCAATGGCAACAGTTCGGTGAATGTTACCTATGGCGCATTGACCACAGGTCAGTTATGTGTAACAGCGAGCAACAGTTGTGGAACAAGTGCAGCACGTTGTATTCCATTGAAGGGCTCACCAAACTCACCAATAGGCTTGACGGCCATACCAGCGAGCTGGTGTGCCAATACGCAGGGTATAGAGTTTACAGCAGACATCGGTAACACCACAGGCTCTTATACATTGTCATGGGGCTATCCATCGTCACCAACAGCAACGTATGTAGCAGGTGGAGGAAATTCAAATGCACTGACCTTAGATTGGGGCACAGGCAATGGCTCAGTGGTAGTGAATGCAAGCAATGGCTGCGGAACAGGATCAAAAGCATTTGCGGTGACCATAGGATGTAAGGAAGGCGAGTTGGCATCAGCCAATAGGCTTAATGTATATCCAAACCCAACGGCAGGCGTGTTGAATGTAGAATACACAGCAGAGAAAGGCAATGCACAGGTAACAGTGCTTGACCTGAGTGGTCGCGTAGTAATGACACAGACACATGCCAATGTAGCAGGACAGAATACACTACAATTAGACCTGAGTAAGGTAGCTAAAGGCGCGTACATGTTGAATGTACAAACCAATGGCAGCAACAATCAGGTGAGAGTGGTAGTGGAGTAAATTTTGGTTAAATAAATTAATAAGGGGCAGTGCGAAAGCACTGCCCCTTATTTTTGCCCTATAATTAAATGATGAATGATAGAATAAAAATAGTAGGGGCAACTATAGATGATTCAGCTGTACTGACTTTTATAGCTGCTACGACTTTTTATGATATTTATGGGATTTTTAATAAGCCGGAAACAATACAGCGAATATGGCTCAGTGATTCAGCACTTCGCAAATGCGCAAGGAGTTATTGAAAAAAATATGTTGTAATTGAATTGGTGTAATGTAAACATGGTTTATTTAAATAGACTGCTCCCATCAGACAGGAAGTGGTTTTTATATTTCCAACAATGCAAGTAAAATTTCTATTTCATCGGATTTCTCAGTCAGACCCGATTTGTTAAATGAGAAATTTAAGTTGTGTAAAATACGCCTTATGATATCTGTATTACTGCAGGGTGTTATAAACTTTTTATCAGGCTGAAGTTTCAGTTTTCGCAGATAAAGTTCAATTTCGTCCTTACCGAATACAGAACCTCTGCTGAAAGCATTGATAAAAAATAAAATATTTTCTTCCGGAAAAGCATATTCGGCAAATTTATCTTTATATAATGTTTGATAACATAATACAAAATGTTCAGGTAGATTTACACCATAAACAGGAACATCGAGATCCTGTGCAACGATTGAATAAATAGCACATAATAAAATTGGATTGCCTCTTTTGCTTTCAATAACTGTATTGATAAAAGAGTTTTGAGGTGAATGGAAATTGGCTGTATTGCCATTGAAACCAAATTCAACAAAAAGAACCTGATTCAGAATTCTGACTTGTTCTAAAGGGGTATCGGTAGGTTGAAGATTGTCCCAAACGCGTCTTCTTGCATCACTAAAAAATGTTCTGATAGAATCTTCGTCTAAGTCGGGATATTGATAACGCGCAACAGCTATTAAACCATCAAGTAAATTATTTTTATTGTGTGCTTTCCAGTTTGCTAGTTCTGATTTTACAGATTCAAACTGTATTTTATGTACAATGTTTTCAATTCGAGATTGTAACAAGGCATCGAGTGATTGACTCCACTTTTCTTCTAATAATGGAATGACAGGTTTGCCTATTTCCAAAAAATGACTCAGAAGTGATTCATAGATCGTTTCATCTTCATCATCAAGAAGACTAATCATGGCAAGCAACTCTTGATCGTTTGGTTTTTGATTTTCTGTCATCAGTGCAAAGTTAAGTCAGATCGAAGATAATATTACAACGCTGGAATGAAAATTTTAATATTGTAAACAGCATATTTTAGTATCATTTGTTAAACTTTTTCAATGATGATTATACTAAAACATACCTTTGTGGCAAATTAATTTTTCGATGAAGGGTCAGGAAACATTTTTTATCAGTTGTGCGCCACATGTTGTCCCATGGATAAAACAGGAATTGGATGACTTAGGGTACAAACCTTTTGATGAAAATTATACAGGTGTGTTTATTAAAGCAGCCTTCGAACGGTGCATGGAGCTAAACTTTCAACTCACTACAGCCAGCAGAGTACTTTGGTTAGTTGATAAATTTACTGCAACAGACCAGAAACAACTATATAATAAACTTAGCCGCATCCGGTGGTCTGATTTTTTTTCAGAAAAAAAGTACATTACCATTACCTCACAAACAAATCATCCATCTATTAACAACAGCATGTTTTTGAATCAGCTTTGTAAAGATGCTGTGGTTGATTTTTTTCAAAGTCATTATAATATACGACCCGATTCAGGCCCATTGCGTAGTGAAGTGGTAATTCATCTTCATTGGCAAGAGAATAAAGCATGGGTATATCTCGACACTTCCGGTGAACAGTTAAACAAGCATGGCTACCGTCAGAATCCTTTTAAGGCACCGGTACAGGAAAATCTGGCCGCAGCAATTATCAAAGCAACAGGATGGGATAAGAAAAGTACATTTATTAACCCTATGTGTGGTAGCGGCACCTTTGCAATTGAAGCAGCCTTGATGGCAGGAAATAGATTGCCTTTATTGGCAAGATCGAATTTTGGATACATGCACTTGTTCGATTTTAATAAGAAAAAATTTGAGTCACTTCGCAGTGAACTTATATTGAAAAGTAATTTTGACAACATGCCAGAAATCATAGCATCTGATAATAATGGTTATGCAATAAAGGCAACACGAGAAAATGCAGAACGTGCCGGTGTTGACGCTTTTATTGAAATGACAAAATGTGATTTTACTGAAACCAAAATTCCTGAAGGTAAAGGTGTTATTGTAATTAATCCGCCTTATGGCGAAAGGCTAGGGGAGAATATGGATCTTGCGGCATTGTATCAGTCAATTGGAGATTTTTTTAAACAGAAATGTAAGGGAAAAACAGGTTTTATCTTTACAGGTGATTTAACTCTGGCAAAGAAAGTAGGCCTACGAACTTCAGCGCGCATACCCTTCTACAATGGAACAATTGAGTGTCGCTTGCTGAAATATGATTTGTATTAAAATCAGGAGATAGCTTTTATCTTAACTTTAGCTTTCAGCAGATAATTTCCGGTTATTGCTTTTAAAAAATGGTCTGAAAAAGTTTTTTTTACTTTTACCAGTAACGTTAAAGTGTCTGCAGTAGATGTTTGATTGAATGTTGCTTTATGTTGTTTGACTATTTTCAGTACCTCTGCCATATCTTCAAAAGCCATTTGAAGCTCGAACTCTTCTTCAATTTCTTTTTCAATAATAGTGTTTTGTTCAATTGCTGCTTCTGCCGCACTTCTGTATGCTTGTATCAGGCCGGGAACACCAAGTAATGTACCGCCAAAATAACGCACCACAATAATCAGAATATTTGTTAAATCATTGGATTGAATAACTCCGTAAATAGGGCGACCTGCAGTGTTGGAAGGCTCTCTGTCGTCATTCCAGCGAAAAATGTTTTTATATGCGCCTAAACGATAAGCATAACAATGATGATTGGCTTTAGGATGTTCTTTTTTTGCTTGTTCTAGAATAGATTTACATTCATTTTCCTTCTCAACATAATAAGCAAAAGCCAAAAATCTGCTGCCTTTATCTCTGAAAATACCTTCGGAGTGACCAACAATAGTTTTATAACTTGTTTCAAACATTTAGTGCGACAAAATAATGATTGCTACTACTGCCAGTATAACACCAAACCAGCTTTGTTTATTTTTGTTTTCATGAAATAAAATAATGGAGAGTAAAAAGTTTAACAACACAACACCGGAGTTGATTAAAATAAATGCTTTACCACTGTCCGCATGAAACTCCTGAAGTGCTGCAATCATATAATAAAGAGAAATAAAATTAAAGATACCTAAAATAATTCCTGCAATGATATTGCTAAATTTGTTGCCTGCTGAAGATTTGTTTTTGCTGAATAAAAGAATGCAGCTTCCAATTACTGCTGCAGAGAAAAATACTAATGAGAAGTAGCTGCTTCTACCTTCATTGTCGGTAAAAACATTTTGTGTATATTTGATTGAAGCATCAACCAAGCCTGCACCTGCAAATACCAATAAAGGTAATGTCCATCCTGACACTGAAGATTTATTGTTGCTCCCTCTTGCTGACAGATAAACTGCAGCTAATGCCATTAACAGCCCTGTTGTTTTCTGTATAGAAAAAGTTTCATCATATAAGTAAACAGCCAGTAGTGTTGGAATTACTAATGACATTTTACTGGCTATGGTTGTTGATGCAACGCCATTTTTTTGTGAAGATAAAGCAGTGAGATAAAATACGCCAATAAATAAACTCCCACTCAGAAAAAAATATGGAAAATAACTTGCTGCAAATCCGGAAATTGAACTGAAGGTTTGTTTGGAATACACTGTATAACAAATACCTGCCGTAAAATAATTAAATGTTAGTCCATGAATGTTGCTGATTTTAAAGCGATCGAATAGTTTAAGTATGACAAAGAGTGATGAGGTAAACAGAACTGCCATGAAAACGGTAACTGTCATACGTTGTAAAATAGTTTTAAAGTATCGTCTTCAATAGTTGTGATTTTTGAATGTGAAATCGAAATTTCAGGTGCTTTAATTCCACGAATTAATGATTTGGCAGCACTAAACACTCTGGCTTCGTCCCATAAATTGCTTTGAATAAAATATTGTAGCGTTTGTGCTCCACCTTCAATTATTACGGATTGAATTTTAAATTGATATAATACTTTCAGAATTTGAGTTGCCGGATTTTCCTGAAAGTTGAGTTTTACATAATCAATGTTGTTTTCTATGGTTTCTTTTTTCTGATTTATTAAAATTGTTTTAACAGAACCATCAAGCAAATGATGTGATGTGGGAACATCTAAGTTTTTGTCAATGACAATTCTTATTGGATTCTTGCCTTTCCAAAGTCTGGCATTCAGTTGCGGATTATCAACGATAGCAGTTTTTGTCCCAACCAATATAGCTTGTTCTTCTGTCCGCCATTTATGAGATAGTGTTTTGCTAAATGTATTACTAATAGCGTATTGTTGTTGGGCATTTTCAGGTGCTATAAAGCCATCTGCACTTTGTGCCCATTTTAAAATGATATAAGGCCTATGTTTTTCGTGAAAGGTAAAGAAACGCCTGTTTAATGTACGACATGCATCATTTAACAATGGCGCAACAACTTCAACATTATTTTGTTGAAGAAAACTTATGCCTTTACCATTTACATCTGCATAGGTATCTATTGTGCCAACAACAACTTTCTTAATTCCTTCCTGAACAATTCGCTCACAACAAGGTGGTGTTTTGCCATAATGCGAACAGGGCTCTAATGAAACATAAAGTGTTGACAGTGGAATAAGATTTTTGTTTTCTACACTGTTTATAGCATTAATTTCTGCATGTGCTTCTCCTGCCTGTTGATGATAACCCTCGCCAATAATTTTATTTTCGAAAACAAGAACACAGCCCACCATTGGGTTGGGCGTAGTTTGCCCAAAAGCGTTGTTGGCTATTTCAAGACAACGATTCATTATTGTTTCGTGAAAGGTCATAATCATTTGTTGTTGCAAAATTATAATAAATGATACGTTTATTTAGTTTTGCAACAGTGTCACTAAAAGAAATCAGTAATGTTTTTCAGGCAGAGGTCGAACTAGTCTATGATAAAGGCGAAAGTTTGGCTATAACCAGATTGGTTATGGAACATGTTTTTGGTTTAGACTACAAAACACGCAAAAGTGAAAAAGTTAATGAGTCACAGAAAACCTTACTTCGTCAATGTCTGGAGCGGCTGCGTAATAACGAACCAATACAGTATATATTAGGCCAGGCATGGTTCTGTAATCACATTTATAAGGTTAACTCAAGTGTACTTATTCCACGTCCGGAAACAGAGGAGTTAGTTTTGCTTATCAAGCATCAGCTGAAATCAGCTTGTGTCGGTTCAATTATTGAAGTAGGTACAGGTTCCGGGTGTATAGCTATTGAGTTGTCATTATTATTTCCAAAAGCGCTGGTGAAAGCAACAGATATTTCGGCAGCGGCATTAAATGTTGCAAGGGAGAATGCTTCAGCGTTGGGGGCATCGGTTGTATTCATTAATGAATCGGTATTTGATTCGGGTACTGAGACATTGCAATCGAAAGTTGATTTAATTGTTTCTAATCCACCTTACATTACTCAGCAGGAAGCTGCTCAAATGCTTCCCCATGTTTTGAAGTGGGAGCCGCATACGGCTTTATTTGTAAATGAAAATCCACTTGAATTTTATATTGAAATAGCTTCACTGGCAAAGAAAATATTGAATAAGAATGGCTATATTTTTTTGGAGCTGAATCCAGCTTATGCCAGTCAGACAGCAAAGTGTTTTAAAGAAAAAGGTTTTACGAAAGTTGAAATTCTAAAAGATATTTCAGGTAAGGAGCGTTTTTTAAAAGTGCAGTGATTAGGTTAAAAGAAAAATCAGATTTCTGCACCAACTTTAAGATGCCATTCCATTTCTTTTTTCAGAAAAGTTCCTGTAATGCTGTTAGTATTTTTACTGATTTGAAGAGGTGTGCCTTCTGCAACAATATTTCCACCTTTCATGCCGCCTTCCGGACCAAGATCAATAATGTTATCGGCAGCTTTAATAATATCCATATTATGTTCTATTACCACAACCGTATTGCCTTTGTCAACTAACTGTTGCAAAACCAGAAGTAAAATTCTTACATCTTCAAAATGCAGGCCTGTTGTTGGTTCATCAAGAATATAAAAAGTGTTGCCTGTATCTTTTTTTGAAAGTTCCGATGCTAATTTCACCCTTTGTGCCTCACCACCGGACAGGGTAGTAGATGATTGTCCTAATGTTATGTAGCCCAATCCAACGTCCTGCAAGGTTTTGATTTTATGTAAAATGGCAGGAATGTTACTGAAAAAATCAACTGCTTCATGAATACTCAGGTTAAGTACATCACTGATAGATTTACCACGATAACGAACTTCAAGTATTTCGCGTTTGTAGCGTTTGCCATTACAAGTCTCGCAATGAACATGCACATCGGGCAAAAAGTTCATGTGAATAATTTTCAAGCCGGCTCCCAAACAAGTATCACATCGGCCACCACTAACATTGAAAGAAAAAACGCCCGGAGCATAGCCTCTGATTTTTGCTTCGGGTAATTGTGCAAATAAATTTCTTATATCAGTGAATACTCCTGTATAGGTAGCAGGATTGCTGCGTGGTGTCCTGCCAATTGGCGATTGGTCAATTTCTATAACTTTATCAATATAATTCAAACCATTTATCTTTTCATAAGGCAATGGTTTTTGTGTACTGTTATAAAAATGTTTGTTCAATGCAGGATAAATAGTTTCATTGACCAATGTTGATTTGCCACTTCCCGAAACACCTGTCACACAAATTAATGTTCCTAATGGAAAATGAGCAGTCACATTTTTAAGATTGTTTCCTTTAGCACCTGTGATAGTTAATTTTTTTCCGTTTCCTTTTCTGCTTTTTGAAGAAGGCATTTTAATGCCACCGCTCATATAATTCGCTGTAAGCGATTGCTGAAATTTTAATTCTTCGGGTTTGCCTACTGCGACAATTTCACCACCGTTAATACCCGCACCGGGACCAAGGTCAACCACATAATCTGCTGCTTCAATGGTTTCTCTGTCATGCTCAACAACAATGACTGTATTGCCTATGTCGCGAAGTTCTTTCAATGCTTTTATCAATCGTTCATTATCACGTTGATGCAGTCCTATAGAGGGCTCATCAAGAATATATAGCACACCCACCAACTGAGAACCAATTTGTGTTGCCAAACGAATACGTTGCGATTCTCCACCTGATAAACTTCTTGTGCTACGGTTTAAGGTAATGTAATCAAGTCCGACATCAAGCAGAAAACCTAAACGTTTAACAATTTCTTTAAGAACTTCTGTGGCAATGATATTTTGTTTTTCATTTAGTGAAGCAGGTAGTTGCTGAAACCATTGCTGCAATTCACCAAGGTCCATCAATGAAAGTTCGGCAATATTTTTATTGTTGAGTTTAAATGCAAGCGACTCTTTTTTAAGTCGTGCTCCTTCACATTCGGGGCATGTAATGGTTTGCATAAAATTCAACGCCCACTTTTTGATGGAATACGTTGCATTCTCTTCCATCTGATTGACGATAAAGTTTACAATGCCTTCAAACGTTATTCCATGACTGCTTCCCGGAGTTGCATTGAGAGAAACATCATCTGTACCGTATAAAATTATGTTCAGTGCTTCATGCGGAATTTCATGAATTGGTGTGTTCAGGTTGAAGCCAAACCTCCTGCCAATATATTCCAGTTCTCCGAATATCCAATTGTTTTTGTATTCACCCAAAGGTAAAATTCCTCCTTTGCGAATGGAAATTTTATTGTCGGGGATGATGGAGGACAAATCGGCTTCAGGTATTGTGCCAAGCCCATTACATCGCGGGCAGGCACCATAAGGAGAGTTAAAAGAAAATGTGTTTGGTGCAGGTTCATCGTATGAGATTCCTGATGTAGGACACATCAGATTACGACTGAAAAAACGAACTCTTTTTTGATCGTCAGCAATAATCATCAATGTGTTCTTGCCAAAACGCATGGCCGTTTTCACGGTGTCATAGATTCTTTTTGTTGCTGTTTCGTTAACTTCAATTTTATCCACTACAATTTCTATGTCATGAGTTTTGTAGCGGTCGGTTTGCATGCCTTTTTTTATTTCAGTTATCACACCATCAATTCGCACGCGAATAAAACCTGATACTCTGATTTGTTCAAACAGCTCGCGGTAATGACCTTTACGGGCTTTAACAACAGGAGCAAGCACAATAATATTTTTCTTATCAAAATCCCGAAGAATAATTTCTACAATCTGATCATCGCTAAGCCTTACCATTTTTTCACCTGTCATGTAGGAGAAGGCCTCACCGGCACGGGCAAAAAGCAAACGCATGAAATCATAAATTTCAGTAACTGTTCCTACTGTTGAGCGTGGATTTTGATTGGTGGTTTTTTGTTCAATGCTGATAACAGGAGAGAGGCCGTTTATTTTATCTACATCGGGTCGCTCCAGGCTGCCAAGGAATTGGCGTGCATAGGCACTGAAACTTTCCATATAGCGCCTTTGTCCTTCGGCATAAATGGTGTCGAATGCCAATGACGACTTACCACTGCCACTGAGTCCTGTAAAGACAATCAGCTTTTCACGTGGTAATACGAGGTCTATATTTTTGAGATTATGTTCCCGTGCTCCGTAAATTTCAATGCTCTCGTGCTCTGTTTGCATATAGTAATAACCTGCAAAGTTAACCTATTGCATGCTTTTATTTGGACTTGTTAATAAAAATGAAGGCGATGTTTTTTCTTGGTGCTAAATCGTCAGTATAAATTCATTGTCAGCAAATGCAACATTAAAAAAACTTGTTGAGTGATGAGCCTTGCTTAAAAAAATAAAATAACAGCAATGGCAGTCCTATATTCAGATTTATCAGATAAAGCAACTCGCTGTTATGTGTCAGCTTCCAGAACCTGGCAATGTATTGTGTCGGAAACCATTCTTCAACATGAAACACCGGGACATACCCTTCCTGCTGTGTAAAGCCAACCCGTTCTACATGACCAGACATAACAAAGTCGTATGAAAACATGAGTGCACTTTTTGATTTCTTAAATGGTGAACTGCCAACGATAAGAGCAACATCTTTTCGTAATTCAGGATACATTTTTTTTAAACTGTCAGGAATAATCAATTCCCCTCTTTTAATGATAATATCGGCACATTGTGGTTCGCAGAATTGCTGGGTAGCTAAAATTGTATTAGGCTCGCTGTCTTCGCGATAAGCTTTAGGTTTTTTTAATGGCAGCAACCAGTAGCCGGTAAATACTACCCATATTAAAACCAATAATTTCAAACCCCAAATCCTCATCATTGCAAAAATACTAAAACTGATACCTTACCTGTAACTTTATTTCACTTCTTTTATTATTATTTATTTCATCAAGCCCTGATCCAAATGTTTTTTGATTGGTATAAACAGTCTGTGCAAATCGGAACCATATATCCACACCTTTGGTTACTTTATAGCGAAGTGTTAAATAATAACGGAACCCGCGATTATAGAATGATGGAATAGAGTAAGAATAAAGAATGTCATTTTCAAAGGCATAAATTCTTGAATCATAGCTGTCGGTATCAAATAGTCCGTAACGTACAGAACCTGAAATAGGGGAGCTGAGTGGCTTAAATAAAATATCCTGATATATCATGAAGCCATTTTCATTGGTTTTTTCTTCATAATTAATCCTGACCCATTCAATACGATTTCTAATAGCAACAGATTTGGAAATTTTGTAGGTAAGGTTAAAGCGATAATTGTTCTGTTTTTTAAATACAAGATAATCTGCAATGGCTTCAGCACTGCTGTTTTCTTCTTTTTGTGTTTGTCTGTTTCGGAAATAAATTTCAAATTGCCTTGATGGATTCCATGATATTTGCCATAAATATTCATAACCTTTTGAAGGTGCATCGGCACCAAAACGCAGCCATGGAAATGTAAAACGATCTAAATATCCGTTAAAACTCCAATAACGATTTGGTTTGATTACAATACCTGCATACGTTCCTTTTTCATTTCTTGTTGTACTTGACTCACCAAATCCACTTGCATATAGATAATTAAAATCTCGAGGATAATTTCTGTTCACTACAGAAACACTAACAGTGGTCCCTAAGCTGATGATAGCACCATTGACATAAGCAATTGCACCATTATCACTTCTTGAAAATTCTCCAAAAAAATTGATGTTTCGAAACAGCCAGCTATAATCAATGCCCACTTTGGTAAATTGTTTTCCACCGAAGTCAAAACGGTTGTAAAGCTGAAGCGAACGTTGCAAGGGTCTGTCATAGCCTGCATGAACTGTGGTTATTCCTGCCGAAAAGTTGCGTGATGTGTATCCTGCATTAACACCATACAATTGTTCACGTATGGTATTTTTGTTTTCAAGTTCGCTTGTAGTACGATGATAACCCGACTCAATGAAGGAAGTAAAAATATCTTGTTGCTCAAATGTTGTATCTATGATAGAACTCAGGTTGGCATCTAATTTTCTGTTGCTGTAAAAAGCATCGGCATTCCAGTTTTGTTTCCCAACAGATACGGCAACTCCTCTTTTAAAACTGGATTCGTTTAGAGATGTATAAGGCCTAATACCTGTAGAAAATTTACGAACAGCAGCAACATCAGGCGATTTTCCGAACGACAGACCTGTACATAATGTCAATCCTTGGCCATAAAATAAATCATAGTCACCAATAACAGCACGCTTAATAATTCCGAAATCACGAATAGCTAAATGTGCAGAGTAAAAGTCAAAACCATTTTTTTGCGAGCCTTTAAAAAATTCTTCCCCCTGATCTTTTTCTGCTGTTAAGTTAAAACTAAATCTTTGCTTGTAGCGATACTGATATTGTGTATATAGTTTCCATGGGCTTCCGGGATAGGCAGGATGAACCTTGTCTGATGCAGTGCTGTCGCGAAATCCTTTTTGTTTTTCGAGATAACGTTGACCACGAACAATAAGCCTGCTGTTGCCATCAGTAAATATTTTTTTAAAAGTTGTTTTAATGTCCTCTGTGTTTCCAACCGTCACATAAGGTAAAATTTCTTCAATGTCTTCTAATGAAAGAAAGTCTATCGACTGAAGTTCGTATAAAGAAATAAATTTTCCTGAAATTTCACGGTGTTCAATGATAGCATCTGCCTGCACCTCGCTAAACAATCCTGTCTGTAACAAATCTTCACGAGTTGCTTTATTCAGATTTATTGGGTTGGCAGCTAATTGCTGAAGTTGCTCTGTCAGCTCAGTCAGGTCAGCAGACTCATCTGCTGTATTTGCAATATTCTCAACTTTCTCTTCAATCTTGCTGTCGTCTTGTGGCGGAACTACCTGAGCAACTGTAATGTTGAAGAATAATAGTGAAATAAAAAGCAGTTGAATTGTTTTCATGATTAAAAAGCATAACGCAAAGCCAATCCCGGACTGTAGCCTAATGGTTCAAAATAACCAGAGGTAAAGTCAGCATAAAATTGTGAAAACTTTAAACCGAAACCAAAGGTGAGCTGAACAGGTTCTGTGCTTACACCTCCACGAACATAAAGTGCTTTAACCGGATGATATTCGAGAGCAATTTTATAAGTTTCTTTTCTGTCAATAGATTTAAAAATTTCTACTGCTGCCAGAACTTTTTCAGAAAAAGAATAACTAATACCTGCCTTGATAATTACAGGAATTCGTTCATCATCATAATCGGTAAGTTTTACATGTAGCGGATTAAAAATGTGGATGCCTGCTTTTAGTTTGTTAAACTCAGCCAGCACACCACCCTCAATTGTAAATGACGATTTGTTTCCATAGCCTTCATCAATGTGTGTGTTCAGATAATCTGCCTGAATTCCGGCACTGAATACAGGACTAAGTCTTTTAGCATAAGCCAACCCAATTTTATTCTGATTAAAAAGTTTGTATCCATAACGGTTGACACTCAGCGCAAATACGCCTTTGTTTTCTGACAGAGGCAAGGCAAAAGCAGCAGAAAGTGTGTTGAGTTCTTTCATTCCAAAACGATTCTGAATAGCTAAACCAGTTTCAGGTTTTTCGAGCAGGGACAGGCAAGCCTGATTGTTGAACGCAGCAAAAACATCACTGATGGTAACAGCAGCATCGCTCATGGATGATGCCTTTGCACCTCCGGATGTAAGGTAGGATTGGGCAGGAGTGGTGTAGTAAAAAAATGTCAGTATTAGGAATGATAAAATTGACCTCATAAGCTTGAATTGACGAACTCAAACATAAGGCAAATAATGTAATTGTGCAACAAATTGTTTTTTATTCTGAAGAATCAATTTAATGATTCATTTTAAATATTTTAGATTTATAGTATGGAATAATATTTGTTTCTGAGGTTTAAATTGTACTTTTGAAAATAGAATTTGTAAACTATGAAAAAGGTTGTTTTGAACTTGATTTGTGCAATGCTTTTTTGCAACTTGAAGTCATTTTCACAGAATTGTGAACTGATATGTAATGGTGATTTTGAAAG